>NZ_JACVTX010000027.1:0-77863 GCF_016624745.1 Erwinia sp. S43 | reverse complement strand
CGGATTCAGCCTCTGCGGCGGGCGGGCAATCCACAGCGCTGAGGTGCAGGCTGCGGGGCCGGAGAGGGCCAGGCAGATTCATTGGCAACATTCCCGGAACGCATCATGGCCGGAGTACAGATAGACAGACTTACAAGCGGGTGGGTCACTAATACATTCCCTCATCAGCGCTTATCAAAATCGAAGATATATATATGAAGTACCCAACTAACTGACCGAACGATGAATTATTAAAGCGACTCAGATATTGGAACGGATTCAGCCTCTGCGGCGGGCGGGCAATCCACAGCGCTGAGGTGCAGGCAGCGGGGCCGGAGAGACCAGCATGGATGCTGGGCTCAGGCGGGGCGCGGGCAGGACGCCCGCTCCACGCCGATCCGACAGGCCCGCTGCCGAAACCGAAGGCACCACGCAAAGCGTGGCGCGAGGACCGCCCGCCCGCCGCAGAGGCTGAACCCGAGGCACACAGCAACTACAGCAACTACAGCAACAACTGTATAAATCGCAGAAGCTGAACCCGAAGCACTACCGCCCACAGCAAATTTTATGGCTCAAGCTCAACGCTACCGCTGGGCTGATTCTCCACCCGACTCACCCACAGCGTCGGCCAACGATCGCTGCTGTTCCAGGCATCGCAGGTACTTTCCTGCGCATACTCTGCAAGAACGAACTCCCGCCCGTTGAACTGCCAGCGCGTAGCTACGCCACAGTCCCCCAGGCCACGCGTTTTACTGAACGTCAGCAGCTCACCGCTTACCGCATCATATTCTGCATTAATTGGCTCCAGCTGCCGCTCGTTGCTATCGGGAGGAACAAACGGCAGCGTCAGCGCAATGTGTTGTGGAATATAAGGAGGCTGGCGCGTCACCTCAAAAGCCAAATCGATAATGTTATAAGCCCCCATCTCACAGCCCACCAGCAGCAGCGCCTTGTCATCCGTCAGTGGGGACACCGACACTTCGCGTCGCTGCACGTCCAGTGAACAGTTATCGCTGTTGATATGCAGGCTGCCAAAATCAATCAGCCCTCGGGTTTCATCCGGCGTTAACGGCTGCGGCGGGCGCTCAGGTTGATAAATCTGCGGTATTGCGGGGGCTGCGGGTACATCCCATACCGGACGATCGCCGCGCCGAATCCAGGCACTGTCGCTGTTCACCCGCCCCTGAACCTCATCCATCAGCAGCAGCGCAGCTTTTAATCCCTTCAGACGAATAGACGCATCGGCGCGGTAGACCAGTTGGATTGAATCAGCATCCATAATCTGGGCAATGAATTCATTAATTGAGATGCTGTGATTGGTGATGAGATGGTTGGGAGTAGTCTGCCAGTGCTTGAGATCTAACCTCATTCGTTGACCGTCCAGCAGCAGATTATCCTGCAATGCGCCGCCGGGAAGCTCACCGCTATAGCGATTGCCGTAATCAATTTTCAGTAAGGGGCTATCATCCTGTCCGGCGTGCCGCGCAATAGTCATCGCCAGACCGTTATTACCGGGCAGGCTGCGCGCTTCGCAGCTGTTCAGGTTGTTACAGCTAATTTGCCAGCTATCGAATGTCTTCTGCAAAGGCTGTGCGCACAGCAGGCTTGTGAAGAACAGGGGAGCCAGCGACAACCACTTCATACAGTAAAACATTGATGGAGTCCCTGGTAAGGTGGGATATCAACGATCGCGTAACCTCGCACAATCAGCGTGTAGGAATATGATGGTAGGACTTTAGTCGTACCTCAATCAGATTTATCGGACTGTAGCAGCGTGGCGATTAACCCGTTAACGCCCTGCAACCATGCCAGAAAACTCCGCTATCACGCAGGCGAGAGCAG
This sequence comes from Erwinia sp. S43, assembly GCF_016624745.1. NCBI lineage: Bacteria > Pseudomonadati > Pseudomonadota > Gammaproteobacteria > Enterobacterales > Erwiniaceae > Erwinia > Erwinia sp. S43. The sequence continues at coordinate 76,042 of NZ_JACVTX010000027.1, read as the reverse complement.
AAAAATGGCAAACCGCCACCCGGGTGGCTAAATAATGAATTAATTTGTGAACAGCCTCACCCTTATTTCCTGCTAACGATATAAATCCGCCAATATCTGGAGCGGGATCGCGTTCCTGCCGCCCTCATTCGTCTATTTTTTATACTACCAGTACGGCATCTACGCTGGACATCATGCAATCTTCCTTAAGAATCACTCGCCAATACATCAATAATTGGAACTCATAAAAATAGTTAGCAACGGAAACTAATTAGTTAGTTATATGAATAACTGGATCTAATTCAGAATATGCTTAATAATTACCACTAGCCAAACGCTATTGATAACGGGATTACGCTGTTTTTTTGCTCTTCATAAGCCGACAACGCTATATCTAGGAACATTCCTATGTTCTCAAATGTAAAGTTTTCTCTAAATTAACGTTAACTATGTTGCTAGCAAACCCTTCACAAGCCACGACCTGGTTTTTTAATCCGCATAATGATCTTTCCCCAGGATTTTCTCACATAAAATACCCATCAAGCCTTCATAAACATCCGTTTTGTAATTTTTACTGATGAAGACTGTTAAAGAAAAATTTTTATAACTAAATTGTTCTTATAAATAAATGCAAAGTCAGCACGCCAGTGCTTAACCAGTTGTCGGCGGTATGATGATAAAAAAGTAGCAATACTGGACCCCGACGCATTCGTCACCGCGGGGTTACGTGAAATTGTTAGTCAGTCTTCAAACTATTTATTGTTGGCAAATCTGAAATCATTTTCAGCTTTACAACTGTTATTGGAGATAGGTGACGTAGATATTGTTTTCACTGAGCTTTATGACAGCGGCATGGATATTATTACCGGGATAGAGTTTATCCGTGAGAATCGCCACCACTGGAGAAAAGTGAAGCTTATTATTTTTACCAGCGTGGAAGAACCGGGTTTAGTTAAATACCTGACGGGTATGGGTGCTCAGTGCTATTTCTCGAAGAGAGATAATATAACAGCCATTATATCGGGATTAAATCAACAGGACCATATTCAAAGCGTGGTCAGCCCGAGACTGGACATGCAAACTAATAGCGAGAACGCTTATCGCACGCCATTAACTATGGCTGAATTGAATGTCGCCTGGCTACTGGCGCGAAATAATACGGTCATTACTATCTCGAAGCAGATGAATGTCAGTTATAAAACGATTCATACGCATAAAACGAATTTAATGAAAAAGCTTAACATCGCTGATATGCCGCAGCTGATGAAGTATTTATCTGTTCAGCATCACTCCTTTTAATTGTTATACACAGCAAGCCAATGGGCATCACTACGATAATGAGGATAGTTATGAAAAAGAACAAACTGTTATTATCAGCGTTAACTGCGGCTTTATTAAGCAGCGCGGCTATGCAACCGGTATCCGCAGCGGCCACCGGTTCATTAACCGGTGAAATTGGCGTTCAGGTTATTATCGGTTCGGCGTGTACCGTCGGTAATGGTGATGGTTCTACCGGCACCAATAAATGGGGTACGCTGGATTTCGGTACCTATGCCGATTTGAAATATACCATTGACGGCAGCGTGACCGGTGCTGACGGCAGCGGCGCCGTGACGGTCACCTGCAGCGCTGGCCTGAGCCCAACGCTGACGCTGGACGGTGGTTTGTACGGCAACGGCACCGTGCGCAGCGTGTCATCCGACAGCGGCACCACGCGGGTTCCTTATCGTCTCTACTCCGACAGCGCCCGTACTACCGAGATTGAAGCTGGCGATACCATTAGCCTGACGGCTGACGGCACCGCGCAGAACATCCCAATCTACGGTCGTATTCTGCCTTCCGACCAGGGTAGCAATACTTCTCCGGCGGCCGGAACCTATGTTGATACCGTGATCGCCACTCTGGCCTGGTAATCAACGTGCGCCTCTGTAGCGTTCTGCTACTGGTGACAACCTGTAGCACTGCCAGCACCGTTACCGATACCTTTACCGTTTCAGCCACCATTACCAACGGCTGCATTCTGGGGAGTACCACGGCCAGCACGACTCAGTTAGGGACTATCGATTTTGGCACCGTGGGCGACCTCAGCAGCAACGTGGATGTGGTAAGCAGCAGCGGGGCCGGTTCGGTGGTGGTGACCTGTACACCGGGCACCGCCATGTCGATAGCCCTAGACTACGGCCTGAACGGCGGCACCAGTAGCGCTCGCTATCTGAGTAACAGCACAAGCAGCAACAAGCTGGCATACCAGCTCTATCGGGATGCCAGCCGCAGCACCGTATGGGGAACCGGGGCACTGGCTTACAGCATTGCCTCGTTCCCGGCAACAACCCAGACCTTTCCGGTTTATGCGCGACTTTTGACTTCCGGCACCGTTCCGGCCGCCGGCACCTATAACGATACGGTTACCGTGACTCTAACGTGGTAAAAAAACATGAAACTCAAAACAGGGTTGTTATTTTGCGCGCTCTGGCTGACCGCGCTGTGTCCACAATTTGCTCTGGCCGCCAGCTCAGTTCTGGTATGGCCGGTTTACCAGGTAATTGAAGCCGATCAGCAAGGGTCTGCGCTGTGGCTGGAGAATCGCGGCAGCTATCCGGTCAACCTACAGGTTCGTGTACTGGGCTGGCAGCAGCAGGATCAGCGCGATCGCTACGCCGATCAGCAGGATGTCATTGCCAGTCCGCCTTTTGCTACCGTCGAGCCGGGAAAGCGCCAGCTTATTCGCCTGATGCGCACCGTGACCGTTCCGGCCGGTCGTGAACAATCCTACCGTATCGTGATTGATGAACTGCCCGGCTCGCTGCCGAAAGAGATGCAGGAACATGCCGGGCTTCAGCTGCAAATGCGCTATCTGCTGCCGCTGTTCCTGGACGGTGAAGGTCTGTGGACCCAGGAACGCACCGATCGCAAACGCGATGCCAGCACGGCCACCCGCCCGCAGCTGAGCTGGACGTTCAGCCAGCGCGAGGGCAAAACCTGGCTCACCGTGCGTAATCAGGGCGTGGTTCATGCCCGACTGAGTAACGTATTCTGGGGCAGCAGCAATAAACCGGAGCAGGCCTCACTGCGGCTGTCCGAGGGCTTCCTGGGTTATGTGCTGCCGGGGCAAAAGATGTCGTTCCCGCTGCCTGCTAAGCGCCAGCCTTCCGGTGGGCAGACCCTCTACGCTCAGCTGGCGGATAATACGACTCCGGTGGCCATTCAGGCCGCGAACTAAGTATGAGAAAACGCACCCCTGCCGCCCTGAAATTGACCCGGCTGACGGTGGCGATAGCAATCATCCTGATGCCGGATGCCCGCGGCCTGTATGCCGCTGAATATGATGCCATCCCCGCCGCACCCAGGGCGATGAGCAATACCGACAGCTATACGCTCTATCTGACGCTGGTGGTGAACGGCCAGCCGGACGACCAGATCGTCCCGGTACAGGCGCGCGGCGAACACTATCTGGTTGAGGCAGGAGCGCTGACGCGGAACCACGTTCGCATTGGCGGCCAGACCGGGCTGATTGATGTCACTCAGCTGCCCGAGGTGAAAACCAGCTATAACAGTACGCAGCAGCAGCTGGTGCTGACGGTGCCGGATAACTGGCTGCCGCTGCAGAATATATCGGGTAACAACCTGCTCGGTTTTACCCCTGCACAAAGCTCTACCGGCCTGCTGCTGAACTACGACAGCTACAGCCTGCACAGTGAAAATGGCCAGAGCTATACCGCAACCTGGCTGGAACAGCGCCTGTTCGGCACCGCAGGGGCGTTATCCAATACGGGTACCTGGCGCAGCTGGTGGTCGGGGAAAAGCGACGATGCCGCCGATGGCTATCTGCGCTACGACACGCTGTGGAAGTACAACGATGAAGCCAATATGATTGCCTGGCAGGCGGGTGATGTGATCAATAACTCGCTGACCTGGAGCAACTCAACCCGGCTTGGCGGGCTTCGTGTAGCACGTAACTTCAGCGTGCGCCCCGATCTGGTGACCTACCCGCTGATCAACTGGTCGGGCAACGCCGCCCTGCCCGGCAGCGTCGATCTGTTTATTAACGGCTACAAGGCCAGCAGCAGCAGTATCAACGCCGGGCCATTTACCCTCACCAACGTGCCCTATATCAACGGTGCCGGGGAAGCCACGGTGGTGACCACCGATGCGCTGGGCCGCCAGGTTTCCACCAGCGTGCCGTTTTATGTCTCCAACCAGCTGCTGCGCGAAGGGCTGAGCGATTTCGATTTAACCGCGGGCGCACTGCGGCAAAACTACGGCATCCGCAGCGCAGACTACGGCGATGCGGCAGCCAGCGGCATCTGGCGCTATGGCCTGAATAACAGTTTTACTCTGTCTCTGCACGCGGAAGGCCGCCCGGGGCTTCAGCTTGGCGGTATCGGCGGCGATGTAGCGGTGGGCCGCTGGGGTACGTTGAGTAGCGCGGTCAGCCAGAGCCGGGCGGATGACAGCGGCAACCAGTACGTGGTTGGCTACTCCTATTACACTTCTTATTTCGGTCTTGCGATGCAGCACCTGCAGCGCAGTGAAAACTACACGGATATCAGTACATGGAAAACCGCCACCCAGCTCAGCCGACAGGCTGATCAGGCCACGCTGAGCTTCGCGCCGCTGGGCGCGGGCGGCGGCACCGTCGGGCTGGGCTATTTCGATATTCGCGCCAGCGATAACAGTCGTACGCGGCTGGCAAACCTGTCATGGAGCCGCAGCCTGTGGGGCTCCAGCAGCCTCTACCTGGCACTGAACAAAACCCTCGGCGAGCAGGGTTATAATGCGCAGGTGCAGGTGATCGTACCGCTGGAATCGGGTGCCAGCCTGAGCACCGGCGTACAGCGCAGCACCAGCGGCGACTACAGTGAGCGCATTAACTTTAACCGCAGCGCGCCGGTCAGCGGCGGACTGGGTTGGAACCTCGCCTATGCCAACGGCAACAGCGACTACTATCAGGCCGACGCCAGCTGGAAGTTCAGCCAGGCCACGCTAAGCGGCGGCGTTTACGGCGAATCGAACAATAACAGCCAGTGGGCAGATCTCAGTGGTTCCGTCATCTGGATGGACAACGCGCTGTTTGCCACCAACAAAGTTAACGATGCTTTTATCCTGGTCAGTACCGACGGCTATCCCGACGTGCCGGTCACCTTTGAGAATCAGCTGACCGGTAAAACCGACGATCGCGGCCACTTGCTTATCCCCTGGGTCAGCGCCTGGTATCCGTCGAAAGTGGCTATCGATCCGCTCGATCTGCCGCTGGATGCCTCGCTTCCGCAGATTGAATCCCGCGTGGCGGTAAGAGAAGGCAGCGGCACGCTGGTGAAATTCCCGGTGACCACGGTGCGTTCAGCCAGCCTGACGCTGCTCGACGCGCAGCAGCAGCCGCTGCCGGTAGGAACACCGGTGATGGAAACCCACAGCGGGCAAACCACCCTGGTCGGCTACGGCGGAAAAGTCTGGCTTAGCGGACTGGCAGCCAGCAATGAAATTGTCGTGAAGCTGCCGCAGGGAAGCTGCCGTCACGACTTTAAGATAAATGCATCGGGTAAAACATCGCCCCTGTTCGCCACTTTTGTCTGCCCGGACAATTCTTCAGCGGAAAAACAGCCATGAAAATGCACGCGACCCTGCGACTTCTGTTAGCCGGCCTGCTATTGCTGACCAGCGGCCTGAGTTATGCGGCCTGTAGCGCCTCATCGAGTACTTCGACCTTTGGCGGCATCAGCGCCTTTACTTTTGCCAGCAGCGCGCAAACTATTACGACCGGCAGCGGTTTCGCCTGTACCAGCGGCAGCCTGGTGTCCCTGCTGGCGGAGAACACGGTGACCGCCACCATCAGCAGTTCACAGCATCCCGTCGGCACATCGCCGCAGTTGTACAGCGCGACCGGTGCCTCGATCCCCTATTCGCTGTGTAAAGATGCCGCCTGCGGCACGACTTACAACGTGGGTAGCACGATTACGTGGACCGAGCGCTCGCTGCTGGGGCTGCTCGGGTTGTTTAATGCGCCAGACAGCACGCTGCCGCTGTATCTGCGATCGAGCGCCGGGATCAACATTCCCGCTGGCGTCTATACCGATACGCTGACGATTAACTGGCATTACAGCATCTGTTTTCTTGGCGTACTGGGGCTGTGCGCCTATACCACCGGTGATGCTACCTCAACCATCACCGTGACGGTGACGGTAATCAATGACTGCTATATCGACAGCGCTCCGGATGTGGAATTCGCTTCCGCCGCCCTGCCCTCCGAGTTTAAAACCGTCAGCAGCGCGCTGAGCGTCCGCTGCACGCTGAATGCCAGCTACAGCGTCAATCTTACCAGCGCCACTCCCACCAGCGGCGACTGGCGGCAGATGGTCAGCACCACGGGCAATAACTATTTGCAGTACCAGCTTTATCAGGCCGGGGGAGCGGCCTGGACCAGCACCAATAATCTCAGCCAGACCGGCAGCGGTACCTCGCAAACCATCAACTATACGGCGACGATTAACCCGACCCAGACCAGCCCACCGGCAGGAACCTACAGCGATGTGGTCACCGTAACGGTGACCTATTGAAGGCAATGCGCGTTCTTTAAAAGTGGAGCCAGCCTGTTAAAGGCGATGCGCGTGAGCATTAAAGATGGAGCCAGCCCGCGATCAGCGCGTGCTGTAGCAGCGTGACGGTTTTTCCGTCTCTGATCCGGCCATCTTTGATCATTGCCCAGGCGTCCGGGAAAGGGATTTCCATCACGTCGATGTCTTCATCCTCAACGCCGCCGCCGGCGTTGTCGCGCTGAGATTCGCTGTACTCCGCGGCAAAGAAATGTACCACCTCGGTCACGCCGCCGGGCGACATAAACAGCTCGAACAGTTTTTCAACTTCGCCAACCGCGTAGCCGGTCTCTTCAATGGCTTCTTTGCGAATGCAGTCCTCGGGGGAGTCGTTATCCAACAGCCCGGCGCAGGTTTCGATCAGCATGCCATCGGGATTGCCGTTCACCCAGGTGGCAATGCGAAACTGACGAGTCAGCACCACGCTGTTTTTCTCACGATTGTAGAGCAGGATCGTCGCACCGTTGCCGCGATCGTAAACTTCGCGCTTGTGGCGGATCACCGCACCGTCTTTCGCGGTCAAATCGTAGGTGAAGTTACGCAGGACAAACCAGTTTTCTGACAGGATTTTATTTTTGATGATGTCGATCTTGGCGGACATACAGGCTCCGTGAAGGTATCAGGAGCCTGTCATCATAGAACGGGTATAGAGGGAAAACTATCTGAAACACCGGCCGGGCTGAAAACAGCGCCGACCGGGAAACAGCGGGTTTACTTCATCAGTTTTTCCGCTGCGGCATGCTGCTCTTCAGACAGAGACTGAGCACGCTTACGCACGAAGAACCAACCGGCGGTCAGCCAGATAGCAATCAGCGGAATCGATGCGATGGTGTAGGTACCGTTCGGGTAGTCAAACGCCATCAGCACCAGCACGCTGAACAGGAACAGCAGCGTCAGCCAGGAGGTGAACGGCGCGCCCGGCAGTTTGAAGCTGACGTCATCCGCTTTCCCTTCTTTGATCGCTTTACGCAGACGCATCTGGCACACCACGATAAAGGCCCAGGAAGAGATAATGCCCAGTGCCGCTACGTTCAGTACGATCTCAAACACGCTGGCAGGAACGATGTAGTTCAGATACACGCCAACGATGTAAACGCAGACGGTCACCAGGATACCGGCATACGGCACCTGCGAACGGCTCATTTTAGACAGGAACTGCGGTGCAGAACCGCCCATCGACATGGAGCGCAGAATACGACCGGTTGCATAGAGGCCCGAGTTCAGGCTCGACAGCGCGGCGGTCAGAACCACGATATTCATGATACTGCCAACGTAAGGCACGCCCAGTTTGCTGAAGAAGGTCACGAACGGGCTCTGGCCTGCCTGATAGGCATTCCACGGCAGCAGCAGTACCAGCAGTACGACGGAACCGACGTAGAACAGGCCGATACGCCAGATCACGCTGTTGATCGCTTTCGGCAGCATGGTTTTCGGATCTTTGCACTCTCCGGCGGCGGTACCCACCAGCTCAATAGAGGCAAAGGCGAAGACCACGCCCTGTACCAGTACCAGCGCAGGCATCAGGCCGTTAGGGAACATCCCGCCGTTGTCGGTGATCAGGTGGAAGCCGGTCGCGTTGCCGTCCAGAGGCTTGCCGCTGCCGAGGAACACCACACCCACCACCAGGAAGATGGCGATCGCCAGCACTTTAATCAGCGCGAACCAGAACTCCATCTCCGCGAACCAGCGTACGCCGATCATGTTCATGGTGCCGACGATAGCCAGCGCGCCGAGGGCAAAGACCCACTGCGGTACATCACCGAATGCGCCCCAGTAGTGCATATAGAGTGCAACAGCCGTGATATCGACGATACCGGTCATCGCCCAGTTGACGAAGTACATCCAGCCAGCAACGTAAGAGGCTTTTTCGCCGAGGAATTCACGAGAGTAAGAAACGAAGCTGCCGCTTGACGGGCGGTGTAATACCAGCTCACCCAGGGCGCGTAAAATGAAGAAGGAGAAGATACCACAGACTAAATAGACGATGGCCAGCGCCGGACCGGCAACCTGCAAACGCGCACCGGCACCGAGAAACAGGCCCGTACCGATTGCGCCACCGATAGCAATCATCTGCACGTGGCGATTGTCCATCGCTTTGTTATAGCCAGAATCCTGCGAATTTAACCAACGTCTTTTGGCAGCGCGTTTTTCTGCGCCAGATACTTTATCAGCTTTCATTTTCTATCCTATTGTCCTGTCCACAAGTGATGCGGTTACCCGTCCTGGTATCCTGTTATTTTTATGCTCCGACCAAACGATTGCGTCGGTTGCTGCAACTTTGAGTACTTACCCGATGCACTGTAGTTATATTTAAAGACACGCGGGAAATTGCGGCGATGCATCCTAACCGTTCTGTCAGGTCGACGCAAAAAATCCGCGGACGAAATCGTGAGGTTTTGTAATTTTTGTCGAGTGGCGCATAAAAAAACCGGTCACAATTTGCGACCGGCTAGTGATGGCACTAAGGACTACACAGGGACTACACAGGGATAGGGGTATTACAGGGTAAAAACGTTAGCGATAAATCTCCGCGGTACCGCTCCACAGGCTGGAGTCGCCCGGGGTGTCGGCACTAACGATGCGATAGTGGCTGGCACCCTGCGCTTCCGCTTTTTTCGCCAGCTGATGGGTTGCATCATCCAGCGAACCTCGGACACCGGAAACGGAGACGCTACCGATACTTTGCATATTCATGGCCTGGCTACCGTCAACCGGCGTTGCAGCCAGCGTAGAGAAAGAGGTCGCAGCTAATAAGGTCGCCGCGATCAGTGCGGGTATAGTTTTGTTCATTTTGGTGCTCCTCAAACGGTACGGGTTAGTTACGGAGCTAATTATTACCAATACAATGAAAAGCAGAGTGAGCCGTGGGTAAAAGCTTTAAAGCATTGTCAGCACAGCGTAGCGTTACGCCAGCTAGTGTCAGGGAATGTGCATGAACAAGCCGGATGTAACAGAAAATGAATCACGGTGCAGGGTGGCTTCAGATAAAACGGTTCTTTGGTTACAATATCCCTACGCAAATTAAGGATAAATGCATGCCATCAGTCAAACGCTCCGTCACCCACAGCATCGCGCGTACGCTTTTCGCTATTGTATTGCTGTCGATTTGTTCCAGTGGACTGGCGCTGCTGACGCTGTCGGGCAGCCTGCGCGATGCGGAAGCCATTAATCTGGCCGGTTCGCTGCGGATGCAAAGCTATAGGCTGGCGTGGGACATCACCTCACATTCCGCCCAGCAGTCTGAAGATATCAATCAGTATCAGCAAACGCTGCTGGCCCCGGCATTACAGTCACTTGACCGGTTTTATGTGCCGGATGCCGTCCGCCAGCGCTACCACGATCTGCTCTCATCCTGGCAGCAGCTGCAACCCTCGTTGAATTCCAACCGCGCGGAGGTTAACGCTGAACATGTTGCGCGGATTATTCATTCCGTGGTGCAGATTGACCATTTTGTACTGGCGTTACAGCACTGGGCTGAGCTGAAAATGCGCATCGTGGCGTTGACCTGCCTGCTGGGATTCACCGCCATTGCTCTGCTGGTGATTGTAACCTTGCGCCATATTCGGCTAAAAATCGTCGGGCCGCTCAGGCAGCTACTCAGCGCCAGCGAAGCCGTTGAACAGACCCGTTTTACCCTGCCGCCGCTGAGTACCGAGCTCGACAATGAGCTTGGCGTCCTGGCGCGCGCCTTCACGCGCATGTCCGGTGAACTGGAAAAGTCATGGACGGCGATGTCACAGACGGTGCGGGCAAAAACGGTAAGCCTGACCCAGGCCAATCGACGCCTCACTCTGCTGTATGCCTGCTCGCAGCGGCTCAGCCGCAGTGTGGAAGGCCGCGAAGCATTTCAACTCACGCTGGCGCTGGTACTGCGCCATGAGCGACTCAACTGTATAGAGTTTTCCGTGCCTGACTTTGGCGAACTGCACGCCGGACACAGCGATCCACAGCTGCCGTGGCATTCCATTCCTCTCTACCTCAGCCACCAGCCGCAGCCGTGTGGCCTGCTGCGCTGGCAGGCGCACAGCAGCGAACCGCGACTGATGCAGGGGGTCGCTTCCCTGCTGGTTCACGCACTGGAACTGTGGCAGGCGCAGCAGCAGGTGCAAACGCTGCTGCTGCTTGAGGAGCGCGCGACAATTGCTCGTGAACTGCATGATTCACTGGCCCAGTCACTGACGTTTTTACGTATTCAGATTGCGCGCCTGAAACGAACGCTTGAACCGCACGCCACGCAGGCGCAAACGGTGGTGGCCGAGTTTGAACAGGCGCTGACCGCCGCCAACCGACAGCTGCGTGAGTTGCTGACCACCTTCCGCCTGACGATTGAACCCGCCAGCCTTTCCCGGGCGCTTGAGCAGGTGATTCTGCCTTTGCGCCCGCAAAGCGACGCGCCGATTGTATTACAGTGCGATATTGACGGGCAGCTACAGGCCCAGCAGCAGATCCACGTGCTGCAAATCGTTCGCGAAGCGCTGCTCAACGCCATTCGTCACGCTCATGCACAACATATAACCGTCGTTACCCGTCGTGATGACCAGGGCGAGTTGAACATTACCGTTATGGACGATGGTGTTGGTATTGCCAGCCAGCAGGAACCTCCGGATCACTACGGGCTGACCATCATGCATGAACGGGCAGCAAGGCTGAACGGCACGCTCAGTATCACGCGCGGCGAAACCGGTGGCACCTGCGTCGCACTGCAATTTATGCCGGCCACAGAAAGTGTATTGCCTGCCGCAGCAGACCCGATACCCTCATCCGCACATTCAGGGAGTGAAGTATGAACGACACAGTTATTCGCGTATTAATCGTTGACGATCATCCGCTGATGCGTCGCGGTCTGCATCAGCTCTTGCAGCTGGACAGCCGTTTTCAGGTGGTTGCGGAAGCCAGTAACGGCACGGAAGCGCTGACGCTGGCGCGGCAGATACAGCCGGATCTGGTGCTGCTGGACCTCAATATGAAGGGGCTTTCCGGTCTGGAGACATTACAGATACTGCGGAGTGAATCGATCCCCTGCCGGGTGGTGATCCTGACCGTTTCCGACAGCCGCAGCGACTTCTTTACCCTTCTCGATGCGGGCGTTGATGGCTACCTGTTGAAAGACGGCGAACCCGAGCAGATGCTGGCGCAGATTATTAATGTTGCCGAAGGCGGGCAGGCATTCAGCAACACCATGCAGCTTTGGCGGGAAAACCGTGCCTGGCAGGGCGATCCTTTCGCGATCCTCACCGCTCGTGAGCTGGACGTGCTGAAAGAGGTGGCGCGCGGCCTGTCGAATAAAGAAGTCTCTGAGAATCTGTCGATTTCCGAGCAAACGGTCAAAGTACATATCCGCAGCGTGCTGCGTAAACTTAACGTACGCTCGCGGGTTGCCGCCACCGTGCTCTGGCTGGAGTCTCATCAGTGACACAATGCGTCAGGAAGTAAATAATCCCCTGTAATTTTCCACGCTAATTTACACTTTCTCCTCAATTTCTCCACGATTTCGATCGGCCAGGCAGGTAAAGTGGTGAATCGATGGAGCCTGTTGAATCGGTTGATAAATCCGCTCCGCACCGGACGCCTCATTTCAGCGCCAAACGGATCTGGCTGGTGAATTCTTTTTCTTTCTATTCCGATAATCAGCTGCGGAGCTTGCAATGGCGAACTTTTTTATCGACCGCCCCATTTTTGCCTGGGTGTTGGCGATTATTCTCTGCCTTACCGGCGGCCTGGCGATTATGTCGCTACCGGTAGAACAGTACCCCGACCTGGCCCCGCCTAACGTTCGTATTACCGCAAACTACCCCGGCGCCTCTGCTGAAACGCTTGAAAATACCGTGACTCAGGTCATTGAGCAGAATATGACCGGCATCGACAACCTGATGTATATGTCGTCGCAGAGCAGCAATACCGGCCAGGCCACTATCACCCTCACCTTTGAAGCGGGCACCAATCCTGATGAAGCGCGCCAGCAGGTGCAAAACCAGCTGCAAACCGCGCTGCGAAAATTGCCTCAGGATGTGCAGTCCCAGGGCGTAACGGTGAATAAAACCGGGGATACCAATATTCTGATGGTGGCCTTTGTCTCCACCGACGGCAGCATGGACAAGCAGGATATCTCCGACTACGTGGCCAGTAATATTCAGGACCCTTTGAGCCGTATTGACGGCGTTGGCCAGGTAGATGCCTACGGTTCCCAGTACGCGATGCGCATCTGGCTGGACCCCAATAAACTGATTAACTATTCGCTGACCACCGGCGATGTGGTCAGCGCAATTGAATCACAAAACAGCCAGGTTGCCGTGGGTCAGCTCGGCGGGCTGCCGTCCGTTGATCGACAGGCGCTGAATGCCACCGTCAATTCCCAGTCGCTGCTGCAAACCCCGCAGCAGTTCCGCGATATCACCCTGCGCGTTAACACCGACGGTTCGGTGCTGACACTGGGCGATGTGGCCCAGGTGGAGCTGGGTGCCGAGAAGTATGACTACCTCAGCCGCTATAACGGCATGGCTGCATCCGGGCTGGGCGTGAAGCTGGCTTCCGGCGCTAACGAACTGCAAACGGATACGCTGGTCCGCGCCCGCCTTGACGAACTGTCGCGCTACTTCCCACACGGACTGGAAGCCAAAATCGCGTTTGAAACTACGCCGTTTGTTAAAGCATCTATTGAAGACGTGGTGAAAACCCTGTTTGAAGCGGTGCTGCTGGTATTCCTGGTGATGTACCTGTTCCTGCAGAATTTCCGCGCCACGCTGATCCCAACCATTGCCGTGCCGGTGGTGCTGTTTGGCACCTTTGGCGTGCTCTACGCCTTCGGCTACAGCATCAACACCCTGACGATGTTCGCGATGGTGCTGGCGATCGGCCTGCTGGTGGACGATGCGATTGTGGTGGTGGAAAACGTTGAACGAATAATGAGTGAGGAAGGCCTGTCGCCGCGTGAAGCCACGCGTAAGTCGATGGGGCAGATTCAGGGCGCACTGGTGGGCATTGCGTTGGTGCTGTCGGCGGTGTTTATTCCGATGGCTTTCTTTGGCGGCACCACCGGGGCGATCTACCGCCAGTTTTCTGTCACTATCGTGTCGGCGATGGTGCTGTCGGTGCTGGTGGCGATGATCCTCACCCCTGCCCTGTGCGCAACACTGCTTAAACCGCTGGCGCAGGGGCATCATCACGGCCGTCGTGGCTTCTTCGGCTGGTTTAACCGCATGTTTAATCGCAATGCCGAACGCTACGAGCGCGGAGTTGGCCGCATTCTGGCTAAAGGCGGGCGCTGGCTGGTGCTGTATCTGGCGCTGATGGCGATTATGGCGTTCCTGTTCCTGCGCCTACCCACCTCATTCCTGCCGCTGGAGGATCGCGGGATTTTCACCACCCAGGTACAGCTGCCTTCCGGTTCCACATTGCAGCAAACCATGAAGGTGGTGCAGAAAGTTGAACACTACTATCTGACCTCTGAGAAAAATAACGTGGTTTCCGTGTTCGCCACCGTTGGTGCCGGCCCCGGCGGCAACGGGCAAAACGTCGCGCGTCTTTTCGTCCGCCTGAAAGACTGGAAGGAGCGTGCAGGCAGTGAGAACTCCTCTTTTGCGATCATCGAGCGCGCAACCAAAGCCTTTGAAAACATCACCGAAGCTCGCGTGATCGCCAGCAGCCCGTCTGCGATTACCGGGCTGGGCAACTCGGCCGGTTTCGATATGGAGCTACAGGATCATGCCGGACTGGGGCATCAGGCGCTGATGAACGCGCGCGACACGCTGCTGGAGAAAGCGAAAAATAACCCATCGCTGACTCGCGTGCGCCACAACGGACTGGATGACAGCCCGCAGTTGCGCATTGATATCGACCAGCGCAAGGCACAGGCGCTGGGCGTATCGCTCGACGATATTAACAGCACGCTGCAAACCGGCTGGGGCTCCACCTACGTTAACGACTTCCTCGATCGCGGCAGGGTGAAAAAGGTTTACGTTCAGGCCGCAGCGAAGTACCGCATGCTGCCGGACGACATTAATAAATGGTACGTCAGAAACAGCAGCGGGCAGATGGTGCCGTTCAGCGCCTTTGCCAGCTCGCGCTGGGAAACCGGATCGCCGCGTCTGGAACGCTATAACGGCTACTCGGCGGTAGAAATTGTCGGTGAATCCGCCGCTGGCGTGAGTAACGGTACGGCGATGGATATCATGGAAAACCTGGTCAGTCAGCTGCCAACCGGTATCGGCCTTCAGTGGACGGGTGCCTCGCTGCAGGAGCGTATGACCGGGGCACAGGCACCGGCACTGTACGCTCTCTCGCTGCTGGTGGTGTTCCTCTGCCTGGCCGCGCTGTATGAAAGCTGGTCTATCCCGTTCTCGGTCATGCTGGTCGTTCCGCTGGGAGTGATTGGCGCGCTGGTGGCGACCTGGCTGCGCGGGCTGGAAAATGACGTTTACTTCCAGGTCGGGCTGCTAACGGTGATCGGGCTGTCGGCGAAGAACGCCATTCTGATTGTTGAATTTGCCAACGAGCTCAACACGCGCGGCAGCGATCTGATCGAAGCCACGCTTGAGGCTTCCCGCCAACGCCTGCGCCCGATCCTGATGACCTCGCTGGCGTTTATCTTCGGCGTGCTCCCTATGGCGACGAGCAGCGGTGCGGGCTCCAGCAGCCAGCACGCGGTAGGGACGGGAGTGATGGGCGGAATGATATCAGCCACGGTGCTGGCCATCTTCTTTGTGCCGCTATTCTTCATGCTGGTGCGGCGACGCTTCCCGCTGAAAGAAAAGCTAAAATAAGCAAAAGGCAGCCGAATGGCTGCCTTTTTTAATACGGGTTACTGAAGATAAAGCGGATTGGTTTGCCACCATGCTTCTCTCTAGCAGAGCGAATTACTTGCGTAACATTGCTTCGATAAAGTCTTTCCAGTTCCCTAATTCCAAGTCGATCATCATAGCCTCTCTTTTTTGTGGGGCTATTTTAGAAGCAATTTGGCGAGAAGAATAGACGGAGATCTCATTTACTGCTATCGAGGAAACCATTGATAGCAGAATTCTGCGGGAATTGTGTTGGAGTGCACAATTTGATCAACGGCTAACGTTGGCCCCTTCTGGGGGCCACCAGCTCGGTTACTTCAGAATGATGATCTTATCGTAACCACCGCTTTCGCTGTCGATATGCGTTTTGGCATCAGGATAGTCCCGCATCACGGCTTCAACGACGTGCGCAAACTCCTCACAGCGGGTCTTTTTCTTCCGCGTGAGAATAATCGTGGACTGGGTTTCTTCTACCGCATGCACTGCGGACTCTTTCAAATAGTTCATGGTTCCCCTCCTCCTGAAAATGGGCCTTCACCCTGAAGATGTTTTGCTCGCAGCTATTATCCTGCTTTGCATTCTTCCGAATATAGATGAATCCCACAAAAAACAGAAGGGTACGAATGTCTGAGTTTACCTTCTGGGCACCAAAAGTTCTGCGTGCCCCCGATCTGCGATAAGGAATTGATTAACAGAGGAAGAAAACCACCGATAACCGTACCGGTGGTTTGCTCAGCATTCGCCGTCCCTTCTGTTAATCGTTACCAGCCAACCTCGGTTTGAACGCCGATGGTGAACTGATCTTTCTTCTGGTCCGGGAAGGTAAACTGGTCCAGTTCATTATCCAGCACGCGCAGCCAGGTTCCGTAGAAGCGGATCTCCGGCCGGGAGTTCAGCAGACTGGTATCAACTTTAAACATATGATACAGCGTTGTTTTTAAACCTGATTCGTCAAATGAGGTGCCGCTGGCATTCTTATTCGTCTGGGTGAAATAGCCCAGCTCCACGCCGGTTTGATTGTATTTATCCCAGATCCAGGAAGGCCGCACGACCGCACGCATGCTGTTGAAATCGGAATGGGCACCCGTCTCATAGCTGAAAATATCATTGCCGGAAGAGTAGACCAGCGCATTGGCCAGGATAATCTTTTCTCCAAGGTACATTTCACCCTGAGAGATCAATCGCCAGGCGAGCCCATCAGTATGATCGCCATAGTAGTAGTTGTTCAAACCACCAAACGGGTTGGATGAAGCGTACCGTGAAAAGTTACTGGCAATCGAGTTGCTGGCCAGCTGGGCAGTAAACTCATTGAAGCTGCCTTTACCAAACTTTTGGTTAAAAATAGCACTGGCAAGGAAGGCATCTTTGAGTTTGAAGTAGCTGCCGTCACTTTCTCCCGACTTCTGCGTCTCATCTTTATTGCCCATCATATACTTCGCGGTCAGGCTCAGATCGCCGCCTTCGCTCAGCGGAATGTTCTTGTATCTGACCTCAACCTGATTGGTATTCACCTGATGAGAGGCAGAATAGTCGCGCGTGTAGAGATTAAAGTCTTCGCGGGTTAATGCCAGGTCAAGTTTTCCCCATCCGGCATTGAGGTTTTCTACCCCCAGCCCCGCACCGGCACCCGAACGATGGCTTTTCCAGTCCAGCATTTTAATTTCATAAGGTGCCAGTGAATGCTTACCGACCCAAAAATCAGCGTTCTCATCAAAGGAGAGGAACCCTTTGGTGGTCAGATACATATCCAGGATTTGCATCCGGTTTTCATTGCTGGCGTCGTCGCCAAACCACTCGGTGGCATACTGCTGCCCGACGTTGCCGTCAAACTTCACGATAGCCGTGGCGCTTTTATTGCCCTCGCGATACACGCGCTGCTTCAGCAACAGATCGAACCATCCGGTGTACTCATTACCCAGTCGCCCCAGTGAACCAATTGCCCAGGATTTTGGTGAACCATTCGATGACGTCCCCCACCCGGTACGGAAATACCCTGCGTAGGTAAAACCAATATCATCTTTCACATAGTCGCTCAGATCTTTCAGCGTATATTGCTCACTGGCAAGCTTCAATTCGCCATTATCTTTCGCCGGTGTAGTAGCGAGCGTACTGTGACTCGCAGATTGATGATTAACGCCGGTGGTTGCGGATTTAGCCATCGGCATATCGACCAGAACCGCCTGTTTTCTCGCGTTATTTTCATTGGCTTTGTACTGATTAAATTCTTCCCGCGTTGCCTGTAGCTCTTTTTTATTATCAGACAGTTCTTTTTCCAGAATCTTTAATCGCTGCTCAATGGATAATTCAGATGAAGTTGCGTGAGCAGAAAACAGCGCAACGCCGACCAGCATACAAATCGGTTTGATTTTGTATTTTTTCATTTTAAAACCCCAGAACTTATGGTGAAAACTCGTCTTAAACTTCCGCATCGGAATTTAACTCAAACGCCCCGAACGGAATTTTTAGCAAAAAAAAAACCTGACGGAGCTGGTAACGAATCGTTACGCTCCGCCAGGTTTCGCCTTTTGAAAGTGACGCCCTGTGATACTAATTAATAAACTTTAAATCTGAGAAAGTAGCGCCTGATTAATATCAGTAACGCCCAACGAGTCGGAACCCTAAACATAGCATTTTACTTTTTCAATTAAATTATTCTTCAGGTGTGACCTTTATCACTTTTACAGGTAGATATTGGCTGTTAGTGGATAATTTATGCATTCCAGACGGCATCCTTGTTCATAAAAAGTACAGGCAGGGGTTTGTGCTGAGCACGAAACTTGCGCCAAATCACACTTTGAAGACAAAGATTGTACTAAGACTTTACTTATATTGACTGACGCAGCGTTGCGCTATAGTGTCTCGCTAAATGCATGAAGCTTGTTACCGTTCGGCGGGCAAAACAATATTGCGGAACCAGATTTATTCTGGATTCAAATATTTTTTTGCCCGTTTTTGTTTTTGGAGTTTCTGATGCGTATAAAGCAAATACTTAATAATAATGTCGTCAGCTCTCTGGATTCTAATGGTGTCGAAGTTATCCTAACGGGGAAAGCTCTGGGTTTTAACGCCAGCGTGGGTGATGAAGTGAATGTTGCCCATGTCGAAAAAACATTTCATCTACATGATGACAAGGTGAATGACCGCTTCAAAGTGCTGCTGAATGAAGTGCCCGTTGAAATCATTCAGCTGACGGATGATATCGTTAATCTGGCCCGTTCTTCACTGAACTACCCGCTTAGCGAAATAATTTATGTTTCGCTGGCCGATCATTTAAACTTTGCTATCCAGCGTAATAAAAACGGCATGGATTTGGTTTCTCCCTTACAGTGGGAAGTTAAACACTTCTACCGCAAGGAGTATCTTGTTGGCCATCAGGCATTAGCGATAATTGCTTCCTATACCGGGCTGCTACTGCCGGACTCCGAGGCATGCAGTATTGCATTGCATATTGTTAACTCAGGGATGCAGGCACCCGATGGACAGATTATTGAAATAACCAAACTTATCCATCAAATTCAGAGCATTGTAAAATACTGGTTCGGCATTACCTTCGACGAGCAGGGGATCGCCTGGCAGCGTTTTATTACACACGTGAAATTTTTTGCTCAACGTGTTATCGGCGGCATTATTATTGAAAATGACGACGATGACCTGTTTGAGTTTTCGAATAATAAACATGAGAAAGCCTATAGCTGCGTCAACGCGATCGGCGAATTCACCAAAAAGAATTACGGTCATGTCATGACCAATTCTGAAAAACTCTATTTAACGGTACATATTTATAATATTGTAAAACGTCATACAACTTCCATTTAGGCTTGTTACTGTTCAATCAGGCAAACCCCAGAAGGAGAAAGGTGTCCGGTTTAACCGGCAATTGTCTTACTGACCGCTACGGTCTTTATCTGGAGATAACCTTCCGTGGATTATCAAAAAAGCGCTAAACAGATTATTGAACATTTGGGTGGCGAGAATAATATCGTTTCACTGTTTCACTGCATTACCCGACTGCGATTTTATCTTAAGGATAACAGTAAGGTAGACCGCAATGCGTTGGAAAATTTAGACTGCGTCATGGGTGTCAATTTATCTGGCGATCAGTTTCAGATAATCATTGGTAACAAAGTCACGCAGATCTGCAGCGCCATCCAGGCGGAACTGCCGCATCTTAAAAAGAGCGACGACGCGAAGGAAGGCGAAGGTAAAGAGAAAAAGCGCCGTAATCCTGTCTCTTCAGCGCTGGAAATTATCTCCGGAATTTTTTCCCCGATCATTCCGGCAATTGCCGGGGCCGGGATAATGAAAGGCCTGCTGTCGCTGTTTATTTCGTTCGGCTGGGTGGCGAATACTAACCAAACCTACCTGATCCTCTCGGCCATCAGCGACGGCGTTTTTTACTTTATGCCGATCGTTATCGCCTACAGTTCCGGGTTAAAATTTGGCGCAAACCCTTACCTTTCGGTAGCGCTGGCGGCAACGCTGTTTCACCCCACGCTGGTCACGCTGCTGAAGTCGGGCGATCCCGTAACCTTCTTCGATATCCCGGTTTCTGCCGTCTCCTACGCGGGCTCGGTCATCCCGATTATTCTGTCAATATGGCTGCTCAGCTACGTGGAAGGGTTCTTTAATAAGATTATCCCTTCTGCGGTAAAAACCATGTTCGTGCCGCTCATCAGCTTGCTGATCGTCGCACCGGTGATGCTGATTTTCATTGGCCCGGCCGGTATTACCGTAGGTAACGCTTTATCCGGCGGCATTATCTGGCTGGTCGAAAATATGGGGCCACTGGCAGGTATCATCGTTGGCGGCACGCTCTCGCTGATGATTATTACCGGTATGCACTATGTTCTGGTACCGATCATTATCAATAACATCAGCAAGCTGGGTTACGATCCGTTCAAGATTATTATGTACGTGGCGAACTTTGGCCAGGCGGGTGCAGCCTTTGGCGTGTTCCTGCGCAGCCGCAATAAAAAAACCAAAAGCCTGGCCATTTCGACCTCATTCAGTGCGCTGATGGGAGTGACGGAACCGGCGATGTACGGCATTAATATTCGTTTCAAACGTCCTTTTGCAGCTGCGTTAATCGGCGGAGCCTGCGGCGGTGGCGTAGCGTTGTTCTTCGGCGTGAAAGCCTATGCCTATGCACTGAGCGGCTTACCCGGCCTGCCGGCGCTGGTCGGGCCAACGTTTGGCTGGGCGCTGCTGAGCCTTGCCGTTGCCTTCAGCGTTGCCACTACCGCCACGCTACTGCTTGGTTTTGAAGAAAAAGCTGACGGCGACACTGCTAAGACAACACCGGAAAAATCGCCACCTTCTGGCAACGCAGAAACGCTAAAGGCCGGAGTAAGCAATGTCATCATCAGCCAAGATGAGCGTCTTTTCGCCCCGATAGACGGCAGGCTGATGCCGTTAAATGAGGTCAGCGATCCGGTCTTTGCGGATGAGGTTTTCGGTAAAGGCATCGCTATTTATCCCTCAGAAGGCGTGTTGATTTCCCCGGTAAACGGCAAAGTCGGTTCGGTTTTTGCTACCAACCACGCGATTACGCTGGAAAGTGATTCCGGCGCAGAGATCCTGATTCATATCGGCATTGATACCGTCAAGCTCAAAGGCCTGCACTTTACCCGACTGATTGAAGACGGTCAGGACGTTAAAGTCGGCGATCCGCTTATTCGTTTCGATTTAGATGCATTAATTAAAAACGATATCGACCCAAGCGTAATTATTATTGTCACCAATACCGAACGCTATGGCGATATTAGTTTGATGGCGAAGGGCGATATTAAATCACAGGAAGAATTCTTAAAACTTTCCGTTGCGGCTTAAGGAGTAAATAATGACTTTCTCTAAAAATTTCCCCGATAACTTTCTATGGGGCGGCGCCACCGCGGCCAATCAGCTTGAAGGCGCGTTTGATGTTGACGGTAAGGGCCTGTCTGCCTCTGATGTTTTCATTTTTGATATTAATTCACCGAAAGAGCGCTGGCTCGATCAGTGGGCCGGAATGACCCATGCGCAGGTTGCCGAAGCGCAAAATCCTGACAGCAAAAAATATTATCCCAAGCGTCGCGGTAATGACTATTATCACCACTATGAGAAAGATATTGCGCTGTTTGCCGAGATGGGATTCAAGTGTTTCCGCATGTCGATTGCCTGGACACGCCTTTTCCCACGTGGGGATGAAGCCGAACCGGTAGAGGCAGGTCTGGCCTTTTACGATAGGGTATTCGATACGTTGCGCTCCCACGGGATCGAGCCGGTGGTTTCGCTTTCTCATTATGAAATGCCGCTGACGCTGGTAACAGAGTACGGCGGCTGGCCAAACCGCCAGGTGATTGATTTTTACCTGAAGTTTGCCACCACCGTTTTCACCCGCTACCGGGAAAAAGTGAAATACTGGATGACGTTTAACGAAATCAACTGCGTTAAACACCATCCGTACGTCAGCGTCGGCGTGATTGAAGAGAACCACCCTGACCTTGAGCAGGCCAAATATCAGGGTGCACACCACCAGTTTGTGGCCAGCGCGCTCGCCACCAAAGCCTGCCACGAAATCATCCCTGGTTCACAGGTCGGCTGCATGATCAGCTACCAGATCCTCTATCCGCATACCTGCCATCCGGACGATCTGCAGGCCTGTGAGGAAGCCCAGCGCGTGTCATTGTTCTTTAGCGACGTGCAGGCGCGCGGTGCTTATCCGGCGTGGACGGAAAGAATGCTGGCCGCTAAAGGCGTAACGTTACAGATTGAACGCGGCGATGAGGAAATTCTCAAGCTGTATCCTGTTGATTTCGTCTCGTTCAGCTACTACATGTCCAGCACCATCAGCGCGCACCCGGAAAGGCTGGAAGGGGTCAAAGGCAATCTGATCACCGGTGGCATCCGCAATCCGCATTTGCCGGAAAGCGACTGGGGCTGGCAGATCGATCCGAAAGGCCTGCGGCTGGCGCTGAATCAGCTTTATGACCGCTACAAAAAGCCGGTGTTCGTGGCTGAAAACGGCCTGGGAGCTGTGGATAAGGTCGAGCCGAATGGCGAAATCCATGATGACTACCGCATTGATTATCTGCGCCTGCATATTGAGCAGATGCAGGAAGCCATCGCTGACGGCGTTGAGCTGTTTGGCTATACCTGGTGGGGGCCTATCGATATGGTCAGCGCCAGCACCTCACAGATGTCAAAGCGTTATGGCTTTATCTATGTCGATCAGGACGATATGGGAAATGGATCGCTGGCGCGCTCGCGTAAGAAGAGCTTTTACTGGTATAAAAAGGTCATTGCCTCTAACGGTTCCGACCTGAGCAATTAATTCTTAGGAAAGCACGCTACATGGACTGCACCCCAAACGTTGGTTATTCGACGGAGTAAGGTGCAGTTTTTGATTTGAGTATTTTGATTTTCAGGGATACCTGAGTTAATGATTGTCATCAACGTCCTGCTGCCTATTTTTGCCCTGATCCTGATTGGCTATGTCTGCCGTAAAACCCTGCGTCTGGGAGCCACGGCGGCCTCCGAGCTTAACCGTTTTGTGGTCTGGCTTTGCCTGCCTGCCCTGCTGTTTAAATCAACGGCGACGGCAACCCTGAGCCAGATCTGGCATCCGCAGTTTATTGCCGTTTTCTGTCTGAGCACTCTGTCGGTATTTATCGTTACGCTCTTAATACGCTTTCGGGCAAAGAAAAACCTCGCCGAAGCCAGTCTCGATGGTCTGAGTGCCTCCTATGCCAACACCGGGTATATCGGCATCCCGCTCTGCCTGCTGGTCGCCGGACCTGCGGGCCTTGAACCCGCGCTGATTGCCACGCTGATTGTGGTTTGCCTGCTATTTTCCCTGTCGGTTATCTGCATTGAAGTTGCGCTGCAAACGGAAAGCAGCTGGCATCAGGCGGCGCGAAAAGTGCTGATTTCACTGTGTAAAAACCCGCTGGTGGTCTCGCCTATTCTGGGGGCGTGCTGGGGCGTTTCCGGGGCTGAACTTCCTGCCGCTTTATTGCAGTTTCTGACCATGCTGGGTGCGGCAACCACGCCATGCGCGCTGGTTTCGCTCGGCGCGTTTTTAGCCCACAGGCAGACAGGGTCCGGCAGAGGTTCCATGCAGCTGGTCGGGATAAAGCTGATTGTTCACCCGCTCATGACCTGGGTCCTCGCCTTTTATGTGTTTCACTTGCCGCCGCTGTGGGCTAAAACGGCCCTGCTGCTCAGTGCTCTGCCGACCGGCACCGGTCCATTTATGCTGGCGGAATACTACCGGCGTGAAGCGTCCGTTGTATCTCGCGTGATTCTGCTGTCCACCCTCGGTTCGCTGATTACGCTTTCGCTCTGTATTTATCTTATTGGGTAAGTGCGCCTCAACGGCCGCCCGATGGATTTTTCGGACGGCAATCCTTGATACATATAGCGATTCCGCCATCCCAACAGCGTGATTCTGTGGAATAATACCTTTTTGAACGTTTCCCGATGACAGGTAGAGTTTTATGACCTCTGAAAATACGCTGACCATGTACGGCATTAAAAACTGCGACACCATTAAAAAAGCGCGCAAGTATCTGGAAGCCAACAATACCGACTATCGGTTCCATGATTACCGTGCCGACGGGCTGGACGCGGCGCTGCTGGGCCAGTTTATTGCGGTTCTCGGCTGGGAGCCGTTGCTGAATACGCGCGGTACTACCTGGCGCAAACTGGATGAAGCCACGCGCGAAGCGGTGAATAATGCAGCAGCCGCACAGGAACTGATGCTGGCAATGCCCGCAATCATTAAACGCCCGTTGCTCTGCGCCGCAGACGGCTCTATGCTGCTGGGCTTCAGTGAAGCCACGTATCAGCAGTTTATTCAGGAGAAGTGTTAATTATGTATTGTCCGGTCATTGAGTTGACGCAGCAGCTTATTCGTCGCCCTTCCCTCAGCCCGGATGATGCCGGTTGCCAGGCTATTCTCATTGCTCGCCTTGAGGCACTGGGCTTTACCGTTGAGCCAATGAACTTTGGCGATACCCTGAATTTCTGGGCGTGGCGCGGTCAGGGCGAAACGCTGGCCTTTGCCGGACACACCGATGTGGTCCCAACCGGCGATGCCAACCGCTGGATCAATCCTCCGTTCGAACCCACTATTCGCGACGGCATGCTGTTTGGCCGTGGTGCCGCGGATATGAAAGGTTCGCTGGCGGCGATGGTGGTTGCCGCGGAGCGATTTGTTGCCGCACATCCGCGACATAAAGGTCGCCTGGCCTTCCTGATCACTTCCGATGAAGAAGCCAGCGCCGCCAACGGCACCGTTAAGGTGGTTGAGGCGCTGATGGCGCGCAACGAGCGCCTGGACTACTGCCTGGTCGGCGAACCTTCCAGCACCGAAGTCGTGGGTGACGTGGTGAAAAACGGCCGTCGCGGGTCGATTACCGCGAACCTGACTATCCACGGCGTGCAGGGCCATGTTGCCTATCCGCACCTCGCCGATAACCCGGTGCACCGTGCGATGCCTGCGTTGAACGAGCTGGTCGCCACAGAGTGGGATCGCGGCAATGAGTTCTTCCCCCCTACCAGTATGCAGATTGCCAACGTGCAGGCGGGAACCGGCAGCAACAACGTCATCCCAGGTGACTTTTTCGTGCAGTTCAACTTCCGCTTCAGCACCGAACTGACCGATGAGCTAATCAAACAGCGAGTACAGGAACTGCTCGATCGCCACCAGCTGCGCTACAGCATTGAGTGGAAACTTTCCGGTCAGCCGTTCCTCACTTCACGCGGCAAGCTGGTTGATGCGGTGGTTAACGCGGTTGAGCACTATAATGAAATCAGGCCACAGCTTGAAACAACCGGCGGTACGTCCGACGGGCGCTTTATTGCCCGCATGGGTGCTCAGGTGGTGGAGCTGGGACCGGTGAACGCCAGCATTCACAAAATCAACGAGTGCGTGAAGGCCGCCGATCTCCAGCTGTTGAGCCGTATGTACCAGCGCATTATGGAACAGCTGATCGCGTAAGCGTTCTGAGGTGAGGATATGGAATTTTTTAAAGAGTACTGGTGGATCCTGGTGATCCTGCTGATGGTTGGCATTCTGATGAACGTCTATAAGGACTTGAAGCGTATCGACCATAAAAAGTTCCTGGAAAATAAGCCAGAACTGCCACCGCATCGCGACTTCAATCACAAATGGGATGATGAAGACGACTGGCCGAAGAAGAAGTAACCTGCCTTTCACTCACTAATTTATCTGCATCACTCACGAAACGGCTCTGGAATTGCTTCCAGAGCCGCTATTGACGCGCTCATAATTCGACCTATTATGTAGTTACAGGAATGTTGTTACATGGAGCAAGGATGTCCATTTTACACATGCACAATGGGTACCCCTATGAGTGGGATCTCGAGAAAGCCAGACAGAATTTGCATAAACATAGCGTCAGTTTTGAAATGGCCTGCGAAGTTTTTGACGACCGCGATATCCTTTCAGTCAGGGATTACACGGAGAACTACGAAGAAGAAAGGTGGCAGCATCTTGGAAGGGTCAGAGGCTGTACGCTGCTGTTGGTTGTCAGCACCGACCGTGATAATCGCATTCGAATCATCTCCGCCCGCAAAGCTGTGTCAAAAGAGATTAAGAGGTACGAGCAATGGTAACCAAACAGCATCAAATTGATCGATTACTGCAGGTCAAGGATGAGGATATTAACTGCCAGGATGCTCCCGTTCTCTCGGATAATGAGTGGGCTACAGCGGAACGCGGTAGATTTTACCGCCCTCGTAAAGTGCAGAAAACAGTACGCATTGATGCCGATGTGATTCACTGGCTTGAAAGCCAGGGCCCCGGTTACCAGACACGTATTAACAAAATTCTTCGTGAAGCCATGATAAGCGAAACTAAATAAATCCAGCCAGGCCATCAGGCCTGACTGAAAATATTACATCAGCGCGATCACATCATCATCACCCGGCCGCCCGCCGCCAAGCGCTTCATCAAAGTAGCGGCGCGGCACGGTAAACTGCAGCCGCTCAAGCGCCATCTGCATCGCCCGGTCATCTACGGCATGCGTTAAATCGTCAACGATATCCAGCGTGACGTCACCGCCAATTGCCGTTAATCGCTCCTGCGCATCAACCGCATGCGTCAGCGGAACGGTAACGTCGTTATCACCGTGGATCAGGTGGATGGTGGTCCGCGTACTCGCTTTCTGCGGTAAAGCCGCATAGCGACCGCTGAAGGCCACAACCCGACCGGCCAGATCCGGGCGCTGAGCAACGGCCTCGAGGATCATCGTGCTGCCCTGGGCGAAACCAATCAGTGCGGTGGCCTCGGCACGCACGCCGTTCTGCTGCTGATGTTGGCGCACGGCGTCGATAAAGCCGGGCAGCACGGCGGCTACGCGGGCCTGCTCATCTTCGCTGCCTGACGCGGGATACCAGTGGCTATCCGGCTCGGGCGCGCCAATACTGACCACCTGCGCCCGCGGGAAGGCTTTGGCAAACTCAGTACCGATCTGTGCCATCGCCACCGGTTTATCCCCGGCTGCGTGAAACAGTAAAAACAGCTGAGTGGCCGGAAGCGACGGGCTATGTACAACAACGTGGTCATATTTCATGGTGCTCTCCTTATTCGATAAAGCGATCATACGCCTCTTACCGACGGAGAAAACGGCAGATTTTTGACAGAGATGTTGGATTTATTGCAACAAGATAACCCGCTGCTGCCAGATCAGCGCCCGTTCAGCATCAATGATCGCCAGCGCCCGCTGAGCTTCGGCACGCCACGCCAGTAGCAGCGCCTTACGCCCGGCAAGACGATACTGGCGGCATATTTCCGTCGCAGATTGTCGCTGTAGCAGCGCGGCACAGAGCAGCGGCGCACTTTCCGGCATCAGCTGCGCCAGCCGCCCCAGCGCGGCAAGACTGGCTTCAAACGGTCGGTGAGCCCAGGCGAAACCCGCCAGCTCACACCAGTCGTCCTTATTCAGCTGACCATCACCCGGCTGCAGGTTTAGCGGCAGCGTGTTATCTTCCAGCAGATGGCTTAACCAGTAACCCTCGCGCTCAAGCCGGAGTACGGCACGCGCCAATAATGCCCGGCCGGCATCGCTGAGCGGCAGGATCGCCATCGCCGCATAGCAACCACTGCTGGCTTCCCGCTGAGTGCCAAAGCGCACCAGTTGGAAGCCGCAGCGCTGCCAGAATCGCCACAGATCGGTGGTGAAACCAAAGCTGACCGAAAGGAAATCCAGTCCCTCGCTTTGCTCACGGCAGATCGCAATCAGCCGCTGGCCACAGCCCTGTCCACGCCGCGGCGCGCTTACCGCAATACGGCTGATGCGCCGCGATCGTAACTGTGCCGCTTCGGGCAGTCCGGCATGCGCCGCCAGCGACTGCGCCACCAGATTGCCGCGCGGGCGGCGGTATCCGGCCCACACCGCCCAGGCCAGTTCGGCGGATAGCCCGCCTTCATCAACAGCCCAAAGCGCACCCTGCACGGCTTCGCCCTGAAGCGCGGCGGTAAAATGCATGCCCGGCGCGTCCATCATCCGTCGCAAATCCAACGGCGAGGTACGATAGTGGGCGCTGGTCAGCAGCTGATAGACGGCGGCCATACGATCGGGCTGACGCGTCCAGTCGTCCTGCTCCAGCGCCTGATAAACGATATCCCCCTGCCTCACCGGTGACTCAGCGTCGTCAAACAGCAGCGCTTCGCCAATGAGTTCTTCCAGCGGATCGTTTTTCGCCCAGCGCAGCGGCATATCCAGCTGATAGTATTTCACCTGCGGCAGCGAGGCGCAGAACTTCAGCAGGAAACCGCGCCCGGTTCCTTCGTAACCCTGAACGGTGGTGGTGAGCAGCACGCGGGGGTATAGCAAAACCAACTGCCGTAGCAGCGGTGCGGGGATCGCAGCGGCTTCATCTATCAGCAACCAGTCGGCATGATGCAGCCCTGCCTCGGCCAGCAGGCGATCCGGGGCGATAAAGGCATAATTATCTCCGGCAAAATCGGCCAGCACCGCCGTCGAAACCTTCGCAGGCGCGGTCACCAGACAGCGCCCCGGCCAGCGAGCTGCCAGCATCCCCGCCAGCGCGGATTTGCCTCGTCCGCGCGGTGCCGTCAGCACCGAGACGCCCGGTTCGCTTTGCAATAAGGCGCTGATGATCTGCTGCTGTTGCTGGCTGTCGCTGTGCCATGCGGGAGTATTGACCAGCGGCGGAAGGTTCAATGGCTGATACTGACGCCAGACGGCAACGCGATCGTCGGCCAGCAGGAGCTGCTGTAGCCGCTGTACAAAGCGCGTGCTGGCAAGGGGAGCATCACTCTCACTCCAGCGCTGTGCGTCAGTATCCGCCTGCTGCGGCCAGCGCTGCCACTCGGGAACCAGCAGCAGCAGCCAGCTTCCCGCTTTCAGGGTTCCGGCCAGCGCCGCCAGCGCTTCGGCATGAAAACCTGAGCGAGCATCAAATACCGCGTGCTGAAATTCCCGCCCCAGCAGTGTACGCATCGCGCCCGGCAGGCAGTTCAGTTCACTACGCGGCGTTTCGCCCACCCACAGCCAGTCGCCGGGGAGTTGATTTATCCAGCGAGCCGCCTGCTGTTCCGCCCACTGCCCTTCACCGCTAATGACCAGTAAGCGACGCCAGCCCTGCCGCAGCAGCTGTGCGGTGGCTTCCATTTCCGTCATCTTCGATCAGCCTGCAAAGGTGTTGCACTGGCCGGGATCGCCGCTGTCGAAGCCCTTTTTAAACCAGCTATAGCGCTGCTTAGAAGTCCCGTGAGTGAAACTGTCCGGCACTACGCGCCCCTGACTTTGCTGCTGTAAACGATCGTCGCCAATCGCTTCAGCAGCATTCAGGGCCGATTCGAGGTCACCGGTTTCCAGTATATTTTGCTGCTGCATATAGTGGCCCCAGACGCCGGCGAAACAGTCCGCCTGCAGTTCCATTTTTACCGACAGTTGATTGACGGTTTTCTGACTGGCCCCCTGCTGCATCTGGCGTACTTTGCTGTCGATGCCGAGTAAATGCTGCACGTGATGACCTACTTCATGAGCAATGACATAGCCCTGAGCGAATTCACCACCGGCGTGCAGTTTGGTTTTCATCTCGTCGTAGAAGGAGAGGTCGATATACACTTTGCTGTCGGCAGGACAGTAAAACGGCCCCATCGCCGACTGCCCACGCCCGCAGGAGGTCGACGTCTGTCCGCGATACATCACCAGCGTAGGCGGGCGCCAGGTTTCACCCATCTGCTTAAACAGCTGCTGCCAGGTATCTTCGGTCAGCGCAAAAATCGTGCGGCTGAACTTTGCGGCTTCATCATCGTTAGCGCCCACTCGCTGCTGGCTGGATGACTGCGTTAATGAGCTGCCGTCACCGGTTATCAGCGGCGTCAGGTCGTAGCCAAAGAAGCCCGCTCCGACAACCACCACCAGCAGGATAATGCCCGCCTTGCCGCGCGGCAGCCGAATGCCCCCGCCGCCTGCCGAACCCGACTGGTTACGGCGATCTTCCACATTGTCGCTCTCGCGACGTCCCTGCCAGCGCATAGGCGGCCTCTTATCTGTAAAGGGTCAACACATTGAATATGTCGATTTTAGTCGTGCGGCAGGCGGAAAACCAGAAAAGTGAACTTCAGGCAGGGACCATACAAAAGGCCAGGATAACCTGGCCTTTAAAGAAAGCGTGCTTTTTCAGGGGCTGAAGCGCCCCCTGGCAGGAATCAGTCGAGCTTCACGCCCAGACGAGTCGCCACTTCTTCGTACGCTTCAATCAGGCCACCCAGGCTCTGACGATAGCGGTCTTTGTCCATCTTGTTCAGGGTGTCTTTATCCCACAGGCGCGCGCCGTCCGGGGAGAATTCATCACCCAGCACCACTTCACCGTTAAACAGACCAAACTCCAGCTTGAAGTCAACGAGGATCAGGCCCGCGTCGGCAAACAGCTTGCTCAGCACGTCGTTAGCTTTGTAGGTCAGGTCGCGCATTTTCGCCAGGTTTTCTTTGCTGACCCAGCCGAAGGTTTCGCAGTAGGATTCGTTGATCATCGGATCGTGTTTGGCATCGTTCTTCAGGAACAGGTCAAACAATGGCGGATTGAGGATCAGACCCTCTTCAACGCCCAGACGCTTCACCAGTGAACCGGCAGCACGGTTACGCACCACGCATTCAACCGGCACCATATCCAGCTTTTTCACCAGCGCTTCGTTATCCGACAGCAGGGCTTCCATCTGGGTTGGGATTCCGGCTTCCTGCAGCTTGGTCATAATGAAATAATTGAACTTGTTGTTAATCATTCCTTTACGATCAAACTGTTCGATACGCTCACCGTCCAGCGCTGACGTATCGTTACGGAATTCGAGTACCAACAGATCCGGGTTTTCGGTGCTGTAAACGGTTTTCGCTTTGCCGCGATACAACTCAGCTTTCTTTTGCATCTTGTTTAACTCCAACGTGTATCCCCTGAAAAATCGACGGGGTAGAGAACGGTTACTGTCCGGGCCGCCTTCGGCGACCCGCTAAAAATTTTCTGCCGGGCGAATTATATGTTCTGCGCGTAAAAAACCGAAGCAATCGTTTACGCAGCGGTAAATAAAAAGGCCGGGAGAGATTCCCGGCCTTCGGATTTACTTAAATGCCGCCTGGAAAACGGCGACCAGCGCGTCGTTTTGCGACTGCGTTAGCGGATGTCCTTTCGGATCGAGGAACTGCAGGCTACTACGGTTATCCAAATCACCGATCTGGAGTTTGTAGTTACCGTTGGTCAGCTCAGGATCTTTCGCTCCCAGCGCATCCCAGGTGCTGCTGCCCGGCGCTTTGTAGGTGACGTTCAGGCTACCCTGCGAACGGTTGCTGTCGGTCACTTCCATGCCTACACGATTCAGCGTTGCCGGCAGGCGCTGCCAAACGGCGTTGAACGGCGCACGTACGATCAGATTCGGCAGGCCGGTATCATCGGCACCGCTCTGCACGTCGATCTGAGTCACGCTGCGGTTTGCCGCGGCATCTTCACGGGTGGTTTCAATCTTATCCAGTTTGGTACTGATGTCGTTCAGCATCTGCGCGGTGTAGCGCTGAAGCTGGATCGGCGCAGTCACGCTTTTGCCTTCCTGCTCAAGCTCCAGCAGCTTCACGTTCAGCACCTGCTGATAGCCCTGCTGCTGCACGCTCAGCTGGTAACGGCCACGATACTGATTGTCTTCATCAGCACGGTTCCACTGTACCCAGTCGGTGGTCAACGTCTGATTGCCGTCCTGACGGTCAACAATCGGATAGTTGTAGGACTGAACGGCACTGACGACCTGCGGCCAGATTGAACCGGTGCGTGAATCCACCAGCAGCGTACCAGTATTACCGGCAAACTGAGTGCGCGTACCGTTCATCAGCGCCAGCGTTTGCGCCGGTGGACGAATATCAAGTTGCTTACCCACCTGCCCTTTATCGCTGACGTTCGGGATATCAAATTCACCGTTTTGCAGCGGCAGGATCATGCCAGCAGGAGCGTGCAGATCGCTGAGATCGGCTGCCTGCAGGTAGGATTCGTCACCGCTAACCTGACGCTTGTAACGCTGATCGTTAGAACATGCTGCCAGCAGCATCACTAACGACAGTCCCACCACTTTCGCTACCGTGGACTTTTGTACTGAGTAAGCCATCAATTCTCCCTAGATTTACAGCAGGCCGGCGTTTTTAAGAGCCTGCTCTACAACCGGACGACCGGCATCGGTCAGCGGCGTCATTGGCAGACGCAGCGTGTCGGTTGCTATTAATCCTAACTTTTTCGCGGCCCATTTGACCGGAATAGGATTGGGTTCAACAAACAGCTTCTGATGCAGCTGCATCAGGCGCTGGTTAAGGCGGCGCGCTTCAGCAAAGTTACCCTGCTGCGCCAGAGCACAAAGCTCTGCCATTTCGCGCGCGGCGATATTCGCCGTTACGGAAATAATCCCGTGTCCACCCAGATGCATGAAGTCCAGTGCCGTCGCGTCATCGCCGCTAACCAGCACGAAATCTTCATCAACCAGCTCTTGGATCTGACTTACCCGTGATAAGTTCCCGGTAGCCTCTTTGATTCCGATAATATTTTTAATTTTCGCCAGGCGACCAACGGTTTCCGGCAGCAGATCGCTTCCCGTGCGCGACGGCACGTTGTACAGCATCTGCGGCAGCTCGGTACTTTCCGCGATGGTTTTGAAGTGCTGATACAGCCCTTCCTGCGTAGGACGGTTGTAATACGGCGTCACGGTCAGGCAGCCGACAACACCGGATTTTTCAAAACGTTTAGTCAGAGAGACGCCTTCCGAAGTGGCGTTTGCGCCGGTCCCGGCGATGATTGGGATACGGCCATCGGCCAGCTCCAGCGTCAACAGCACCACATCACCATGCTCATCATGGCTAAGGGTGGCAGACTCACCGGTGGTCCCTACAGAAACAATTGCCGATGTACCGCTGGCAACATGATAATCAATCAGTTTTTTCAGACTCGCACGGCAGACATTACCTTTGTCATCCATTGGCGTAACGAGTGCTACAAGACTTCCCGTAAACATTGGCGATCCCCTCGACAAACAAGTGCTTCATGGTACGTTTGACCGAGCATTAAAAGCAAGCGGACAAGGCGGCTCAGGCCCTTGTCAGCAGTTTTTTTTATGTTTACCTTATGGTTATTAGCATTTAGACAGGAAGCATGATTTTGCCGCAGTCACCCGAGCACCACCTGGTTATCACCGCACTTGGCGTTGACCGCCCCGGAATCGTCAATACCATTACGCGCCACGTCAGCAGCTGCGGGTGCAACATTGAAGACAGTCGGCTGGCGATGCTCGGCGAAGAGTTCACCTTTATTATGCTGCTCTCCGGTAGCTGGAATGCGATTACGCTGATTGAATCCACGCTGCCGCTGAAAGGCGCAGAGTTGGAGCTGTTGATTGTGATGAAACGCACCGGCGCCAGCGTGCGGCCGCCGATGCCAGCCACAGTTTGGGTGCAGGTAGAGGTTGCCGATTCACCGCACATTATTGAGCGCTTTACCGATCTGTTTGATTCGCATCAGATGAATATTGCGGAGCTGGCCTCAAGAACCCAGCCAGCCCAGGATAATCAGCCGCCTTTGCTTTATATTCAAATGACGGCACACAGTCCTGCCAGCCAGGATGCGTCACATATCGAGCAGGCGTTTAACCGCCTATGTACAGAACTTCATGCTCAGGGCACTATTAAGGCGGTTTCGCACCACGGTTCCTGAATGGTCCGTCCACCACTGCGGAAAGAAACTGTTCTAATTAGCCCACAGCATAAATGATAAAAAACGGAGTGTAGTGATGAATCCACTGAAAGCCGGTGATATTGCACCGAAATTTAGCTTGCCCGATCAGGATGGCGAGCAAGTAAATTTGGCCGACTTCCAGGGGCAGCGCGTTCTGGTTTATTTCTACCCGAAAGCGATGACGCCGGGCTGTACCGTACAGGCGTGCGGGCTGCGTGACAGCATGGATGAGCTGAAAAAAGCCGGTGTTGAAGTTTTGGGTATTAGCACGGATAAACCGGAGAAGCTCTCCCGCTTTGTTGAAAAAGAGATGCTTAATTTCACCCTGCTGTCAGATGAAGACCACGCGGTATGCGAACAGTTTGGTATCTGGGGCGAGAAAACCTTTATGGGTAAAACCTATGACGGCATTCATCGCATCAGCTTCCTGATTGGCGTTGACGGCAAGGTTGAGAAGGTGTTTGACGACTTTAAAACCAGCAATCACCACGACATCGTGATGGATTATCTGAAAGCGGCCTGATTCGCAGCGGCAGATTGTACCTGATTAAACGGGCGGGCCAGCATAACGCGGCCCGCTCTATCATTACTCTTTATACAGCTCGTCCGGCCAGGCATGGACCACCGCTTTGATCAGCGTCGCCAGCGGAATGGCGAAGAACACGCCCCAAAAACCCCACAGCCCGCCGAAAATCACCACTGACAAAATAATCACCAGCGGATGAAGATTGACCGCTTCCGAAAATAGCACCGGCACCAGAATATTGCCGTCCAATCCCTGGATAATCAGATAGATAATCATCATAGTCCAGAAATCGCCGGTCAGTCCCCACTGCCCCAGACCGACACCAATGACCGGAATAGTTACCACCATGGCACCGATATACGGAATCAGTACCGAAACGCCAACCAGCACCGCCAGCAGCAGCGCATAGTTCATGCCGATCGCCAAAAATCCTATCCAGCTGGCAATGCCGACAACAACCATTTCCAACACTTTTCCGCGTATATAGTTGGAAACCTGCTGGTTCATCTCAATCCACACCTGCCCGGCCAGACCGCGATTGCGCGGAAGCACCCGGCGAACTGCATTCAGCAACTGCTCTTTATCTTTCAACAGGAAGAAGACCATCAGCGGTACCAGCACCAGATAGATAGCCAGCGTCATCAGCCCGACCAGCGAGGCCAGCGAATATTTCACTACCTGATCGCCCAGACCGCTCAGCCGGGTACGCAGGTTTTCCACGACGATATCCACGATGCCGACATCCATCAGCGTAGGAAACCGCTCCGGCAGGCGGGTAGCAAACTGGTAGAGGCGGGTCAGCATGCTGGGCAGTTCGTGGGTCAAATTGATCCCCTGCTGCCAGGCGACCGGCACCACTACCAGCAGTAAAATCAGCAACAGCGCGGCAAAGACAATCAGCACCAGGGTGGTCGCCCAGCTGCGGGAACAGCCCAGTCTTTCAAGCCGTACCGTTGGCCATTCCAGTAAATAAGCCAGCACAATTGCCACCAGCAGCGGGGCCAGAAGGCCATTAAAGAAAAACAGAAT
The DNA here is from genome assembly GCF_016624745.1 of Erwinia sp. S43. NCBI lineage: Bacteria > Pseudomonadati > Pseudomonadota > Gammaproteobacteria > Enterobacterales > Erwiniaceae > Erwinia > Erwinia sp. S43. The sequence goes on along the minus strand of NZ_JACVTX010000027.1, from coordinate 40,910 downwards.
GCAGAACGTTGCCAGCAGGATCGCCAGCAGAGCAATGGCCTGCGGGTCGCTAAAACGACGGCGATACCACTGCAGTAAAAGTTCCAGCATGAAGGAGTCCTTGCCTTGGAAAGATGAGGTGAGTGTAACTGAAACTCACCGCCCTCGCTGCGGAGCGGGGCGGGAGTCAAGATCAGAACGTAGCTGAATGAACGGCTTCCGGCTGCACGGCAGCTTTTTGCAGAGTCATTACCCGGTTACGACCGGCGTTTTTGGCCTGATACAGCGCTTCATCGGCCTGTTTAAACGTGTGTTCCATGGTTTTCATTTCTGGCGTCCAGAAAGCAACGCCGATTGAAATAGTAATACTGCCAACTCTGTCCAGTACCTGAATTTCAATACGCCGGCGCACACGTTCAGCAATGGCCAGTGCCGTTTCGCTGTCGGTCGCAGGCAGGATCATCAGAAACTCTTCACCGCCGTTGCGACAGATAACATCGGTCTGCCGCGCGCCGAATTCCAGCTGACGCGCGACGTTTTCAATTACATCGTCGCCCACATCATGGCCGAAGGTATCGTTCACCCGTTTAAAGTAGTCGATATCCAGCGCCAGCACGGCAAAAGGCTGCTGGGTAGCCAGGAAATACTCCAGCACAGCATTCAGACCGCGTCGGTTGAGCAGCCCGGTCAGCGGATCGGTCTGCACTTCACTTTTCAGCCTGCCAATCTTGTCCTGCATCAGCCCGATACCGGCCAGCATCGCCCGTTTGATCTGCGAAGCTTCATAGTACCAGGAGCGGATGCCGCTAATTTCACGCGAGGCCTCAGAGGTGTCCATCTGACTGGCTTTACGCGCCAGCTGCCAGAGCGGTAGTGCAATACGCTGTGCGAGTATCAGAGCAAGAATCAGCGTCAGCAGCGCAAAAGGCACGGAGTGTTTCAGCACCTGCAGTAGCAGGCTGTTCAGCGGTGCCAGCGTCGCTTCTTTCGGTTTCATCGCCACAATCATCCAGCCCGAAGCCGGAACAATCGCGTAGCCCGCCAGCATCGACTGCCCGCCGTCACCTTCCAGTTGAAGCGAACCATTGCTCTCTTTTTTCCGCTGCTCGTCATCAATAATCGGCGGGATAGTTTTACCAATCAGATTACGATCCTGGTGATAGAGCACCTGATTCCCGGCATCCACCACATAAAGCGAGGAGCCATCACGGTAGAACTGTTCCCCCAGCAGGGCATTAAGAATGCTTTTCTTTTTCAGATAAATCGATCCGCCGACGTAGCCAAGATAACCGCCGGTTTTCGACCACACCGGCCAGGAGATAAACACCAGCAGGTTATTGGCGGCAGAGATCGTCGGATCGCTAATCATCGGCTTGCGCTGGGTCAGAGCCTGTTTGGCAGCGGAAGAGGTCAGCTTCATGCCTTTTAACATCAGCGACTCCGGTGAGATGGCTTTCACCCAGCCGTTGGCATCAACAATCACCACCGAGTTAAAGCTGCTGGTTTGTTCACGCAGACGATCGACTTCTTTTTGCAGCAGCGTTTCATTATCCAGCCCTCCTTCCAGCATTTTCGCGCTATAGGAAAGCTGCGACTGGGCCAGCTGGAAGAAAACTTCCGAGGTTGCCGCCAGCTTGGTGGCATAAACCCGGTTAGACTCCAGCGTATTCCCGATCAGCACATCACGCTGCACGCGCCAGCTGGCGTACAGAGAATTCGCCAGCGTGATGACAATACTTGCCACGGCCAGCAGCGTGATCAGCGTGCGCAAATCCGTCTTAGGGCGTAATTGCCTTAACATGGATTCACCATAGTGAATAATTTCATTTTTTTAGCGCCTTGTAGTTTTTATGCGCGTTTGTTAAAAAGTGCGAGATATGCCCTGGTAAAGCACTCTACGATTGTACACCTCCCAACTGTTTTGGGAATATTCTAACGTCCACAGTCCGAATTAATTATTGATGGCGCTTCTCAAATGCCGACCCGCCAGTCATTCCGAGCTTTGCCCCCTACTTCACTCGGTTTTACCATTTCATTCCCCCCAACCACTGGTTAAGATGTCGATGGGTGCGGAGTTTTCACCCTTTGCAGAACATTTCGGCATCCTGCCGGTCAAAAATTGGACGTCCTTGTTAGGGTTTACCTATGTTCAACCGATTGAAGAAAAGCCTGCTAACTTCGCTGGTTATCTCCCTGTTGGCGGGTGGTGCTACGCCAGTCCAGGCCGATGTGTCTGACAATCTCCCGGATATTGGTACGACGGCGGGTGGTACGCTGTCGGTCAATCAGGAACTGGCGATGGGGGATTTTTATGTTCGCCAGCTGCGTGCCAGCGCGCCAATCATCAACGACCCGCTAATGAATCAGTACATCAATCAGCTCGGACAGCGGCTGGTTGCCCACGCCTGGTCGGTGAAAACACCGTTCCATTTCTACCTGATCCGCAACGATGAAATTAACGCCTTTGCCTTCTTTGGCGGCAACGTTGTGCTGCATTCCGCCCTGTTCCGCTACAGCGATAACGAAAGCCAGCTGGCTTCGGTGATGGCGCACGAAATCTCGCACGTTACCCAGCGCCACCTCGCCCGAGCGATGGAAGAACAGCAGAAAAACGCGCCGCTGACCTGGGTGGGCGCACTGGGTTCGATTCTGCTGGCCATGGCCAGTCCGCAGGCGGGGATGGCGGCGCTGAGCGGAACGCTTGCAGGCACCCAGCAGGGGATTATCAGCTTTACTCAGCAAAATGAGCAGGAAGCCGACCGTATTGGTATCCAGGTATTGCAGCGGGCGGGATTCGATCCGGAAGCAATGCCTGCATTTCTGCAAAAGCTGGCCGACGAGTCGCGTTTTTCCTCCAAGCCACCGGAAATCCTGTTAACTCACCCCCTTCCCGACAGCCGACTGTCCGATGCCCGCAACCGTGCTAATCAGATGAAACCAGTGGTGGTGCAGTCGTCTCAGGATTTCTATATGGCTAAAGTCAGGGCGCTGGGGATGTTTTCTACCGGGCAGAACCAGCTAACCGAAGATTTGCTGGATTCTCTGTCGAAGGGAAACAGCCGCGAACAGGCCGCCGCGCAGTACGGTAAAGCGGTACAAATGCTGGAGGCCAAAAACTATGCCGGTGCGAAAAACATCATTGCCCCGCTGCTGGCGAAACAGCCGGATAACGTCTGGTATCTGGATATTATTACCGATATCGATATCGGTCTGAACCAGCCGCAGCAGGCCATTAATCGTCTGGTGGCCATTAAAGCCAGCAGCAGCAATCCGGTACTTCAGCTCAACCTGGCGAATGCCTATGTGGAAGCGAAACAGCCCGCTAACGCCAGCAAAGTGCTGTATCGCTATACCTGGGCCAATAAGGACGACCCCAACGGTTGGGATTTGCTGGCCCAGGCCTCCGCAGCGCAGGGCCTGTCGGATGAAGAACAGGCCGCACGGGCCGAAGGTCTGGCGCTGGCCGGGCAGCTCGATCAGGCGATCCGCAGCCTGAGCAGCGCCAGTTCTCAAGTGCCGCTCGGTAGCCTGAAGCAGGCGCGGTACGATGCGCGCATCGACCAGCTGAGACAGTTGCAGGAACGCTTCCGTCAGTATCAAAAGAGATAATAAAACGGGCCCGAAATGAAGAGGCCGGAGGAAATAAGATGAGTGATGTACAGATTTACCATAACCCGCGCTGTTCCAAGAGCCGCGAAACGCTGGCACTGTTAGAGGGTCGGGGCATCCAGCCGCAGGTGATCCGCTACCTGGACACCCCACCGGATGCGGCAACGCTGAAAGCGCTGGTTAAGCAGCTGGGCTTCAGTAGCGCACGTCAGCTGATGCGCCATAAAGAAGATGAGTATAAATCCGTAGGGCTGGATAACCCGGCGCTAAGCGAGGAGCAGCTGATTGCCGCAATGATCGCTCAGCCGAAGCTGATTGAACGCCCGATCGTGGTGTCTAACGGCGAGGCCCGGATTGGCAGGCCACCTGAGCAGGTGCTGGAGATTCTGTAATCGCCGGCCCCATTACGTGCATTCAGGGGCTGGAGATCCTTCAATCGCCCGCCTCATTACGCGCATTAATGAGGCGGGCGAGCCGGGCTTCGGCCAAAAAAATCAGAGATCCAGCGCTTCTTTGACAAACGGAATGGTCAGCTTGCGCTGCGCGCTGATCGAAGCGCGATCGAGCTGATCGAGGGTCAGAAACAGCGTTCGCATCTCGCGATCCAGCCGCTTCAGCAGGAAGCGACAAACGTCTTCCGGCAGTTCAAATCCCCGCAGCCGCGCACGCAGCTGTAGCGCCTGGAGCTTATCTTCGTCGGACAAAGGCTGAAGCTTGTAAATTTGCCCCCAGTCAAGGCGTGACGCCAGATCGGGCAATTTGAGGTTGAGCTGGCGAGGGGGACGATCTCCGGTAATCAGCAGGCGGGTTTTACCGGTTTCAAGAATACGGTTATAGAGGTCAAAAATCGCCATTTCCCACGGCTCATCTCCGGCAATGCATTCGATGTTATCAATGCAGATCAGCGCCAGCTGCTCCATACCGTCGAGGACTTCAGGGACAAACCAGGTGCGTTTATCCAGCGGAACGTAACCGACGGCTTCTCCGGCCGCCGAAAGCTCGGCGCAGGCTGCATGCAGGAGGTGGCTTCGCCCTCCCCCCTCGCGTGACCAGAAATAGAAATAACTACCGTGTTCCTGGTGAAGTGCACTCTGCAGCGCGGCCAGCAGGGACGGATTTTCACCTGGCCAAAAGCTGGCAAAGGTCTCGTCATCGGGCAGATAAAGTGGCAGTGAAAGCTGTGCCGGCGTGTTCAGAATCACCTCAGGGTTTACGCATGCAGAAATCACGAAAAGTCTAACACAACTCCTTCGCGATCATGAAACGTAAAGCCATTGATGGGATCAACCGCAGTAATAAAACCGACATCTACCTTCAGGCACGGTTGAAAAATAGCATCAGCGATCGGAAAGCGGCTGGCGTTACGCCAAATGCCGGGATGAACGGGATCGTTGTGGAGCAGAGTGAACGGCTGTCAATTGTCATACGAAAAGCGCCCCTTTAACGGCAGCGGATAGCTGGCATCCGTTAAAGGGGCTGCGGAGTCTGTGCGGCAGCGTTACTTAACGTCGGAACGCTCATCCGCCACGTCAATAATCTCTTCTTCTTTACGCATCAGGCTGATGACTTTGAAGATCAGGCTCAGGCCCACGCCAACGATAGTCGCCAGCGCCATGCCTTTCAGCTCGGCGGCACCGATGTGCACTTTTGCGCCGCTGACGCCGATGATCAGGATCACCGAAGTCAGGATCAGGTTCTGCGCTTTGTTGTAGTCGACTTTCGATTCAATCAGCACACGGATACCTGATGCACCGATCACCCCGTACAGCAGCAGTGACACGCCGCCCATCACCGGCACCGGCACGGCCTGAATTGCCGCCGCCAGTTTACCCACGCAGGAGAGCAGGATCGCCAAGATTGCCGCGCCGCCGATCACCCAGGTACTGTAGACGCGGGTGATGGCCATCACGCCGATATTCTCACCGTAGGTGGTGTTCGGCGTTGAGCCGAAGAAGCCGGAGAAGACGGTCGAGATGCCGTTAGCAAACATCGAACGATGCAGGCCAGGATCTTTCAGCAGGTCTTTCTTTACGATATTCGCCGTGACCACCAGATGCCCAACGTGCTCGGCAATGACCACCAGCGCCGCTGGCAGGATGGTGAAGATGGCGTACCACTCGAAACGCGGAGTGTAGAAGGTTGGCAGCGCAAACCAGTGCGCTTCACGGACCGGCGTCCAGTCAACGATACCCATAAAGAAGGATAACGCGTAGCCCACCAGCACCCCGACCAGAATCGGGATAATGGCCAGAAAACCGCGGAACAGCACGGAGCCGAACACCGTCACGCCCAGCGTCACCATCGAAATAATGATGGTTTTGCTGTCGGGAGAGGTGCCGTCGGCAGGCAGCAGGCCGGCCATATTTGCCGCCACGCCCGCCAGCTCCAGACCGATAACCGCCACAATCGCGCCCATCGCCGCTGGCGGGAACATCACATCCAGCCAGCCGGTACCGGCTTTCTTAACGATTAGCGCCACCAGGCAGAACAGCACGCCGCACATAATAAAGCCGCCCAGCGCCACTTCATATCCCAGTGGCAGCAACAGCAGTACCGGAGATATAAAGGCAAAGCTTGAACCGAGGTAGGCCGGAATTTTGCCTTTACAGATAAACAGGTACAGCAGCGTACCGATTCCGTTAAACAGCAGCACCGTGGCCGGGTTGATATGGAACAGAATCGGCACCAGCACCGTGGCACCGAACATCGCGAACAGGTGCTGGAAGCTGAGTGGAATGGTTTGCAGCAGCGGTGGCCGCTCGTGTACGCCTATTGCGCGACGCGTCATGTTTCACTACCCCTTGATATGTTTGCCATAAAAAAGCCGACTCTGCGGTCGGCTTGATAATTTATTTAGTACCGAAGATCTTATCGCCAGCGTCGCCGAGGCCAGGGATGATATACCCCTTGTCGTTCAGCCCCTGGTCCACCGATGCGGTATAGAGTTCAACATCCGGGTGCGCTTTCTCCAGCGCGGCGATGCCTTCCGGTGCTGCAACCAGTACCAGAACCTTAATGCTGGTACAGCCGGCTTTTTTCAGCAGATCGATAGTGGCGATCATTGAGCCACCGGTGGCCAGCATCGGGTCAACGACCAGCGCCATACGTTCTTCAATGTTAGAAACCAGCTTCTGGAAATACGGTACCGGCTCCAGCGTCTCTTCATCACGATACACGCCGACGACACTGATACGCGCGCTGGGTACATGCTCCAGCACGCCTTCCATCATGCCCAGACCGGCACGCAGGATTGGCACAACGGTAATCTTCTTACCTTTGATCTGTTCGATCTGCACCGGGCCGTTCCAGCCCTCGATGGTCACCGTCTCGGTTTCCAGATCGGCAGTCGCTTCATAGGTCAGCAGGCTTCCCACTTCTGACGCGAGTTCACGAAAACGCTTGGTGCTTACGTCGTTCTCACGCATCAGACCCAGTTTATGTTTGACCAGCGGGTGTTTGACTTCCACGATCTTCATTGTTGTACTCCCGGAGTGTTAAGCAGCAAAAAAAATCGCGAGATTATAGCGCCATTTATCCGCAGCGCCATATGACTTAGTGCAATAGTTTAGTTAATCACCGCGATAGATGTCATGATTAGCTAAAATTCACCTATCCGTCATGCGGGATAAGATGGCGCTCGCAAACGTTTGCCTGCACTGTTAGAATTACGGCGCTTTATTTTTACCACCACACCACCAACCGCAAACGCGTGGGGATTTCGCAGTGACCGACAAAACCTCTCTCAGCTATAAAGACGCCGGCGTAGATATCGATGCTGGTAATGCTTTAGTCGACCGTATCAAAGGCGTAGTGAAAAAAACCCGCCGCCCTGAAGTGATGGGTGGACTGGGCGGTTTCGGTGCCCTTTGTGCGCTGCCGCAAAAATACCGTGAACCTGTTCTGGTTTCCGGCACTGACGGCGTTGGCACCAAGCTGCGTCTGGCGATGGATCTGAAGCGCCACGATACGATCGGTATCGATCTGGTCGCCATGTGCGTTAACGATCTGGTGGTACAGGGCGCAGAGCCGCTGTTTTTCCTCGACTACTACGCAACCGGTAAACTGGATGTGGATACCGCAGCAAGCGTGATCACCGGCATCGCAGAAGGCTGTTCACAGTCTGGCTGTGCGCTGGTCGGCGGTGAAACCGCTGAAATGCCAGGTATGTATCACGATGAAGATTACGACGTGGCAGGCTTCTGCGTCGGCGTGGTCGAGAAATCTGAAATTATCGACGGCAGCAAAGTGACCGACGGTGACGTGCTGATCGCGCTGGGTTCCAGCGGCCCGCACTCTAACGGCTACTCGCTGGTGCGTAAAATTCTGGAAGTCAGCAAAACCGACCCGGAAACCACCCAGCTGGAAGGCAAATCCCTTTCCGACCACCTGCTGGCGCCAACCCGCATCTACGTGAAAAATATCCTCAGCCTGATCGAACAGGTTGACGTGCACGCCATTGCCCACCTGACCGGCGGCGGCTTCTGGGAAAATATCCCGCGCGTACTGCCGGATAACACCCAGGCCGTACTGGAAGAGTCAAGCTGGGAATGGCCAGCGGTATTCGGCTGGATGCAGCAGGCCGGGAACGTCAGCCGTCATGAAATGTACCGCACCTTTAACTGTGGCGTGGGCATGGTCATTGCCCTGAGCGCGGCAGAAGCGGATAAAGCGGTACAGCTGATGAATGACGCGGGTGAAAAAGCCTGGAAAATTGGTACCATTAAAGCTTCTGATTCTGAAGAGCGTGTGGTCATCAATCCATGAAACGTATAGTCGTGCTGGTTTCCGGGAATGGAAGCAACTTACAGGCAATTCTGGACGCCTGTCAGCAGGGGCGGATTAACGGCAGCGTGGCTGCCGTATTCAGCAACAAGGCCGATGCCTATGGCCTGGAGCGCGCGCGTGAAGCAGGCGTTCCGGCTCATGCGCTGGCCGCCTCACAGTTTGCTGACCGCGAAGCGTTCGACCGCCAGCTGATGCTGGAAATCGATGATTATGCCCCTGACCTGGTGGTACTGGCCGGCTATATGCGCATTCTCAGCCCGGCGTTCGTGCAGCGATATGCCGGACGCATGCTGAATATCCACCCTTCCCTGCTGCCGAAATACCCGGGGCTGCACACCCATCGCCAGGCTATCGAGAACGGCGATGATGAGCACGGTACCTCGGTTCATTTCGTGACGGAAGAGCTGGACGGCGGTCCGGTGATTTTGCAGGCGAAGGTTCCGGTATTCAGTGAAGACACCGAAGCGGATGTGACCGCGCGCGTTCAGCATCAGGAACACGCGATTTATCCGCTGGTGGTTAGCTGGTTCATTGAAGGCCGGCTGGCAATGCGCGAGGATCGCGCCTGGCTGGATGGCCAGCTGCTGCCTGCCGAAGGGCACGCGTTCGAATAGTTGCTACAGGGCGGAAAATATTCCGCCCTTATTTTTAGCCAAACCGACCGGTAATGTAGTCCTCAGTCTTACGCTGCCGTGGTGCAGTGAACAGATCGTCGGTCAGTCCAAATTCCACCACGCTCCCCTGATGCATAAACGCGGTATAGTCTGAAACGCGGGCGGCCTGCTGCATATTGTGCGTCACCAGCACCAGCGTAAAGTGCTGCTTCAGGGTGCTCATCAGCTCTTCAATTACCAGCGTTGAAATCGGGTCCAGCGCAGACGTTGGCTCATCCAGCAGCAGGATCTCCGGTTCAATAGCAATCGCGCGGGCAATCACCAGCCGCTGCTGCTGCCCGCTGGAAAGCGTCAGCGCATTTTGCCACAGATTATCCTTCACCTCGCTCCACAGCGCCGCAGCGCGTAGCGCACGCTCTACCGTTTCATCCAGCACCCGTCGATCGCGAATGCCCTGCAGGCGCAGGCCGTAAACCACATTGTCATAGATGGTCTTGGGGAAAGGGTTGGGGCGCTGGAACACCATCCCAACGCGGCGGCGCAGCTGGGAAAGATCGCGATCGGGGCCGAGGATCGACTGCTGATGCAGACGAATATCGCCTTCCACCCGGCAGTTGTCGATCAGATCGTTCATGCGGTTAAAGCAGCGCAGCAGGGTCGATTTACCGCAGCCTGACGGACCGATCAGCGCGGTAATGCGATTTTTCGGTATCCGCAGACTGATGTTATTCAGTGCCGGTTTCGCCCCATACCACAAACTCAGATTATCCAGCTCAAGCGCGGTTTCCGCATCTTCAAATATGACAGCCATAACCATCCCGTATTAGTGCATCAGCGCACGGTAGCGCTCGCGCAGACGATGGCGAAGGATCATCGCCACCAGATTTAATCCCAGGATCAGCAATACCAGTAACAGCGCCGTGGCGAACACCAGTGGGCGATCGGCCTCGGCGTTGGGGCTCTGGAATGCCAGATCGTAAATTTGAAAACCAAGGTGCATAAACTTACGGTCAAGGTGCAGATAGGGGAACAGCGAATCAATCGGCAGTTCAGGCACCATTTTGACCACTCCGACCAGCATTAACGGCGCGGTTTCGCCTGCGGCACGCGCCACGGCGAGGATCAGCCCGGTCAGCATCGCCGGAACCGCCAACGGCAGCGTGACATGCCACAGCGTTTCGGCCTGTGTGGCCCCCAACGCCAGCGAACCCTGCCGCAGCGCGGGCGGAATACGCGACAGCCCTTCCTCGGTGGCGACGATCACTACCGGCAGCGTCAGCAGTGCCAGAGTCAGTGAGGCCCATAATAAGCCGGGCGTACCAAAGGTCGGGTTCGGCAGCGTACCGGCGAAGAATAATCGATCGATGCTGCCCCCCATCAGCCAGACAAAGAAGCCCAGACCAAACACGCCGTAAACGATTGACGGCACGCCAGCCAGATTAACCACCGCGATACGTACCAGGCGGGTGAGCATATTGCGACCGGCATACTCATGCAGCCAGATTGCCGCGATCACCCCCAGCGGCATGACCACCACGGACATCAGCAGCACCATCAGTATGGTGCCAAAGATCGCCGGAAATACCCCGCCGTCTCGCTGCCCGTCACCGCTGCTGTCGCTGACAAAATGCCACAGCTGGTCGCCGAAGTGCTGCCATTTCTGCCAGGTACTCATTGTATTCGGCTGCCAGGCGGAAATAATCTGCCCAAGCGGGATACGCTGGGTAACACCGGCAGCATCGCGCAGTAGCAATACCGTGTTGTTGCTTTCAACATGCAGGGCAGAAAGGCGCGATGCGAAGCGCGCAAACTGCCGCTGTAGCTCCGCTCGGTCAGCCTCATACACCGACTGTGCCTGAGCATCAAAATTCCTGCGGGCGACCTGCTTACTGCGCTGCTTTTCCAACGCTTCCAGCTGGGTATTCACTCGTGCCATCGATACCCGGCGGAGTTTTTCCGCTTCGGCAATATGCTGGCGGGCCTGAACCAGGCGCTGTTGCAGCGTCTGGTTGAGATCGCGTGCCATCAGCGTCTGTCCACCCTCCTGCAGTCCATCAAACCAGCCGTAGGCATTTCCACCGCTGAGGCGCTGTAACACAATTACCGGGCCTGGAGTGGTGCGGTTGACGATCTCCGCTGACAGAATGGTACGGAAATCCGGTGCGGCGAAATCGCGATTGCCGGTTTTAATCAGATAGCGGGTGACACTCTCCGGAAGATCCGGTGGCAGCGGCTGGCCACTGGCTTCAAGCTGCTGCCGCGAGACCTGCTGCTGTCCGGCGACTTCACCCAGCAGCTGCTGCTGTCCTGAAGGCGTGTTGATGGTAAACAGCTCCACCGGCTGCGGCCAGAAATAGCGCAGTCCCTGCCAGCCCAGCAGGGCTATCAGCAGCATAAAGACCAGCAGGCTGACGGCGACGGCACCGCCGGTCAGCCAGCGCCAGCGATGGTTGTTACGTTCAGCATTCATCATCCCTGTACCTCCTGCTGACTGTAACGCTGCCGCAGCCTTTGTCTGACTATTTCTGCAATCGTATTCACGACCAGCGTAAACACCAGCAGCACCAGCGCAGAAAGGAACAGTATCCGGTAATGCGCACTGCCCGCCGCCGCTTCGGGCATTTCAACGGCCACATTTGCCGCCAGCGAACGCAGCCCCTGTAGCAGGCCGCCGTCGGTCACCGGCGTATTGCCGGTAGCCATGAGTACAATCATCGTTTCACCCAGCGCCCGGCCAAAGCCGATCATCAGCGCGGCAAAAATACCCGATGATGCCCCGGGTAGCACTACCCGGGTCAGGGTTTGCCACTGCGTCGCGCCCAGCGCCAGCGATCCCTGCCCCTGCGAGGCAGGAACGCTAAAGATTGCATCTTCCGCCAGCGTAAAGATCAGCGGCACCAGCGCAAAGCCCATCGCAACGCCGGCCACCAGCAGATTACGTTGCTGATAGCCCGAACTGAGGCGATCGGCCCACACCTGTCCCCAGATAGCCTGCTCCACCATGGGTACAATCCACAGGCAAAAAAGGCCGGTCAGCAGTAACAGCGGCAGAAGAACCACCACTTCGCGCCCTTCGGTCAGCCAGCGCCTGCGCCAGCGCGGCGGCAGCTTCTGCCTCCCCCAGCTGCACAGCAGCAGCACAGCAGCCAGCATCAGCGGCAGTAGCATCACTCCTGACAGTTTGTCACCCAGCCTTGGGGCCAGCCACAGTCCGGCGATCAGTCCAATCACCACGCTGGGCAGCGCACCCATCATTTCGATGGCTGGTTTCACCCAACGACGCAGCCGGGGTGACATAAACCACGCCGTGTACATCGCCGCCGCCAGCGCCAGCGGGGTGGCAAACAGCATCGCCAGCGCCGCCGCTTTCAGCGTTCCCACCACCATTGGCACCAGGCTATATTTTCCCTGGTAATAGTCATTTGCCGAAGTCGACTGCCAGACATAGTCCGGTTCAGGATAGTTTTCATACCAGACCTTTTGCCACAGGCTGCGCCAGCTGATATCCGGCCACGGGTTCTGCATACGATAGTGCTGCCAGTTGCCTTCTCGCTCCACCAGCAGTCCGTCACCTTCCGGTGAAAACTGCGCACGCTGGATACCTGCCGACAACTGCCGGGTCAGGATAGCGCCCTGCTGTTTACTGGCGTACAGCTTCAGCTCACCCTGGGGGCTGAGGGTGGCAAAGACACGGCGATGAGCTTCGCCAAACAGCAGTGGCTGCCAGCGGGCACCGTCGAAGTCACGAATCCGCCGCAGATGTGGGCCATCGGCACTGGCGATGTCAAACCACTGCGAAATCCCCCGATCATCCGCGACCAGCAGAGAACTCCCACCGCTGAGCAAAGCCAGCGATTTTGCCGGTCTCGGCAGCGTAACCGCATCACGCAGCGTGGGAGCCCCCTCACCCAGCGTCCAGACGCGCAGCTGCGAGCCGGAAAGGGTAAACAGCAGTCCACCGTCGGGTGAGAGCAGCAGCTGATTCACATTGCTGACGGTTAAATTTGTGTTTTGTGCGGGCTGCTGCGGCTGGAGTTGCCACAGGGTAATACGATCGGTCCCGGCCAGCGCAACAACCCAGCGATTCTCGGCACTCTGGGCCACGCTGATTTGCCCCGCTCCGGCATCACCAGAGGCAACAGGAATATCACCCAGCGGGAAGCTCCACTGTGGTTTCTGCGGCAGGCTGAAGTCAGGGCGCACAAGCAGCATATTGCCGTTGTTATCCAGCAGCAGCGTCGTCAGGTTATCTGCGCTGGAAGCGGCGCGAACCGGCCCCGCCAGCAGCGTCTGGGGCTGAAGTTGCAGCGTCGGCTCAGACTGGGGCTGAGAGCGCTGATCCGACGTTGGCTGCGGCAGCGTCGCGTTTTGCGCTTCCAGAGAAATAAACTGGCCGCGACCGTCTTGATCAATACGCCAGCCCCAGCGCTGAACCTTATCCGTCCCCAGCGCTACCGACTGACTGTGAGAATCCAGTTTTATCTCACCGGCATTCTGAAATCCCGGCGCGGAAAATAACGGTATAACCACCCAAATAAGCCAGAAAAACAGCAATAGCATCACTAAAAGGATGGCTACCCCGCACGCGGTCACCACGCGCCGGGTCAAACGATCGGCAAATCGTCGGCTGCGGGCGTTATCGTGTACGGGAATCGGGTTATCGATCATGCCTGGTCTGTTTTCCATTTTGCTGTAAAGCCGCTATGTTGCCCGTATGCGGTTAATAAGACAATTAGACAGTGCGATACAATGACATATGCCCGCCGCAGTAGGGGTTCCTCACCGTCTTTGTCACAAAACTGTCATACATCTGCCGTTGGACATTGTTGCCATACTCTCGCCATAATGTTGCAGAACAATGGATATCTTCATCCTGAATCAGCCGAACGGAGTAAAAATGGGTCAGGAAAAGCTTTACATAGAAAAAGAATTAAGCTGGCTGTCCTTTAATGAACGTGTGCTACAGGAAGCTGCTGATAAAACTAACCCGCTGATTGAGCGCATGCGTTTTCTGGGTATCTATTCCAATAACCTGGAAGAATTCTATAAAGTTCGCTTTGCCGATTTAAAACGTCGCATTCTAATCGGTGAGGAACAGGGGTCTCCCAGCACGCCACGGCATTTGCTGAAAAAAATTCAGGCACGCGTTCTGAAGGCCGACCAGGAATTCGACAGCCTCTATAACGACCTGCTGCTGGAAATGGCGCGTAATCAGATCTTCCTGATTAACGAACGCCAGCTTTCCCCTAATCAGCAAACCTGGCTGCGACACTACTTCAAACACCATCTGCGCCAGCACATCACCCCCATCCTGATCAATGAAGACACCGATCTGATTGAGTTCCTCAAGGATGACTACACCTACCTGGCGGTGGAAATCATTCGCGGCGAAGAGATCCGCTACGCCCTGCTGGAAATTCCGTCCGATAAAGTACCGCGCTTCGTCAATCTGCCGCCGGAAACGCCTCGCCGCCGTAAGCCAATGATTCTACTTGATAACATCCTGCGCTATTGCCTGGGTGATATCTTCCGTGGCTTCTTCGATTACGATGCGCTGAACGCTTACTCGATGAAGATGACCCGCGATGCGGAATATGACCTGGTCAACGAGATGGAGTCCAGCCTGCTGGAGCTGATGTCTTCCAGCCTGAAGCAGCGCCTGACCGCAGAACCGGTGCGCTTTGTTTACCAGCGCGACATGCCCGATGCGATGGTCGAATTGCTGCGTAAAAAGCTGAACATCTCCAACTATGATTCGATCGTTCCCGGCGGCCGCTATCATAACTTCAAGGACTTTATCGGCTTCCCTAACGTCGGCAAAGCAAACCTGGTCAATAAACCGCTGCCGCAGCTGCGCCACATCTGGTTTGACCGCTTCCGCAACGGCTTTGATGCCATTCGCAACCGCGATGTGCTGCTCTACTACCCGTACCATACTTTCGAGCACGTACTGGAGCTGTTGCGCCAGGCATCGTTTGACCCATCGGTGTTAGCCATCAAGATCAACATCTACCGCGTAGCCAAGCACTCACGCATTATGGATGCGATGATCCATGCGGCTTACAACGGTAAGAAAGTCACGGTAGTGGTCGAATTACAGGCCCGCTTCGATGAAGAGGCCAACATCCACTGGGCCAAACGCCTGACCGAAGCTGGCGTACACGTTATCTTCTCCGCACCGGGTCTGAAGATCCACGCCAAGCTGTTCCTGATTTCACGCCGCGAAAATGATGAAATCGTTCGCTACGCTCATATCGGCACCGGAAACTTTAACGAAAAAACCGCCCGTATTTATACCGACTACTCGCTGCTGACCGCTGATGCACGTATCACCAATGAGGTGCGCCGGGTCTTTAACTTTATTGAAAACCCGTATCGCCCGGTCAGTTTTGAACATCTGATGGTGTCGCCGCAGAACTCGCGCAAAATGCTCTATCAGCTGATTGATGCGGAAATCGCCAACGCGCAGAACGGCATTCAGGCGGGTATCACCCTTAAGATTAACAACCTGGTGGATAAAGGCCTGGTCGATCGCCTGTATACGGCGTCCAGCGTTGGAGTGAAGGTGAACCTGCTGGTGCGCGGAATGTGCTCCCTTATCCCCGATCTGGAGGGCATCAGCGAAAATATTCGCGTGATCAGTATTGTTGACCGCTACCTGGAACACGATCGCGTCTATATTTTTGATAACGGCGGCGATAAAAAGGTCTTCCTCTCCTCCGCTGACTGGATGACGCGAAATATTGACTACCGAATTGAAGTGGCCGTCTCCATTCTTGATCCTATTCTGAAACAGCGTGTGCTGGATATTATTGCCATTCTGTTAAGTGATACGTTGAAGGCCCGTTATGTCGATAAAGAACTGAGCAATCGCTATGTTCCACGCGGCAACCGCCGCAAGGTTCGCGCGCAGCTGGCTATTTACGATTATATTAAATCTCTTGAGCAACCTGACTGACACACAACTATGCCAATATCCCATAAAAGTACGCCTAAACCGCAGGAACTTGCCGCTATCGACCTCGGTTCTAACAGTTTTCACATGGTGATTGCCCGCGTAGTGGACGGTGCCATGCAGGTTCTGGGTCGCCTGAAACAGCGGGTCCATTTGGCCGATGGCCTGGACAGTAATAATGTACTGAGTGAAGAAGCGATCCAGCGTGGCCTGAGCTGCCTGGCGCTGTTTGCAGAACGTTTGCAGGGGTTCAGCCCAAGTAACGTAACCATTGTTGGAACGCATACTCTCCGTCAGGCGGTGAATGCTGAGGATTTTCTACAGCGCGCTGCGGAAGTGATCCCCTACCCGATTGAAGTGATTTCGGGCCATGAAGAAGCGCGCCTGATCTTTATGGGCGTGGAGCACACCCAGCCGGAAAAAGGCCGCAAGCTGGTGATCGACATCGGCGGCGGATCGACCGAGATGGTGATCGGCGAAGACTTTGAGCCAAAGCTGGTTGAGAGCCGCCGCATGGGCTGCGTCAGCTTCGCTAATCTCTACTTTCCGGGTGGAAATATCAGTAAAGAGGCCTTCCGTCGCGCACGGCTGGCGGCGGCGCAGAAGCTGGAAACCCTGGCCTGGCAGTATCGCCTGATGGGCTGGCAGTATGCACTGGGCGCTTCAGGCACCATCAAAGCCGCCTGCGAAGTACTGGTCGCGATGGGCGAGAAAGACAAGCTGATCACTCCTGAGCGGCTGGAAAAGCTGTATGACGAGGTCATCAAGCACAAATCATTCGATGCCCTTAGCCTGCCGGGGCTGTCAGAGGAGCGTAAAGGGGTCTTTGTTCCCGGCCTGGCGATCCTCTGCGGCGTATTTGATGCGCTGGCGATCCGCGAGCTGCGGCTTTCTGACGGTGCGCTGCGTGAAGGCGTACTGTATGAGATGGAAGGCCGCTTCCGCCATCAGGATATTCGCAGCCGCACGGCGCAGAGTCTGGCCAACCACTACGCGATCGACAGCGATCAGGCCCGCCGGGTGCTGGAAACCACAGAACAGCTGTTCGAGCAGTGGAGCGAGCAGAATCCCAAACTGGAAAATCCACAGCTGGCTGCGCTACTGAAGTGGGCTGCAATGCTGCATGAAGTGGGACTGACCATTAACCACAGCGGTATGCATCGCCATTCAGCGTACATATTGCAAAATACCAATATGCCCGGGTTTAACCAGGATCAACAATCGCTGCTGGCAACGCTGGTACGCTTCCATCGCAAAGCGGTTAAAGTGGACGAAATGCCACGACTGACGCTGTTCAAACGCAAGCAGTTCCTGCCGCTGGTATTCCTGCTGCGCCTGGGAACGCTGCTGAACAATCAGCGCCAGGCCACCACCCGTCCCAGCGACTTGCAATTGCAGACCGACGACGGTCACTGGACGCTGACGTTCCCGCGCGATTATTTCAGCCAGAACAACCTGGTTCAGCTGGATCTGGAGCGCGAGCAAAGTTACTGGAACGACGTAACCGGCTGGCAGCTGACGATACAGGAAGAGCAATAACGTAGTTGGTTAATGTTCATGTGGGGTTCAGGCTGGCCTGAACCCCTTTTTTACGGATTCAAGAAGCAACATGATGATAAGACCCGATAGTTTCTTTACGGAAAAGTACCAGCTCACCGCCCCCCATTCAGAAATCGTCGCCGCGCTGCCCTATCTTGAAGGCGGAACCGCGCTGGATGTTGGCTGCGGTAACGGCCGCAACAGCCTTTATCTGAACAATCATGGCTTTGATGTCACGGCGTGGGATAAGAATCCCGCCAGTCTGGCGCGGCTGAATGAGATTATCGCCGCTGAAAATCTGACCGGTATTCACACCGCAGAGCACGACCTCAACGCCCTGCGCTTTAACGGTTCCTATGACATGGTACTGTCGACGGTGGTGATGATGTTTCTACAGCCGGAAACCATTCCGCAGCTGATTGCCGATATGCAGGCGAGCACGGCAAGAAACGGGTTTAACCTGATTGTCGCCGCTATGGACACGCCTGATTATCCCTGCACCCTCGGTTTTCCATTCGCCTTTAAATCGGGTGAACTGAGCAATTACTACCGTAAATGGCACATCATCAAGTACAACGAAAACGTGGGTCAGCTGCACAGAACCGACGAAAACGGCCAGCGTATTTCGCTGCGTTTTGCCACCATCCTGGCGCAGAAAGCGAGCGTAAAAGACTGATTACCGCACTTCTTCTGGAGCCGCGACCAGATTGGCCAGCGGCTCCGGTATGCCGATAACAAACCCCTGCAAATAATCCACACCCAGCTTGCGCAGCGCCATGGCGACTTCTTGTGTCTCAACATATTCGGCGACAATCTGCATACGCTTCAGGCGTGCTACCACGCAGATTGACTCAATAATCTGATAATCCAGGCTGCTTTGCAGCATATTGCGTACAAAGCTGCCGTCGATTTTCAGCATATCCACCTGCACCTGCTTCAGACGTGAGTAGCTTGCATAGCCCGTACCAAAATCATCGATTGCCACCCGGCACCCCAGCTGGCGGAGTTGAGAGATCGTACGATTCCCCCAGCTGTAATCACTCAGCATCGGCGACTCGGCAACTTCAATGATCAGCTGCCAGGGTTCAATATTGCTTGCCTTCAGGCGGGCAGCAATTTCTGCCGCCAGCTGAGGCCGACACAGCGTTGCGGCAAACAGGTTCACCGCAAAACGAATCCCCGGTAGCTGCTCACGATGGCGATCGATAAATGCCAGCACCTGATCCAACACCAGCTGATCGACCTCCCACGTCAGGCCAAACTCCTGCACAACCGGGATAAACTGGGCGGGTTTGATATGTTCCCCCTGCGAATTCACCATCCGCAACAGGATTTCATGATAATCATCGCCGCGCATACCGTGGATCTTCTGCGTCATCAGATAGAAGCCACCGTTCTGCATCGCCAGCTGAATATCCTGCAGCATTGCCAGCTTTTCCGTCAGCTGCCGCTGTACCGGTACTTTATCCTTTTGCTGCAGATTTTCCGCGTGGCCACTGTGCAAGGCAATCTCCGCCATTGCACTCATTTCTCCGAGCAGTTCATACAGGTAGTTCACCGGCGGCATCACGCTACAGTAGCTGATACCTACGTCAGGATGGATCGGCAGACCATCCCAGCTAAGATGATAATCTTTCAGTCGCGCTTCCAGGCTTTCGATACGCGCCAGATTAGCGGAATGCTCCAGGCGCAGCGCAAGGTCAAATCCGGGAAGCTGATAGACGTTTTCCGATGGCAACAGCCAGGGTTTAAGATGCGCGGCGAGGCTGCGCTTATATTGAATACGCAATTGTAAACCATAGGTGCGGCTCAGGCGGTCAAGGTCGGGTATCCGCAGAAAACAGAGCACGGCTCCGGTATTGCTGGTCAATGCCTGGCTCAACGCACGCACATTGGGCAGCCCGATAACGGGATCGGTTATCGCCATGCGCCGCGCTTTATCCAGCAGCCGACGCTGTCGGGTACTGATAGCGGACATCAGCAAAATTGTCAGTGTGAAAACCAGCAGATTCGCCGATATAACCGCCAGATGATATCCCTCAGTTGTCGGGCTAAGGTAGCGGTCGCGCAGCTGATAGAGCACGATAAGCAGAATACCCCAGCTCAACGAAGTAAACAGATAGCCAAAACGCGTCGCGGCCCAGAGCATCAACGGCAGCAGCAGAGGAATACCGTAGTCGGTCGTTAACAGGTTTTCCTGCGTAGTGTGAAACTGGGTGAGCATCAGCAGCAAAAACAGCACCAGACTCAGCCACAGCATCCACTCCCTGAACGTTACGCCGGATGCAAACTGATTACGACACCGCCGCCGCAGCGTGTAAAAAAAACGCGGATTACGGGCTATCCGCAGCGCAAAATAAAACAGCTGCGCGGTCGCCAGCAGGGCCAGCATGGCGGACTGATAGTTAAGCAGGGTGTGTATCGAGAACGGGTCGCTGGGGAATATTGAGTTACTCATAGGCAAAATATTCATCGGCGTCACAATTTGCATCAGCACGATAAACAGCGTTGGCATAGCAAAGGCCAGCCAGAACAGCCTGACGGCTACCGTACGTAGCTCACCGGTACCCGCTCGCCAGCGGCGATTCGACTGCAGGCTGTATCCGCCCCAGCACATCGACAGCGTGATCAGAAAAACTGAAATGATGGTGACCGCCTGAATGGGCGTATAGCGATGAAAATAGTGCCAGCAGAGTGCAATCGTGATACCCGGCAGTGCAGCCCAGTTAAATACCATTAGCAACGCAATCATCAACGCCAGCGGAAGATAGATCAGATAAACATAACCTTCCGGGAGCCATAGCCGCACTGAAAGAGCGGATGCCAGCGGCAGCGTAACCAGCGACAACAGCAAAGGCAGCCCCCAAAATCGGGCGGAAAACTTTTTCAGAAAAACGGATTTCTTCATTTTTGTAATATGCTTTTTAACGTGCTGCGCAGGTTTTAAAAGTTTCGATAACAATAAGACAGGATGATAATAAGTAATAATGTCCTGATGCTATTATATGTTGAAAACATGACCACAGGTTGATTACTGTCAATCTTACTATAACTCCCCTTGTCCGTAGTTGATTCTACCGTTGAGCACGTTTTTCAATATACAAAAATCTTGCCAACTGATTGAAACACAGCGCCCGCAGCCATTGACCTGACAGCCCTGCTGTGTCTAAATTAATCATCGCCCGTCAGGGTCTTACTGGATTAAAGTGCGTGAATAGCGCTATGTCATTTCGAAAACGTCAAAAAACCGGAACCATAACCCGTATCATTCTGTTCGTCAGCTTTATCATTTTGTTAGGCAGGCTGATTTACGTGGTGCCCGGTGCGATTGAACATCATAAACAAAAAAAAGCCGCTCCTGCTACGTCCGTCAGCGCTGTTAAAGATAACTAGCGTATCCGAGTGGACTGCATAGCGGGCCGTCGTTTGCGTCTGCCGCTTCTTCAGTGGCTTTAATCGACTAAGCTATAACCTCACATTGCCTGTTCATCGCCAGATTACCAGATTAAAGGACGTTGTATGTCAGCCCTCTCTCATGTTCAACAACTGGCTGAAATTCGTGGCCGCCTTCTGAACCTGCTGCTTAACGATAAAGATCTGGTTGATACGCTGTTGGGGCACCCGCTGCAAGAGTCAGCGGCCGAAGCGGAAGCACACCGCGAACAGATTGACGAAATCAAGCAAACCCTCCCCCTGCTCCATGCCGCTGATATTGCCGACCTGCTGGAAGCTCTGCCGGGGGAAGAACGCCTGGCGCTGTGGAGCCTGATCGGTAATAACCGTCGCGGTCAGGTGCTGGTAGAAGTTTCCGAAAGCGTCTGGGAAAGTTTGATTGAAGAGATGAGCGACCGCGATCTGCTGCGCGCCATCGAGCCGCTTGATATCGACGAGCAGGCTTATTTAGCACGATATCTCTCACGCGATATTACCGGCCGTCTGCTGACCTCGCTGGCGCCAAATCTGCGCTCCCGCGTGCTGGACGTGATGCATTTTGACCGTGACCGGGTCGGCCGCATCATGGACTTTAATCTGGTGACGGTGCGTTCTGATGTCACCCTTGCCACCGTACAGCGTTTTTTGCGGCGCAGAAAAATTATTCCTGCAGGCACCGATAAGATTTTTGTTACCGATAAAAATAACACCCTGCAGGGCGAACTGCCGCTGACGGAAATTCTGCTGAATACGCCGGATAAAAAAGTCCTGCAGGTGATGAACGACAGTCCGACTACCTTTCTTATCGACGATAAAGCCGAAGATGCGGCGGGCTCATTCGAACGCTATGACCTGATTTCCGCTGCCGTTATTGATGCCAAAGGCAAACTTATCGGCCGTGTTACCGTTGAAGATGTGATTGATCTGGTCAATGACGAGAACGACAGCAATATCCGTAAAATGGGCGGTGTGAACCCGGATGAAGATGTTTTTGCACCGGTCAGAAAAGCGGTTCGTACTCGCTGGACCTGGCTGGCGATCAATCTCTGTACTGCATTTATCGCCTCGCGGGTAATTGGCCTGTTTGAGGACACCATCTCACAACTGGTTGCGCTGGCAACACTGATGCCAATCGTGGCCGGAATTGGCGGTAACACCGGCAACCAGACAATTACCATGATTGTTCGCGCTCTGGCGCTGCATCAGGTTGAACCGGGTAACTTCTCTTTCCTGATTGCACGTGAACTCGGCGTCGCGCTGATAAACGGTGTGTTCTGGGGGGGAATTATGGGCGGCGTAACCTGGGCCATGTACGGTAATGCTGCGCTGGGTGGTGTGATGATGCTGGCGATGGTGCTGAACCTGTTGCTCGCAGCGCTAATGGGTGTGCTGATACCGCTGCTGATGACCAAACTCAAACGCGACCCCGCAGTGGGTTCCAGCGTCATGATTACCGCACTAACCGATACTGGCGGCTTCTTTATCTTCCTCGGACTGGCCACTCTCTTCCTTCTCCACTAATCCTTCCCCCGGATATCATCCGGGGAATCGCCGCTTCTCATCTTAAAACTGTTATAAAATGATAATTAATGGTCTGTAATGTGACTTATCACGCAGATCAAATTCATCTTCACCGCTAATCTAACAAAAAATAACAAAGCTTCACCATTATTAACGTTCCCATCACCGGACGAATACTGAACCGGAGCTGCAGGATCGTCGTTTCACTACCCGAAGAACGGATTTTCCTCTGACTCTTCCCTACACGAAGGATGAATTATGAATATGCAAACATCGGCACCGCCGCTCAGCAGCCATATCAGCGATCGGGAGGAAAATGCATGGAAGCGAGCGGTTTGGCGTATCCTCCCAATACTGATGATCAGCTACATCTTCGCCTATCTCGATCGTATTAATGTCGGTATTGCCAAGCTGCAAATGTCGAGCGATCTGGCATTTTCAGAAACGGTATATGGATTAGGTGCAGGTATCTTTTTTATCGGCTTCTTCTTTTTCCAGGTACCCAGCAATATTGTTCTTCAGCGCTTTGGCGCACGCCGTTTACTGGCTGCACTACTGGCATGCTGGGCGGTTATTGCCCCGCTGACCGCTCTGGTCACTACGCCATTCCAGTTTTATGCCGTGCGCTTTATGCTTGGCCTGACTGAATCAGGCTTCTATCCAGGCGTGATCCTGTATCTCTCATTCTGGTTCCCGTCCTACCGTCGCGGTAAGATGTTTGCACTGTTCGCCGCTGCCGTCCCACTCTCTGGTCTGCTGGGTGGCCCAATCTCAGGCTGGATTATGGATCATTTCCATAATATGCATGGGCTTGCCGGCTGGAAGTGGCTGTTTATCCTGCAGGGGACGCCATCACTGCTGGTTGGCCTGCTGGTATTAAAAATGCTGCCCGATCGCATCAACGACGCCAAATGGCTCAGCGCCGAAGAGAAAGCAATAATGAATGCCCGCGTACAGGAGGATGCCGTAGAGGATTCACCACATGAGCAGGCAAGCCTTGGCGCAGTTCTGCGCAACGGCAAACTGTGGCTATTGACCCTGATCTACTTCTGCCTGATCGCCGGTTTCTACACCGTCAGCTTCTGGTTGCCAACGCTGGTTCGCAACGCCGGGGTTGAAGATGTCTTTACGGTTGGCATGCTGACGGCTATTCCCTACGCCGCAGCCATTGTCACCATGATTGTCGCCTCGCGCAGTGCAGATAAACACCGTGAACGCCGTTGGCACCTGGCCGTCATTGCCATCATGAGCGGTGTCGGCATGGTTATTTCAGCCCTCTATGCCGACAACCTGTGGATTGCGATGTTTGGCCTGACTCTGGGTGCGGCCGGTGGGTTGAGCACGCTGCCGCTGTTCTGGAGCCTGCCCACTGCCTTCCTCGGCGGCACCATGGCCGCCGTAGGTATCGCCCTGATTAACTCCTTCGGTAACCTGGCAGGTTTTGTCGCCCCTTACCTGATGGGCTTCCTGAGCGATCTGACTCATTCGACCCTGGCCGGTATGTTGATCATTTCCTGCACGCTTTTTGTTGGTGCTGCAGCGATCTTCCTGATCCCCGGCCGTGTTGTTAACCGCTAATTCTAACGAGGCAAACTATGAATATCGTCATCACCGGAGCCGCCGGATTCCTGGGAAAAAAACTGGTTAAAGCGCTGCTGGCTAAAGGTTCACTGCTTAACCGCCAGGGCCTGATGCAGAACATCACAAAAATTACCGCGTTCGATATCGCGCCACTGGCAGGTATTGACGATCCGCGCCTGCAAGTTGTCTGCGGCGATATCAGTAACCCGGCTGAACTGGCTAATTTGATTAGTGAGCAAACCGACAGCGTGTTCCATCTGGCAGCCATTGTTTCCGGCCAGGCAGAACAGGACTTCGACCTCGGTATGAAAATCAACGTCGACGCTGCACGCCAGATCATGGAGCGCCTGCGCGCATTACCGCAGCGAATTCGCTTAGTCACCACCAGTTCGGTGGCGGTGTTCGGCGGCAAACTGCCGGATAAAGTACCGGATGAGCAGGTGTGGATGCCGCAAAGCTCCTACGGCACGCAGAAAGCAATGAACGACCTGCTGCTGTCAGACTACAGCCGCCGCGGCTTCCTGGATGGCCGTAGTCTGCGTATGCCAACCATCGTCGTTCGCCCGGGTAAACCGAATGCAGCCGCATCCAGCTTTGCCAGCGGTATTATCCGTGAGCCGCTAAACGGCGAAGCGGCAAACTGCCCGGTCAGCACCGATACCCGCCTGTGGCTGATGTCACCGGACAAAGCCGTTGCAGCACTCATCCGCGGCCATGAGCTTGATAGCGAGAAACTGGACCAGGGGCGCGTCATCAATCTGTGCGGCCTGTCGGTAACTGTAGAAACAATGATTGGGTCACTGCGCAAAATTGCCGGTGATGACGTTGTTGCCCGTATCAGCTATCAGCCAGACCAGGCGATTATTAATATCGTTAACTCCTGGCCCGGTGATTTCCATGCCGACTACGCCCGCCGTCTCGGCTTTGAAGCCAATGCCTCATTTGACGAAATGGTCAGAGAATATCTTGCAGAGAAAGACGCCACTGCATGATGTCACCAGGGCCGGTGTTGACCGGCTCCGCTGACCTACTCCTGCCGATAACGCCGCTTCTGGTTGAGCAAATTGATACTTAACGC
The DNA here is from genome assembly GCF_016624745.1 of Erwinia sp. S43. Taxonomy (NCBI): domain Bacteria; kingdom Pseudomonadati; phylum Pseudomonadota; class Gammaproteobacteria; order Enterobacterales; family Erwiniaceae; genus Erwinia; species Erwinia sp. S43. Next base: position 15,817 of record NZ_JACVTX010000027.1, on the reverse strand, counting down.
CACCAGAGCGGCTTCCTGTACTCCCGCAGGTAAACGATAGCTGCCTCGCCCTTCCAGCCAGGACAACACATCAGCAAGATGCCAGAAAGCCGTTGAGCCTTCATGGACCGGGGCGGGAAAAGTCAGATGATGTGCCAGCATCAGCTTGCGCATGTTCTGCCGGGAGACGCCGATAAGATCGGCCACATCGGTCAATCCGACATAATCCGGTGAGACTTCAAACAGCACCGCATCGGCTAACACGGCAGAAATTTGCTGCATTGCGCTGTAAATGGCCTGCTGTGCAGAATCTGACTCACGGATAAATTCCAGTGCGATACGCCCCGGTATCCCCAACCCAATCAGCGCATCATCACAGCCTGCCTGTGCCAGTTTTTCAACCAGCTCATCCGTGTCGCTTACTATCTCTGATAGCTGATACTTCAATGTAAATGTGTATTCCATGGCGTTCCTCTTCCTGATTGTGCCTCATACTGCTGACGAAAAGTGCAGTGCTCAACGACTCGCCGGAGCTGTCGGGCATGATTAACGGCATTCCTCGGCGTACTCCATATGCAGGAAATGCAAAATTCCCCACATCGACAGGCAACGCTGTTCCACGGACAGTACATTTTTCCCCATGCATGTCCGCCTTTGCTTACCACACGCCAGCCCTGCTCTTCGGCATACCGAAGTACGGCTTCAATTTCTTTTATGGCATGGCAATGTCGATCCATCTGTTCCTCCATAGTGCATCCGGGCATTAAAGTTGTCAAGTGACAACCTGGTTATTCTTTCCCCTACTCTGCCAGGACTGAATCGAAATAACCAGTGTGAACAAGCAACTGCTGGAGGACTGCCGTAAAAAGAACGGTGAATTTACACTGATGAGAATGATGTTGCGGGCCAGCTCGCAAATTGTAACCAGCCACAGCAAACGGGAGATTAACGGTGAGAACAGGACGGCTAGTTTTGCAGACGATCGCTTTGCAGATTCTCGCCCCCCATCCCACCGATAAAAGGCAGACGCGGGCGCAGCGGGGCAAACTCCAGTCCCAGATTCAGTCCCAGAATATTGATTTCAATCCCCTCTTCGGCTCCCAGCGTAACCCCGGCAAGGCCAAGCAAAGACACCTGCAACCCACGTCCGGAAGGCGGCAACCCTATCGGATTAAGCAGGGAGCGAAAATCTTTTCCCACTGCGTTTGCCGGCATATCAAGCTGTAAATCTGGCACTTCCCGCCCGATATGAGCAAGGAAGGTGTTACTGTTAGGCCCGGGCCAGGCGTGATAAGTCTGCGGCCACGGATAAGAAGCAATCGCCGCCTGAATTTTCGGGATCATTGCCTCTGCCGCAGGCCCTCGATGCTCCACCAGCATCCGTGGCTTCGCGCCGTACCAGTATCCATCCGGTGGGTTAGCATTCAGCCGCACTTTGTCGCCGTTGCCCCAGCCAATCACTTCATAGCGGCTAAAATGAGTTTCACCCGCACGCTTAAAAATAATCCAGGGATGCACTGCCACCTTGCCTTTCCAGCCATAGGTGGGTGCAACATACACCTGCACAATCGCCAGATTTGCCAACCGGGCCGGATCGGGTGCCATCCCGGAGGAATCACGCCGGGCCGACCACCAGCCCTGACCGGCTGACTCCGCGTGATGGGTTGCCTGTGCCAGGCTGATCCCCAGCGATAGCAGCATAATACAGAGAATAATCAGGCTCAGCGCTTTCAATGGCAGCATGGCCGGCTCCTTTATCAGTTCATAGTTCAGGGTGAATACCGCGCACAAAATTTCACATTCCCTGCCATTCAGGCCTGTTTTCAGACGTGCGAACACATGGCCCAGAATCGGAAATAAGCAGGAGGTGGTACTGAACGTTTGCAGATTGATGCGGAACAGATTTGCAGCATCTGTCGCTAAATTGACATAAAAGCCACAGGTCGTCTATTGCAGGCGCGCGCTTATTACATAGCTTGACAGTAGGTGGACGATTCCCCCGTTCGGTGGCACGATAAGGGATAATCCGCGCTTATCTGCTTTCATACTGCGGGCATAGTTCGAGGATATTCCTGATGAATACGCCGGGCAATACGGGTGCTGGCAAAGACTGGGTCAACTTCCATCGTGATGAAGAGACCGGTATAGAAAGCATCAATGCGCATTTTCGGGGTCATGCCTACGATCCGCACGATCATGACGAAGTGCTGGTCGGAGTCACTATGCAGGGGCTTCAACGGTTTAACTGCCATCGCACCCTGCATACCAGCCAGCCGTGGCGCGCGATCCTGATTGAGCCAGGTGCCGTTCACGACGGCCACGCGCCGGACATCGACGGCTTTACCTACGTGATGCTTTATCTGCCGCAAAGCTGGGTCACAGAGATGATGCAGCGTCGCGGGCTGGGTGATGTTTCGGTGATTGAAGCCGCGTTTCGCCATACTCTGACCGATGATTCACAATTAATCACAGCCATTCAGCAGGCATTTTTTGCCGTTCATCATCAGGAAGGTCGGCTGGCTCGCGATCAGACGTTAGATCACCTGCTGTATCTGCTCTCACGCCATATCGGCAACAGGCCGGCCGTCAGCCTTGATGATTCTTTGATGCAAATGTATCAATTACGCGATTATCTGCACGACCGTATGCACCTGGATATCGGGCTGGATGAGCTTTCTCAGCACGCTGGCCTTGATCGCTTTCGCCTGAGCCGTCAGTTTAAGAAGGCCTTCGGCCAGTCACCACACGCTTACCTGGTACGGCTTCGGCTGCGCACCGCGCGGGTACTGCTCGCTCAGGGCATTGAACCCGCACGGGTTGCCTCAGACGTCGGTTTTTCCGACCAAAGCCATATGGGGCGCTGGTTCCAGCGCGCTTATCGCCTTTCACCGGCGGGTTACCAACGCCATTGCACAAACGTTCTAGATCGACAGGCCCGTCATCTCTGATGATGTCATCTCATACAGATGACCGGAGAATGGCTACCGATGTTTGATACAAAAATCGCCTTTATCGTGCGTGATGATTTGCCCACCTGGCAGCGTTTAAATGTTGTGGCATTCCTGGCAACGGGGGTTGCCGCCACGGCCCCCGAAATTATGGGCGCGCCTTACGTTGATGCCAAAGGTCGCCAGTACGGCAATATGTCCGGCCAGCCTATGCTGATTTTTGCAGCAGATATCGATGGATTGCAGACGGCACACCGCAAAGGGCTGGAGCGCGAGTTAACGCTGATCCCCTACGTGCATGCGATGTTTTCAACCGGACACGATGAAGCTAACCGCGATGTCTTTATGGCTGAGGACGCAGACAATTTAAATCTGGTCGGGCTGGGCGTACGCGGGCCGAAAAAGATCGTGGATAAAGTGATTAAAGGGCTAAGGCTGCACGATTAAAGCCTGATATACGGCCGTTCCTGCGCCGTATCCCGCGACTTTCGCGGGATTTTTTACTGGTGCGGCAGTGCTTTTAAACCCGGATACCTCTCAGACAGAACCTGCACACTCTGGCTGACTGGCGCAACGCCCGGTCAGTCAGAGTGTGCAACGGTGCCTTACTGGCGAAGCACCCGGTTTTACCCGTTAGAAACGATAGAGGCTGAATGGCTCAGGATTAAGCACCGGCGTCTTACCAAGCAGCAGATCGGCGGCGATCTCGGCTGAAACCGGGCTTTCCGTCATTCCCCAACCGGTAGCAGTGTTGATCACCATGCCCGGATACTCTTTCACCACGGAAATGATTGGGTCCTCATCCGGCGCAATCGACATCGCGCCACTCCAGCGATCGATAAGTTTTGAATCTTTGAACGCCGGGAACTCCGCTTTCAGTTTCTCCAGTGAACTTTCCAGCTCAGGAACGTCCGGAGCCGCGGTCATATCGCGATATTTCTCGAACGGCGACACTTCATTCAGCGCCCAGTGTTTTGGCTGCATAAAGGTATTGATTAGCTGCTCGTTGAGTGAAATATGCACCGGGAAGTCAGGCTGGGACATCAGCGGCAGATACTTGTAGCCGTACATGAATGATTCCTGCACAACAGGAGCAACAATCACACGCGGCGAGGTTGCATAGCTGCCGTCGGCCTGTTCACGGAAGTAAATATTCCCCGGCAATGCAACGTTACCGCCAGGTGCACCCGGCGCAGCACTGATCAGCTGCTGTGACTGATAGGCTGGCAGCGTCGGCACATTTACATTCAGATTCTGCATAAACAGTCGGGACCAGGCCCCACCAGCAACCACAACCTGCGACGTTCTGATTGCACCCTGTTCAGTCACCACATCGGAAATGGCACCGGCCTGGGTTTCAATCCCTCTGGCGGCACAGTTGGTGTAGATTTTTACACCGATCTTCATCGCGTATTCAGCCATCACGAAGGCGGCGATTTCAGGATCGAGACTGCCTGAGTCTTCTTCAAATCCGGCGATTTTCCAGCTGGACGTGGCGCCTTTTAAGCGCTGGTTCAGTTCATCACCTTCAATGATTCGGGTTTTGAATGGGATATCTGAACCCACTTCTTTATGTTTGGTATCAATCCACTGTCTGACGTGTGCTAAATCTTCATCATCCAGTGGAACTTCAACCCTGCCCTGCGTGCGATAACTGGTATCGGCACCCACTTTGGCATTCATCTCGCGCCAGCGCTGCTTCGCCATATGGTGCAGCATGAAAGTGGCATCCGGCATTTTATAGGTCATCACCTGACCATAAAAACGGCTCGACTGCTCACCGGCAATATTCCCTTTTTCAACAACCACAACCGACAGGCCGCGCTCAGCCAGGTTGATTGCGGTCATAATCCCCTGAATCCCGCCCCCCACAACGACTACATCGGACTGCTTTGGCAACGGCCCGTTCAGACCGTTAACAAAGCCAACTCGCGGTTTACCCGGGATCAGGCGACCTTCGCGAGTTAGCATCGGAGTCAATATCCCGGCACCACCGGCAGCAACCACGGCTGCACCACCAATCAAAAATTTTCTTCTTGTGATATTCATTTTAGATTTTCCTTTTAATAACAGATAAGCAGCTTTCCCGATGCCGTTACCCGAGATATTCATCTGTAGCGAACAGTACGCAGGCGATTCCCCCACGACATTCGGTGTTAATTTTAAGAATTGATATCTGGTGAAGCTTTAATGTTGATTAACAGGCAGCGATTCCTGTCCCCTAAAAAATGCAAAGGCATCCCTGGCGATTATTAATATAATCACCAATCGCTTTACGGATAATTAAAATTGAGTTTCCGCCAGCCTCCAGCCGTACGAATCTGGCCGTTATCCATATCACGTCATGGACGGCATCTAAAACGTTAACAGAATCTCTTTAGCGGAAACGTTAATTTCCGGGATCGCGTATGTGAGTGCGCATTCCTAATTATCTCTTGTCCGGTTGCATGTTGCAGCACGGCATCTCAGGGGGTAACAAAGCATCTATCGGTGCGCACATTAACAAACTTGACACATAAAAACACCCTTTTATGCACGTTATGATAACCACCAACACACTGAAAAACGTATAAAACGACCAAAACCATTCACTTTTGTGAATAAAAAGTGCATAAATAAACGTAAATCAGTGTAAATTTAATGATTAATTATTCATTTAAAAAAAATAAAAAATAATCAAAAAAATCGAGAGATTGAATTAACCCTGAATATTAAAATGTCATTTTTAGCAATCATCAGCAGTGGCAGACAACATACATGCTGTAAAATCCAGCACCCACTTAATACTTGCTGTATATGCGCAGACATTTCGGGGTTACTTTATAGACATAATATAGCTAAGGTTATCGACATAAGATAACCGCATCTTTTTTAGCCGGATGATTTTGATGATTTAATCACCATCGCGATGAAAAAAAGATTTATCTAAGGGTAATAAAACCTGTTAACCCCACCCTAATCTCAGGGATAAATTTCACTGTGTCGTTAAATCAGTTATTTCGTTGAATGTCGCAACGGTGCTGAATATATACAAGATCCTGCCACGAACACACCCGACACATCAGATTTTCGGCTTTAACCCGCAAACGCGTAGATATTCTGATTTTCTTCATATTCGTTACCTTTCCCTGCGGTATGCCTACTGCTAACGCAGCGCTACAGCGCTGAAGGTCACATTTTGCCATTAAATCCGCTGTATACGCTGCCTGCTAAAGGGGAACCTCAAGAAGAGTGGGCAGAAAACTGTAATACTAAAGCAACGCTATCTTTGGGTTTTCAGCGGAAAGAGGCTCAGGTCGCGTATCAGGGAGACGAGAAATTCCCCTTTTTGGAACCCCTGCCCCATACGCATCACGCAGGTCAATACGGAGAACGATTTATGGCAAAGATAACGGAACGGTTGATTGCTGAGATCCTGCAACAGGTCGGCGGGAAAAACAACGTCGTGGCCTGCGGAAACTGCATGACCCGGCTGCGACTGACGTTAAGCAATGACCAGCTTGTCGATCGCGACAAATTGAAAGTACTGCCGGGTGTTCTTGGCGTGATTAATACTGAAGATCAGCTGCAAATCGTTCTCGGGCCGGGTAAAGCGCAAACCGCCGCTGAAATGATGAATACGCTGCTGGCCCGCGATGCGGTTGCTGATGCTGAAGGTCCGGCTATTGACGCAGTGGCTCGCGATAACAAGCAGAAGATTAAAGCCAGCCAAACCAGCGCCGTGCATCAGTTCCTGGCGAAGTTCGCTACGATCTTTACACCGCTGATACCCGGCTTTATTGCCGCCGGGATGCTGCTGGGTTTGGCAACCCTGCTCGAACAAAGCCTGCTGGCAAATGCCGCAGAGAAGAATGTGACGCTAGTGCAGATCGTCGGTTACATGAAGATTTTCGGCAAGGGGCTGTTTACCTTCCTACCGATACTGATTGGCTATAACGCGCAGAAAGCCTTCGGCGGAACCGGTGTTAACGGCGCTATTATCGCCTCGCTGTTCGTGCTGGGCTACAATCCCGATGCGACGGTGGGCTACTTCTCCGGGATCGATAACTTTTTTGGCATGAGCATCGATCCGCGAGGGAATATTATTGGCGTGCTGATTGCCTCAATTCTCGGTGCGTGGATTGAACGGCAGCTCCGCCGCGTTATCCCCGACAATCTCGACATGATCCTTACCTCCCTGCTGACGCTGGTTATTACCGGCGCAATCACCTTTACCTTAATCATGCCGATTGGCGGCGAGCTGTTTAAAGGCATGTCGTGGCTATTCCTGCACCTGAACGGCAACCCGTTTGGCTGCGCGGTTCTTGCCGGTTTGTTCCTGATTGCAGTCGTTTTCGGCGTGCATCAGGGCTTTATCCCGGTTTATTTTGCGCTGATGGATGCCCAGGGCTTCAACTCCCTGTTCCCGATACTGGCGATGGCCGGGGGCGGACAGGTCGGTGCCGCGCTGGCGCTTTACTTCCGTTCGGCCAGGCACTCAGCCACGCGTAATCAGGTGAAGGGCGCAATTATTCCCGGCCTGCTGGGCATTGGCGAACCGCTGATTTATGCCGTGACGCTGCCTCGGGTAAAACCGTTTGTCACCGCCTGCCTGGGCGGTGCCTGCGGCGGCTTCTTTATCGGCCTGGTGGCATGGCTTGGGTTACCGATTGGCATGAACACCGTGTTCGGCCCGTCCGGGCTGGTGACGCTGCCGCTGATGACCTCTAACGAGGGGATCTACACGGGTATGGCGGTTTACGCGGCGGGGCTTCTTATCGCCTACGTGAGCGGTTTTATCATCACGTGGTGCTTTGGCTGGAAGGATGTGGATTTGAGCTGAAGATTGGGATGGTAATCGATCACCAAAAAGCATGATGATTATATTCTGTGCGTTACTTAGAATTTACATGGAAGCCGTTTAAGGAATAAAGGCTATAGAATGACAGCCAATACTAAAGCAGACGCAGTATCAACTCAGGATACTCAGAACTTCCCACACACAGTAGACCGCGATGCTCTGTTTATTGAGGAGCTTCGCGCCGATCCTTCCTATGCTGAAATTTACCTACAAACCGCATTAGAAGACATTTATGAGGAAGGTGGCGTATCCGCATTTCTTACCGCACTTCACCGTGTGGTTGAAGCTCGTGGAGGCGTTGGCGAAATATCACGACGTTCAGGTCTTCAGCACGAGAATGTAAGCAGGTCTGCTCAGGTCCATGCAACTTTTGAGATTTCCGTTTTTTCAGCCATTGCTGTTCCGGTGTCAAGTTATTCAGAGATTCATGAGGCCGCTCGCTGTTATGTTCCGTCATATTAGGCTTTGTAATTTCCAGTGCTTCATTCAGTGTTCTGAACAGATAAAAATTCAGTATTTCAGTTCGTATATCCAGTTAAACCGTTCTGCGTCGGTTTGCATGGCTGGATAAATTCCAGTATTACACCATGCTTTTCAGTCCGTTGTTCCGGAGGCAGTGAGATTAGTTCCGGTACGTTATCTATCCGCATCTTCAGCGGATATCTACAATGTGCCACCATTATGTCCTGCTCCCGTACGCCCCGCTACACCGGAATATTTAAAACGCGCATATGCGTTTTTCCGGATGGTTTTTTTGAAGTAAAACTGATAACTTCTTTTCAACACCATTAGTTAACAATGCACATTGCTACTGGTCTAATGAGTTAAGCACGCATGTACACTAAAAACATTAATCAGAAAAAGAGGTAGTAATGAGACAATATGTAATTGCATCTATTCTAATAATACTTGCTCTGGCTTCCATGGTATACAAGGCTTCCCTTCCTACGACCTCACTACTCATTCCTTATTTAAGTGACTTTAATAGTGCATTACTTGTAGGCGGATTACTTTCTATTCTTTTTAAGATTTTTCAAGACAAAGAATCTGAATCAACTCTTCGTCGCCTTCTTAGAATTCACGATAGTGTCGATGAATTGGGACTTCAAGAAATAATGCCTGAAGTTCAAGCCTTTAATTTTACAGATATTATACAGAACTCGGATTCGCTAGTTGTTGTAATGAATGATGGATTAAGATGGGTCGGTAATAACACCGTTGCATTGCAGAATAGGTTTTCGAAAAAGTCAATCACTGAAATATTTACTGTTGATCCGCAATCCAGCTTTATCTCAATTTTAGCTAAAAAAACTTCCACTACTGATGTAGATTTACAGAAAAAAATACATGACACATGGGCAAGAATTGAAGATGCTTATAACAAATCAACTAAGAAAGGAGATTTAATAATCTACAGCCTAAAAACTTATCCAACAAAATCAATTTTCCTTACAGAAGATCAGCTAGTAGAAACTCCATATCAAACCGCATCTGGTAGAGCGAGCATTCCAGTTTTTGTTTATCGAAAAGTAGCACGTAATGACTCGCCTTATTATTTTGCCAAAAATGATGTTATCGCTATGCGTGCTGAGGCAAAAAAAGAAAAAGAAATTAAAGCATCGTAATTTTCTAGGTAGCTTCTGATTAACAAATTTTGATATGAGTTTATGATCGTATACGTTTTAATTCCATGCACTTTTTGAGATTTCCAGGGCTTTAGTCATAGCCGGTACTCATTAGGCATAAGGTTCTTCAGGGAGTCATGAGGGCGCTAGCTTTTGTATTCATCAAGTGCCCTTTTATTTCCCATGCTTCATTCAGCATTCTGAACAGATAAAAAGCCAATATTTCTGACCGATGCATCCGGTGAACCTCTCGATAAAGGTATTCTGCCTCATTTTATCCTGTTTAAAAATTCCATCATCACACCTTTTTTTCAGCATATTATGCCATATTAAACGGAACCAGTTCCGGACTGTTATCCATCTGCATCTTCATAAAGCAGCCTAGTCCTGTGATCTTATCCAACAATAGTGGACACGCGACTATAAGTATCCCGCATAATCGTGCCATTCACATTTAGAGATCTTCCGGCATACTCATCCTGCCAACGAAGGAGATCGCTATGCGTAAAGTCCGTTTTACCGAGCATCAGATCATTGCTGTGATTAAATCAGTCGAGGCCGCTACTCTTCCGGCGTCAGGTTATTCAGTGATTCATGGTGGCACTCACTGTTATATTCCCTCAACCAGTTCTCAGTAATTCCCCTCACTTCGTTTAGGATGCTGAACAGATAAAAATCTAGTATCTCTGTCCAGTACGACCGGTTAAAACGTTCGGCAAAAGCATTTTGCGTCGGCTTAACCGTTTTAATAGATTCCGGCATCACGCCATGCTCTTCAGCCCACGGCACCAGAGTCAGTGAGACTAATCATGATCCATTGTTCATCCGATTCTTCATGGGGATGTCCTCATATGACTTACGAAGACATGACTAACATCGCAGTATATTAATCAACAGAGACCAGGTCAAAATTAGACATAACCAGCCGTAGTAACGACTATGTAACCCATCATGGTCATTAACCTTTACAGTTTTTAGGTTTGATGTTTGTGAGCAGGGTATAAGTCAAAATAAAGCACTAGTTCTCCTTAATTTTGGTACTGTGGGGGAAAACAGTTTTATTTAAAACTAAATAACATTACTACCATATAGTTAGATCAAAAATATACTGTATTCATCTTTTCAGTACTTACATGATATTTTCTGTGATAGAGAGAATCTCATGGATAATCCCATTTAAAAACTCGCTTGCACTTGCTTCTTAATACTCGATATTGCCAGACAAAAAAGCCCGCAGTTACGCGGGCTTAGAGGTGCTTTACTGCTTTTACGTGCAGGCTGTTGCCAGACGCTAAATCATTCCCACTCAATCGTGGCCGGTGGTTTACCAGAGATATCGTAAACCACGCGGGAGATGCCGTTCACTTCATTGATGATGCGGTTGGAAACGCGGCCGAGGAAGTCATACGGCAGGTGCGCCCAGTGTGCGGTCATAAAGTCGATGGTTTCTACAGCACGCAGGGAAACAACCCAGTCATATTTACGGCCATCGCCCATCACGCCCACGGAACGAACCGGCAGGAAGACGGTAAACGCCTGGCTGACTTTGTTGTACAGGTCGGCTTTGTGCAGCTCTTCAATGAAGATAGCGTCCGCACGGCGCAGCAGGTCGCAGTACTCTTTCTTAACTTCGCCCAGCACGCGCACACCCAGACCCGGGCCCGGGAACGGATGACGGAACAGCATCGCGTGCGGCAGGCCCAGCTCCAGGCCGATTTTGCGCACTTCGTCTTTGAACAGCTCGCGCAGTGGTTCAACCAGGCCCATCTTCATCTCTTTCGGCAGGCCGCCCACGTTGTGGTGAGATTTGATGACGTGCGCTTTGCCGGTGGCAGATGCCGCAGACTCAATCACGTCCGGATAGATGGTGCCCTGTGCCAGCCACTTCACGTCTTCCAGCTTCAGCGCTTCTTCGTCGAAGACTTCAACAAACACGCGGCCGATGATTTTACGTTTGGCTTCCGGATCGTTCTCACCCGCCAGCGCATCCAGGAAGCGCTTTTCGCCTTCAACGTGGATGATGTTCAGACCAAAGTGGTCGCCAAACATCTCCATTACCTGCTGGGCTTCGTTCAGGCGCAGCAAGCCGTTATCGACGAAGACGCAGGTCAGGCGATCGCCGATTGCACGGTGCAGCAGCATCGCGGTAACGGAAGAGTCAACGCCACCGGACAGGCCCAGAATCACTTTATCTTCGCCAACCTGTTCGCGCAGGCGCTCAACGGCATCTTCGATAATCTTCGCCGGGGTCCACAGTGCTTCGCACTCGCAGATGTCGCGCACGAAGCGCTCCAGCAGGCGCTGGCCCTGACGGGTGTGGGTCACTTCCGGGTGGAACTGTACGCCGTAGAAGCGCTTCTCTTCGTTGGCCATAATGGCAAACGGACAGGTATCTGTGCTGGCAACGGTCACAAAGTCGGACGGAATCGCGGTGACTTTGTCGCCGTGGCTCATCCAGACGTCCAGCAGCGGCTTACCGGCGGCGCTCAGGGCGTCTTCGATATCGCGGGTCAGCGCGCTCTGGGTTTTCACTTCTACCTGCGCATAGCCAAACTCACGCTCGTTAGAACCTTCAACCGCGCCGCCCAGCTGCATTGCCATGGTCTGCATGCCGTAGCATACGCCCAGCACCGGCACACCGGCGTTAAACACGTACTCAGGCGCACGCGGGCTGCCGTGTTCGGTGGTGCTTTCCGGACCGCCGGAGAGGATGATGCCGCTCGGTTTGAAACCGCGGATCTGCTCTTCGGTTACGTCCCACGCCCACAGTTCGCAGTACACGCCCAGCTCACGCACGCGGCGCGCAACCAGCTGAGTATACTGTGAACCGAAATCGAGGATCAGAATGCGGTGTTTATGAATGTTTTCCGTCGTCATTGGCTATTCCAGGGCGATGTAATTCAAATACGGGAAGTAGTAAAACGCCCGGCTAAGCCGGGCGCACAGTACAGGGTTTATCAGGAACCCATGCGGTAGTTCGGGGACTCTTTGGTAATGGTCACGTCGTGAACGTGGCTTTCCTGAATCCCGGCACCGCTGATGCGAACAAATTCCGCTTTGGTACGCAGGTCGTCGATAGTACCACAGCCGGTCAGGCCCATACAGGAGCGCAGGCCGCCCATTTGCTGATGCACAATCGCTTTCAGGAAACCTTTGTAGGCCACGCGGCCTTCGATTCCTTCCGGCACCAGTTTGTCAGCGGCGTTGTCGGTCTGGAAGTAACGGTCAGAAGAACCTTTGGACATCGCACCCAGGGAACCCATACCGCGGTAGGACTTGAATGAACGGCCCTGGTAAAGTTCGATTTCGCCAGGTGCTTCATCGGTACCCGCCAGCATGGAACCCACCATCACCGCAGAAGCACCGGCAGCGATAGCTTTAGCGATATCACCAGAGAAGCGAATACCACCATCGGCGATAACCGGAATACCGGTACCTTCCAGCGCAGCGACCGCGTCGGATACGGCAGTGATCTGCGGTACACCTACGCCGGTCACGATACGGGTCGTACAGATAGAACCAGGACCGATACCGACTTTCACCGCGCTCACGCCCGCTTCAACCAGCGCCAGCGCACCAGCGCCGGTCGCCACATTGCCGCCAACGATCTGCAGGTCAGGGTATTTAGCACGGGTGTCGCGAATACGCTGCAGAACGCCTTCGGAGTGGCCGTGTGAGGAGTCAATCAGCAGCACGTCAACACCGGCCGCTACCAGCGCATCAACGCGCTCTTCGTTACCGGCACCGGCACCAACAGCGGCACCAACGCGCAGGCGACCGTGTTCGTCTTTACAGGCATTAGGCTTACGCTCGGCTTTCTGGAAGTCTTTTACGGTGATCATGCCCAGCAGGTGGAAGCTGTCATCCACGACCAGCGCTTTCTCAACGCGTTTTTCGTGCATTTTCTGCAGAACGATGTCCCGGGCTTCGCCCTCTTTCACCGTTACCAGACGCTCTTTCGGCGTCATGACGGCAGAAACCGGCAGAGTCAGATCGGTCACGAAGCGCACATCGCGACCGGTGATGATACCCACCAGTTCGTTTTCGCCGTTAACAACCGGGTAACCGGCAAAACCGTTGCGCTCGGTCAGGGCTTTCACTTCGCTCAGCGCGGTGGTTGGCAGCACGGTCTGCGGTTCAGTTACAACGCCGCTTTCGTGTTTTTTCACCTTGCGAACTTCATCCGCCTGGCGCTCAATGGACATATTTTTGTGAATAAAGCCCAGGCCACCTTCCTGCGCCAGCGCAATGGCCAGACCGGCTTCGGTCACGGTATCCATGGCAGCGGACAGCATTGGAATATTCAGGCGAATGGTTTTGGTAAGCTGGGTGCTGAGGTCGGCAGTGTTCGGTAGTACGGTAGAGTGAGCAGGAACGAGCAGAACATCGTCGAATGTCAGGGCTTCTTTAGCGATTCTTAGCATGGCAATATCTCAACCTCAGGGTGAATGAGAACTTGTAAAATATTGCCGCGGCATTATACAGGCCGTAATCGATTGCCTCCAGTACTTTTTAATAAAAACTCTTGAAACCTTCGTTCAGCCATGTAGTATCGGTTGATTAACCTCCTGATTTAAAATTTGATCTTCATCACATGTCGCTACCGCCAACCGCTAATATTTTTACCGTCAGCCGTCTTAATACCACAGTGCGTAAGCTGCTGGAGATGGAGATGGGCCAGGTGTGGCTGAGCGCTGAGATCTCCAATTTTTCCCAGCCCTCTTCCGGCCACTGGTACTTCACGCTGAAGGACGACGGCGCCCAGGTACGCTGCGCCATGTTTCGCAACAGCAACCGCCGCGTTGATTTTCGGCCGCAGAATGGTCAGCAGGTGCTGGTGCGCGCCACCATCACGCTGTATGAACCGCGCGGCGACTATCAGCTGATTGCAGAGAGCATGATGCCTGCCGGTGACGGGCTGTTGCAGCAGCAGTTTGAGCAGCTTAAACAGCGCCTGATGGCGGAAGGGCTTTTCGAACAGATTCACAAACAGCCTCTGCCCGATCCGGCGCGCCAGGTTGGGGTGATTACCTCCGCCAGCGGTGCCGCACTGCACGACGTGCTGCGCGTGCTGCATCGCCGCGACCCTTCCCTGCCGGTAGTGATTTATCCAACTCAGGTTCAGGGAGCTGAAGCGCCTGCCGGTATTGTCCGCGCGATTGAGCTGGCGAATGCCCGTGGCGAGTGTGATGTGCTGATCGTCGGTCGCGGCGGCGGTTCGCTGGAAGATCTGTGGAGCTTTAACGATGAGCGCGTGGCGCGGGCGATTTTTGCCAGCCGTATTCCTATTGTCAGCGCCGTCGGCCATGAGACCGACGTCACCATCGCCGATTTTGTCGCTGACCTGCGCGCGCCAACGCCTTCTGCGGCTGCCGAACTGGTCAGCCGTAATCAAATTGAGCTGATGCGCCAGCTTCAGTCCCAGCAGCAGCGGCTGGAGATGGCAATGGATTACTATCTCGCGCAGCAGCAGCGCAGCTTTACCCGCCTGCATCACCGCCTTCAGCAGCAGCATCCGCAGCTCCAGCTGGCACGGCAGCAGACCGCGCTGATTAAGCTACGCCGCCGTCTGGATGATGCCGTGCAGTTGCAGGTGCGTCAGGCCGTTCGCCAGCAGGAACGTGCGGAGCAGCGCCTGGGTGCCATTCGCCCGGAAATGCGCGTGGAGCGTCTTCGGCAGCAGCTACAGCAGTGGCAGTATCGTCTGCAGCAGTCGATGCAGCAGCAGCTTAACGGTAATAAGCAGCGCTTCAGCAATCTGGCCGCTCAGCTTGAGGGCGTCAGCCCGCTGGCTACGCTGGCACGCGGCTTTAGCGTCACCACTGCGGCGGATGGTCAGGTGGTGAAGAAAACGCAGCAGTTGCATCCTGGTGATACGTTGAAGACGCGGCTTGATGATGGTTGGGTAGAGAGCGAAGTGACTGCGGTTACGCCGATAGCACCGGTTAAGAAACCCCTTAGGCGTTCTGCTTCCTGAGCCGTCAGGCATCGCTTGCACGATATGGCTGGATTTAGTCATGCCGCTTGCAGCCCGGAGCGGTTGCGCTGGCTGGCAGTGCCCCCGATCGGGTGGTCCTCGCGCCGCTTCGCGGTTCCCTCACTTCGTTTATCAGCCTCCCGGACCAACACAGACGCGCATTTACGATACGATGTTTACAGCCTGGGACGGTTGCGCTGGCTGGCAGTACCCCCGGTCGGGCGGTCCTCGCGCTGCTTTGCGGTCCCCTCACTTCGTTTTTCAGTCGATCGGACCGTCACAGACGCGCATTTACGCTGCGATGTTTGCAGCCCGGGGCGATTGCGCTGGCTGGCAGCGCCCCCGGTCGGGCGGTCCTCGCGCCGCTTCGCGGTTCCCTCACTCCGTTCGTCAGCCTGTCGGACCGCCACAGACGGGCCGTCCTGGCCCGGCTGTGACTTTTGGCCGC
>NZ_JACVTX010000026.1:0-81011 GCF_016624745.1 Erwinia sp. S43 | reverse complement strand
CAGCCCAGCCCAGCCCCTAACCCGAATCTCAGGTTATCAACTAATGCGAAAAGTTGACGATTTTTAGCACAAAATTAAAAGCGACAAAGATTAATTACTGGATTAAATGCCGCTATATCACCCAACGAACAGAATAAATACTAAACATTAACCACCTGACTAGTGTGGAATGCTGTAAAAAAGGAACTAACCGGAGTTGACGCACCTCGCAAATAATGTTGCTTATTTGTAAACAGATTAACATGCGAACGAAATCCTGCTATGCTGCCCCACGCGGAACCGGGCGCCTTACCCTACACATGGATGGTTATCACTAATAGCGGTGACTTGGGTGACCCGGGATGCCATATACAATGAGAGCGAGGAGAACGTCGTGCTAGAAGAATACCGTAAGCACGTTGCCGAGCGTGCTGCCCAGGGGATCGTTCCTAAACCGTTAGATGCTTCCCAAATGGCCGCGCTGGTTGAACTGCTAAAAGCCCCTCCAGCGGGTGAAGAAGAATTCCTGTCAGACCTGTTGATCAATCGAGTCCCGCCGGGTGTAGATGAAGCGGCCTATGTTAAAGCCGGTTTCCTGGCCGCTGTCGCGAAAGGCGAAGCTACCTCCCCTCTGGTTACTCCTGAAAAAGCAGTTGAACTGCTTGGCACCATGCAGGGCGGCTATAACATCCATGCGCTGATCGAAGCCCTGGATGAAGAAAAGTTGGCTCCGATTGCCGCAGAAGCCCTGTCCCATACGCTGCTGATGTTCGACAACTTCTATGATGTTGAAGAAAAGGCCAAAGCGGGCAACCCACACGCGAAAAAAATTATTCAGTCGTGGGCTGACGCAGAATGGTTCCTGAAGCGTCCTAAACTGGCAGAAAAAATCACCGTAACCGTGTTTAAAGTGACCGGCGAAACCAATACCGATGACCTCTCTCCGGCACCGGATGCATGGTCTCGCCCGGATATTCCACTGCACGCGCTGGCGATGTTGAAAATCGAACGTGATGGCATTGTACCCGACGATGCCGGTAACGTTGGACCGATCAAGCAGATCGAAGAATTACAGAAAAAAGGCTTCCCGCTGACCTACGTTGGTGACGTAGTCGGTACCGGTTCATCACGTAAATCAGCCACCAACTCGGTGCTGTGGTTTATGGGTGACGACATTCCTTACGTGCCTAACAAGAAGGGCGGCGGCGTGTGCCTCGGCGGCAAAATCGCTCCAATCTTCTTTAACACGATGGAAGATGCCGGTGCGCTGCCGATCGAAGTGGAAGTCGACAAGCTGAATATGGGCGATGTGATCGATATCTTCCCGTACAAAGGCGAAGTGCGTAACCACGAAACCGACGAACTGCTGGCGAACTTCGAGCTGAAAACCGACGTGCTGCTGGATGAAGTGCGCGCCGGTGGCCGTATCCCGCTGATTATCGGCCGCGGCCTGACCACCAAAGCCCGCGAATCCCTCGGCCTGCCGCACAGCGATGTGTTTGTTC
Organism: Erwinia sp. S43; assembly: GCF_016624745.1. Taxonomy (NCBI): domain Bacteria; kingdom Pseudomonadati; phylum Pseudomonadota; class Gammaproteobacteria; order Enterobacterales; family Erwiniaceae; genus Erwinia; species Erwinia sp. S43. The sequence continues at coordinate 79,527 of NZ_JACVTX010000026.1, read as the reverse complement.
AGGCGAAAGATGTGGCGAGCAGCAGCCGTGGCTTCTCACTGGCGCAGAAAATGGTTGGCCGTGCCTGTGGCGTAGAAGGCATCCGTCCTGGCGCTTACTGCGAACCGAAAATGACCTCAGTAGGTTCTCAGGACACCACCGGCCCGATGACCCGTGACGAGCTGAAAGACCTTGCCTGTCTGGGCTTCTCAGCCGACCTGGTGATGCAGTCGTTCTGTCATACCGCTGCGTATCCTAAGCCGGTTGACGTGACCACTCACCATACTCTGCCTGACTTCATTATGAACCGTGGCGGCGTGTCGCTGCGCCCGGGCGATGGTGTTATCCACAGCTGGCTGAACCGTATGCTGCTGCCGGATACCGTCGGTACAGGTGGTGACTCACATACCCGTTTCCCAATCGGTATCTCCTTCCCGGCGGGGTCTGGTCTGGTGGCGTTTGCCGCTGCGACCGGCGTGATGCCGCTGGACATGCCTGAATCGGTGCTGGTGCGTTTCAAAGGCGAAATGCAGCCGGGTATCACCCTGCGCGACTTGGTTCACGCCATTCCGCTGTATGCGATCAAAGCAGGCCTGCTGACCGTTGAGAAGAAAGGTAAGAAAAACATCTTCTCCGGCCGCGTACTGGAAATCGAAGGTCTGCCGAAGCTGAAAGTTGAGCAGGCATTTGAGCTGACCGATGCTTCCGCAGAGCGCTCTGCCGCCGGTTGTACCATTAAGCTGGATAAAGAGCCGATCATCGAGTATCTGCAGTCCAACATCGTGCTGCTGAAGTGGATGATCTCTGAAGGCTACGGCGATCGTCGTACGCTGGAGCGCCGCGTAGAAGGCATGGAAAAATGGCTGGCCGATCCGCAGCTGCTGGAAGCCGATGCTGACGCAGAATATGCGGCGGTGATCGACATCGATCTGGCGGATATCAAAGAGCCAATCCTGTGTGCGCCAAACGATCCGGACGACGCCCGTCTGCTGTCTGACGTGCAGGGTGAGAAGATTGATGAAGTCTTTATCGGTTCGTGCATGACCAACATCGGTCACTTCCGTGCTGCCGGTAAACTGCTGGATGCCCATAAAGGGCAGCTGCCAACCCGTCTGTGGGTGGCTCCGCCAACCAAGATGGATGCTGCGCAGCTGACTGAGGAAGGCTACTACAGCGTATTCGGTAAGAGCGGTGCGCGCATCGAGATCCCGGGCTGTTCACTGTGCATGGGTAACCAGGCGCGTGTGAAAGATGGCGCAACGGTGGTATCGACCTCAACGCGTAACTTCCCGAACCGCCTTGGTAACGGAGCTAACGTGTTCCTGGCCTCCGCCGAGCTGGCTGCGGTTGCTTCTCTGCTGGGCAAACTGCCGACGCCGGAAGAGTATCTGAAGTTTATGGATCAGGTGGATAAAACCGCCGTGGATACCTATCGTTATCTGAACTTCGACCAGCTTAGCCAGTACACTGACAAAGCTGACGGCGTGATTTTCCAGACTGCGGTCTGATAACGCCGAGAGTAATGATTTTTCCGATGTCAGTCGGTAAAAATCATTCAGATTGGGCAATATTCAGGCAGAAATAACTGAGCATTGCCCTGTTAAAAAGAGCCGCAGGTCGGCTCTTTTTTATTGTCCTTCTTAAACTTCCACCTCAGAAAGCGGCTGCTATTCCCCTCAGTCTTATCTTTCCCTGAGCTCAGGCGATTGTCATTCCCGTCCCCCTCAGCTTGCCGACTGTCTTTTCTGCGCTGATTTTCCTCTTCTTTATGCCTGCAACCTCAACCATGCCAGCAGATCCGCCTCTGGGCTGCCCGGTACGAGGGGTTTGGGTGACAGCAGGCAGTAGTGGGAACCGTCTTCGATAAACCCCAGGGGCGCGCTCAACACGCCGCTCTCCACATCGTCACGCACCAGGTGCCACGGGCCGATGGCCACGCCGAGCCCTGCCACTGCGGCCTGCAGGCTGAAATAGAAGTGATCGAACGTTTGCCCGCGGGTATCAAAAGGCGAATGCCCCGCAGCGGTCGCCCATTCCTGCCATGCGCCGGGCCGGGTACGCGTATGCAGACGTGGCGCATCCTGCCTGAGTTTGGCAGCGTGCTGTTCTTCGCTAAACCAGCCTGCGGCCTTATCCGTACGGCAAACCGGGCCGACCTTTTCAGCAAACAGCCGTTCGGCGTGATAGCTCCCCGGTAGCGGAAAATCGCTGCGGCGAATCGCCAGATCGATGCCGTTAGCAAAAGAGAACGGGCCACCGCCGGCAACAAGATGAACGTCTGTGCCCGGATGGCGAGCCTGAAAATCTGACCAGCGGGGGATCAGCCAGCGCATCAGCAGCGTTGGCTCGCAGGACAGCACCCACTGCCGCTTCTGGCTGGCGCGGGCGCGCAGCTCGCTGACCGCCTGGCGCATCAAATCCATTCCCTCGCCGACTGCTCTGGCCAGCGTGCGGCCCGCATCGGTCAGAAATACCCGTCGGCTGCGGCGCTCGAACAGCGCCACGCCCAGTTCATCCTCCAGCAGACGCACCGCACGGCTGACCGCGCCGTGCGTAAGGTGCAGCTCCACGGCGGCGCGGCTGAAGTTCTCCAGCCTGGCGGCGGTCTCGAAGCAACGAAGCGCCAGCAGAGAAGGCAGTCGCTCATCGTTTAATGGTGATTCAGACTCACCGTTGATGTCAGAAATCATCGTTATTCATCCTGATAGTCCGCCGCTATTATCGCGGAAATTAACTCATTTCTGACAGGATAACCCATGACCGAACTGATAGCTGTAATCACCATTACTCTGCTGGCCGTGATCAGCCCGGGGCCGGACTTTGCCATGGTCACGCGCAACAGCCTGATGCTGTCGCGCCGGGCAGGCGTGCTGACCGCGGTGGGGATTGGCCTTGGCGTGCTGGTTCACGTGACCTATACGCTGGTTGGCGTCGGGCTGCTTATCCAGCAGTCGCTGTGGCTGTTTAACACCATCAGGCTGGTGGGTGCCGTCTGGCTGGTGTATCTCGGCGTTAAAATGCTGCGCTCCCGCGCGGGCGGTGCGCCGGTTGACCGCCGGGTGATACCGCTGTCCGACGCGGCTGCGCTGCGCACCGGCTTTCTGACCAACGTCCTCAATCCGAAGACGACGATCTTTATCGTCAGCCTGTTTATGCAGGTGGTAGGGCCTGAAACGCCGCTGGTGGTGCAGATCGGCTACGGTGGGTTTATCTCGGTGGCGCATATGGCGTGGTTCAGCCTGGTGGCGCTGGGCTTCTCTGCGGGGGCCGTGCGGGAGCGCCTGCTGGCCGTGCGCCACTGGATTGACCGCGCGTTTGGCGGGCTGCTGGTTGTTTTTGGCCTGCTGCTGGCAGTCACGGGAGGAAATCGTTAAGTGTGGCAGTGCACCCTGCGCCGTAGTGGATGTAACTGACGTCAATATTGCTGTTTTTCCCCCGCCGGGCTGCGATAATGCGCGCTGATGCTCAGTATTATCCAGGCAGAGGCGCAAAATAGCCTTGAGCATGCGCGGTCAGTCTGCCGGGAGGGGAACACGATGGAATATGAATTTTTACGCGATATCACCGGAGTGGTGAAGGTTCGCATGTCGATGGGCCACGAAGCCGTTGGCCACTGGTTCAACGACGAGGTGGATGAAAAGAATCTGGCGCTGCTGGATGAAGTTGAAGCCGCCGTTGCCAGCGTTAAGGGCAGCGAGCGCCAGTGGCAGCGCGTGGGGCGGGAATACACCCTGTGGCTGGATGAGGAAGAGGTGATCGTTCGTTCTAACCAGCTCGGCTTTGAAGGCGATGAAATGGAAGAGGGCATGAACTACTACGACGAAGAGAGCCTGTCTTTTTGCGGCGTAGAGGATTTTCTGGCGGTGATTGCCGCGTATCGCGCCTTTCTGCAGGGGCGTTAAGCCCGATAGCTCCGCGCGATCATAACGTCCTACCTGAAACGATCACTACCTTACAGGCAGCTTATAAATAACAGGAAAGGTATGGTTTTAGACAGCACATCCTTAAGGCTGCTAAAGGGCGACCCGCAGGTCGCCCTTTCAGGCTCTCATGCCTGTATGCAGCAGCTACTGCGTTTTTAATCCCACCGACGGAATATTGCGTCCGTAGTAAATCTCCCGCATCTCTTTCCACAGCAGATCGGTGATCCGCTTATGCTCCTGCGGGCTGAGATCGTCAGGTTTAGTGTTAAACAGATAGTGGCGAAGATCGAAATCCTTCAGCAGCATCTTGGTGTGGAACATATTTTCCTGATAGACATTCACGTCCATCATGTCATACATCCCTTTCATATCGTCGGACATGAAGTTCTGGATTGAGTTGATCTCGTGGTCGATAAAGTGTTTCACCCCGTTCACGTCGCGGGTGAAACCGCGCACGCGATAGTCGATGGTGACAATATCGGATTCCAGCTGGTGAATCAGGTAGTTCAGCGCTTTCAGCGGCGAAATCACCCCGCAGGTCGACACTTCAATATCGGCGCGGAAGGTACACAGGCCGCCTTCCGGATGGCTTTCCGGGTAGGTGTGAACGCAGATATGGCTTTTATCCAGATGGGCAACTACCGAGTTCGGCAGCGGGCCGGGATGTTCAGAGGTATCAATATCGCGCGGATCGATCGGCTCTTCGCTGACCAGAATCGTCACGCTGGCGCCCTGCGGCTCGTAGTCCTGGCGGGCAATATTCAGCACGTTAGCGCCGATAATCGAGCAGGTTTCGCTAAGAATTTCCGTCAGACGGTTGGCGTTGTACTGCTCATCAATGTACGCAATATATCCGTCGCGTTCCGCTTCTGTGTTCGCGTAACAGATATCGTAGATACAAAAACTCAGGCTTTTCGTCAGGTTGTTGAAGCCATGTAGTTTAAGCTTTTGCAATTTCGTTCACCCCCTTAAAATGCCCGGTCAGCCGACCAGCGCATTTAACAGATACTGTGGCAGGGCAAAGCTGCCCGTGTGGATTGCCGGATTGTAGTAGCGGCAGGTCAGCCCGGAGGCGGCAAAGCGCGCGGCAATCGTTGGTGCATCCAACTGGCGCAGCGCCGGATTATCGCTGGCCCAGGCAAAGGTCATGATGCCGCCGTAGTAGGTCGGTACTGCTGCCTGATAGAAGCTGACGTCTGTGAAATAGTGGCCGAGCTTACGGTGGCTGTTGACCGCCTCGTCCTGCTGCAGGAAGCAGACGCCATTCTGCGCCACGAAGATGCCATTTTCATTAAGGATGCGGTGGCAGCCTTCGTAGAAGTCTGAGGTGAACAGGCTCTCTCCCGGACCGATCGGATCGGTGCAGTCAGAGATAATCACGTCAAACTTTTCAGCGGTCTGCTTCACGAAGTTCACGCCGTCATCAATCACCAGTGTAAATCGCGGATCGTCATAGGCACCCTGGCTGTGGTTTGGCAGGTACTGTTTGCAGAAGGTCACCACCCCGGCATCGATCTCAACCATGGTGATTTTTTTGATGCTCTGATGGCGGCTCACTTCGCGCAGCATGGCACCGTCGCCGCCGCCGATAATCAGCACGCTCTCCGCCGCGCCGTGGGCCAACAGGGGAATATGGGTCATCATCTCATGATAAATGAACTCATCGCGCTCGGTGGTTTGTACCACGCCGTCCAGCGCCATCACGCGGCCCAAAGCGGCATTTTCAAAGATGATCAGATCCTGGTGCCCGGTCTGCTCGCGATACAGTACGTTATCGACAGAAAAATACTGTCCGAATCCGGCATGAAGGGTTTCATACCACATTTCTTTATCGGCCATGGTGGGGTTTTCTCCTCATAACAGCCACGAAAAATGGGGAAAACAGGATAGCGATTTCTGACCGTGGTTGCACGGTCAATTCGGACGCGGGGAGGGGAACGGCGGGTGATTATCGGACGTAGGCAAGCAGGCTCAGTGAGTCGCGGGCCAGGGATTTGCACTTAGTGTCGTTCGGAATGGCAATACCGCTCAGATCGCGATAGCTGTCCTCACCGAGTGCTTTCATATTGAAGCTGTTGTAATTGCTTAAATCCCAACGATTCTGCTGTGCATAAAACATCAATGCGCGACGAACCTGCCCGTCCGGAAGATCCTGGTAGCCACAATCATTTTTCAGATAAACAAATACAGCGGTTAAATCGGCCAAATCTTCTGCTTCCGTTTCACTCAGGGCGAAACTGGTGGAGGAGAAGCCAAAAAGCCCTAGCAGCAACAGAGCCTTGATGCTTTTCTTCATAGTTATTCTCATTCGTGTGCAATGAGCAGACGTTAGCACAGTTCAGGCCGGGTGCCAGCCCCTTTTCCCTTAGAAATCCTGCGATATGCCGTTTTCGCATTTTTTATCGCGGCTTGACCTTCCCGCAGGGTAAGGGTTTATGCTGCCTGTATTTTCGACATCTGACAAAAGGAATGGATGATGCAACGTCGTGACTTTCTAAAATTAAGCGCCGCGCTTGGCGCAGCAAGCGCCCTGCCGCTGTGGAGCCGCTCGCTGATGGCGGCTGAACAGCGTCCTTTATTACCCATTCCCTCACTGCTGCTGCCCGATGCGCGCGGTGAAATCAAACTCGTGGCTCAGCAGGGTAGCAGCAACTGGCGGGGCAAAGATGTTCCGACCTGGGGCTATAACGGCGGCCTGCTCGGCCCGGCGATCCAGCTGGAGCGTGGCAAAGAAGTCCGTGTCAATATTTTCAACCGCCTGCCCGACGCCACCACCGTACACTGGCACGGTCTGGAAATTCCCGGCGAAGTGGACGGCGGGCCGCAGGCGAGAATTGAACCGGGGCAGCAGCGCAGCGTCAGCTTTACCCCGGACCAGCCCGCAGCCACCTGCTGGTTCCACCCTCATCAGCATGGCCGTACGGGTTATCAGGTTGCGCAGGGACTGGCTGGCCTGGTGCTGATCAACGATCCCGAGAGCGGCAAACTCCTGCTGCCAAAACAGTGGGGCGTGGATGATATTCCGGTGATCCTGCAGGACAAACGCCTGACCGAAGACGGCAGCAAAATCGATTATCAGCTGGATGTGATGGACGCGGCGGTCGGCTGGTTCGGCGATACGCTGCTGACCAACGGCGCGATTTATCCGCAGCACGGCGTGCCGCGCGGCTGGCTGCGCCTGCGCCTGTTAAACGGCTGCAATGCCCGCTCGCTAAATCTGACTACCAGCGATGGCCGCCCGATGTACGTGATTGCCAGTGACGGTGGTCTGCTGGCGGAGCCGGTCAAACTGAGTGAGCTGCCGATGATACCGGGTGAGCGCTTTGAAGTGCTGGTGGATACCTCCGATGGCAAACCGTTTGAACTACAAACGCTGCCGGTGCGACAAATGGGCATGACGCTGAAGCCGTTTGACCAGCCGCTGCCGGTGCTGTCGATAACTCCGCTGCGGGTGATGGCCAGCGGCACGCTGCCGGACAAACTGCTGGAGATGCCTGCCGTTGCGGTGCCGCAGGCTTCCGACACTCGTTGGCTACAGCTGATGATGGACCCTGAGCTGGACCGCCGGGGCATGCAGGCGCTGATGGATAAATACGGCCATGCGGCGATGGCGGGGATGGACATGTCCGCGCACGGGATGGGTGGGGCGACTGGCGATCGTTCCGCCGCCGCGCCAGCCGGGAAAATGCAGGGCATGGATCACGGCAGTATGGGCGGAATGGACCATGGAAAGATGGCCGGGATGGACCACGGCAAGATGGCGGGAATGGACCACGGCGAGATGAAGAGTAAGCAGGCGAAATCTCCTGCACCATTCGATTTTCACAATGGAAATAAGATTAACGGCGTTGCTTTCAATATGGAGAAACCCGCGTTCGAGGCGAAGCAGGGCGTGTGGGAGAAGTGGACCATCTCCGGCGAGGGCGACATGATGATGCATCCTTTCCACGTGCACGGCGCCCAGTTCCGCATTCTGTCTGAAAACGGCAAACCGCCGGCAGCGCACCGCAGCGGCTGGAAGGACATGGTGCTTGTAGAGGGCTGGCGCAGCGAAATCCTGGTGCGCTTTAACCACAAGGCGGACAAACCCAACGCCTATATGGCGCACTGCCATCTGCTGGAGCATGAAGATACCGGGATGATGCTGGGCTTTACCGTGGCGTGATGATGGCCGTTGCCGGAGTGGAGATGATTTCCCCCGGCAACGGCCATCAATCAAACCGTTATCCCAGCAGCGCCAGCCGCAGATCCTCAATCAAATCGTCTTTATTCTCGATACCGATCGACAGGCGAATGGTGGTGGATTTAATGCCGATGCGGTCGCGGACCTCCAGCGGAACGCCGGAGTGGGTGGTGCTGGCCGGGTGGCTGGCGAGGGATTCGGTACCGCCCAGGCTGACCGCCAGCTTGAACAGCTGTAGCGCATTGAGGAATTTAAACGCTGCTGCTTCACCGCCGTGAATATCAAAGGAGAAGGTGGAACCGGCACCGCTGCACTGTGCGCGATACGTTTTGCCCTGCGGTGAGTCGGCGTCGAGGAACGGCAGGTAGTGGATGTGTTCCACCTGCGAATGGCTGCGCAGAAACTCCGCCACCGCGGCGGCGTTGTCGTTAGCGCGCTCCATACGCAGCGCCAGCGTTTCCAGCGATCGGCCAATCATCCAGCTGGAATGCGGATCGAGCTGGGTGCCGATGGCGCTGCGCAGCGCTTTCACCTGGCGAATCAGCGCCTTGCTGCCCATTGCTGCCCCGGCAATGAGATCCGAATGGCCACCGACGTACTTAGTCAGCGAATAGAGCGAGATATCCGCGCCGTGTTCGGTGGGGCGTGAGAATACCGGCCCCAGCAGCGTGTTATCGCAGGCAATGACCGGGCGGTAATTCTGCTGCTGCTCAATCCTGTCCGCAACGCGTTTAATCAGCGCAATATCCACCAGGCTGTTGGTCGGGTTGGCCGGGGACTCAATCAGGATCATCGAAACGCGACCCTGCGCCAGCGCCTTATCGGCAGCGGCCTGAACCGAGGCTTCATCCACGCCGTCGGCGAATCCCGCGCTGGAAATATTCAAGTTACCGAAGGTTTTACTCAGCAGGGTTTCCGTACCGCCATAAAGCGGCTGGGAGTGCAGAATGGTGTCGCCAGGCCGGGTGAAGGCCAGCAGCGTGGTAGAAATCGCCGACATACCGGAGGAGAACAGCACTGCGCTGTCGGTGCGTTCATATACTGCCAGCCGGTCTTCAACAATCTCGCTGTTCGGATGGTTAAAGCGCGAATAGACCAGGCCATTTCCCTCGCCCGATGGCGGTTCGCGGCGGCCGGAAACGTAGTCAAAGAAATCACGGCCCTCTTCGGCGCTGTTAAACACAAAAGTGGAAGTCAGAAACACCGGCGGTTTGACTGCGCCTTCCGACAGCGCCGGGTCGTAACCATAATTGAGCATCTGGGTTTCCGGCTGCAGTTCGCGGTTGCCGATATGCGTTTTTTTAGAATGTGAGGAAGCCATACAATCTCCTGCCTTTTGGCACGGTGCTTTTATTATTGGCGCTAAACTATCATGCGCGGTATGGGCAGGATAAATGAATTAACGTTCTATGGATAAAACATGTAGCGATATAAAATATGGATATCTTTACGTTTAGCAGTCCGTGTGTCTATTGCGTAATTTAACGCGGCGCGTTGCGCAACGGAGGGCGTCACGAGGGAGAAATGTGCTAAACTGTGCCGCTTTCCCTGAACAATCGACGATTAACTATGAAACATACCGTTGAAGTAATGATCTCCGAAGCCGAGATCAAATCCCGTATCGCTGAGCTTGGCCAGCAAATCAATGAGCATTACCGCAACAGCGGCAGCGACATGGTGCTGGTTGGCCTGCTGCGCGGCTCCTTTATGTTTATGGCCGACCTGTGTCGCGCCATTGATGTTCCTCACGAAGTCGATTTTATGACCGCTTCCAGCTACGGTAACGGCACCTCCAGCACCCGCGATGTAAAAATACTCAAGGATCTGGATGAAGATATTCGCGGCAAAGACGTGCTGATTGTCGAAGATATTATCGATTCAGGTAATACGCTGAGCAAAGTGCGGGAAATCTTCAGCCTGCGCGGGCCTAAGTCACTGGCGATTTGTACCCTGCTGGATAAGCCCGAGCGCCGGGAAGTGCAGGTGCCGGTTGAATACGTCGGCTTCTCTATTCCTGATGAGTTCGTGGTGGGCTACGGAATTGACTACGCCCAGCGCTATCGCCACCTGCCGTATATCGGCAAAGTGGTGATGCTGGACGAGTAAATCGGGCTAAATGACCGCGAGTGCACACCGCACAATCGACCAAGGCCGGAAATTTCGGCCTGTTATATGATATGCGGCAAAGTGCAGTCGGGCAGGGGGTTGCCGCCCGTGGCTTACGGATTGAGGTCCGGGTCGTTCAGCAGGTTAGCGATGCCGTGACGGTAGCGCTGTTCCAGAATCTCGCGGCTGGTGGCCGTTACGCCCAGGTCGCGCAGATAGCCGTCCAGGATGCCGTATACCCAGCCGTGAATTGTCACCTTCTGTCCGCGTTTCCACGCTGACTGCATCACGGTTGAGTGACCAAGGTTGTAAACCTGCTCAATCACGTTGATTTCACAAAGTTTATCGAAGCGTTTTTCTGGTGCCAGCTCACCCAGCAGCGAACTGTGTTTGTACCAGAGATCGCGAATGTGCAGCAGCCAGTTGTTAATCAGGCCGAGTTCCGGGTTCTCCACCGCTGCCTGAACGCCGCCGCAGCCGTAGTGGCCGCAGATAATAATATGTTCTACTTCCAGCACCTCCACCGCGTACTGCACCACGGAAAGGCAGTTGAGGTCGGTGTGAATCACCAGGTTGGCCACGTTACGGTGAACAAAAAGTTCGCCAGGCTCCAGCCCGGTCAGGCGCTCGGCGGGTACGCGGCTGTCAGAGCAGCCGATCCACAGGAAACGGGGTTTTTGTGCCAGGGACAAACGTTCAAAAAAACCGGGATCTTCCTCCTTCAGCAATCTGGACCATTCGCGGTTATTGCTGATAAGGGTTTCAATATCTTTCATAATGGTGTCGACCAGTCACACAAAAACGTTGCGGTAATATAGGGCAATGCTCAGCGATTGAAAACGGCAAACAAGAAACTAAACGCGATACGATAAATACAAAGGGCTATTTCTTACCTATGACTTATGCACTGGAACTTGAAAAACTGACCAAAACCTACGCGGGCGGAGTTCAGGCGCTCAAGGGAATTGATCTCCGGGTTGAAGCAGGTGACTTCTATGCGCTGCTCGGTCCCAACGGGGCAGGTAAATCCACCACTATTGGCATCATCAGTTCGCTGGTGAATAAAACCAGCGGCCGGGTGCGGGTGTTTGGTTACGATCTGCAAAACGATGTGGTCAATGCCAAGCGTCAGCTGGGGCTGGTGCCGCAGGAATTTAACTTTAACCAGTTTGAAACCGTGCAGCAGATCGTCGTCGATCAGGCCGGTTATTACGGCGTGGAGAAGCGCGAAGCGGTGAAGCGGGCGGAAAAATATCTGACCCAGCTCGACCTCTGGCAGAAGCGTAACGAGCGTGCGCGTATGCTCTCCGGCGGTATGAAACGTCGCCTGATGATTGCTCGTGCGCTGATGCACGAACCGAAGCTGCTGATCCTGGATGAGCCAACCGCCGGGGTGGATATTGAGCTGCGTCGTTCGATGTGGACCTTCCTGAAAGATCTGAATGCCCGTGGCACCACCATTATTCTGACCACTCACTATCTGGAAGAGGCAGAAATGCTGTGCCGCAATATCGGCATTATCCAGAGCGGTGAACTGGTGGAGAACACCTCAATGAAGGGACTGCTGGCGAAGCTGAAATCTGAAACCTTCATTCTCGATCTGGCCGCAAAAAGCCCGCTGCCGCAGCTGGAAGGATTTAAATATCGGCTGGTTGACACCTCTACGCTGGAAGTGGAAGTGCTGCGCGAGCAGGGGCTGAACAGCGTGTTTAGCCAGCTGAGCGCCCAGGGCGTGCAGGTGCTGAGTATGCGCAACAAGGCTAACCGTCTTGAGGAGCTGTTTGTTGACCTGGTCAATGGTCACACGGGAGAGAAAGCATGACACATTTGTACTGGGTAGCCCTGAAGAGCATCTGGAGTAAAGAGGTTAACCGCTTCGCCCGTATCTGGATTCAGACGCTGGTCCCGCCGGTGATTACCATGACGCTGTACTTTATTATCTTCGGTAATCTGATCGGTTCACGCATTGGTGAAATGCATGGCTTCACCTATATGCAGTTTATCGTGCCCGGCCTGATCATGATGGCGGTGATCACCAACGCCTATGCCAACGTCGCCTCGTCGTTTTTCAGCTCCAAGTTCCAGCGTAATATTGAAGAACTGCTGGTGGCACCGGTGCCAACGCATGTGATTATCGCCGGTTACGTTGGCGGCGGCGTGGCGCGCGGGGTCTGCGTGGGCGTGCTGGTCACGGCAATTTCGCTGTTCTTCGTGCCTTTCCAGGTGCATTCGTGGCTGATGGTGGCGGTGACTCTGCTGCTGACGGCGATTCTGTTCTCGCTGGCCGGGCTGCTTAACGCGGTATTTGCCCGCACCTTTGACGATATCAGCCTGATCCCGACCTTTGTGCTGACGCCGCTCACCTATCTTGGCGGGGTGTTTTACTCGCTGACGCTGCTGCCGCCAGTCTGGCAGATGATCTCCAAGCTGAACCCTATCGTCTATATGATTAGTGGATTCCGTTACGGTTTCCTCGGCATCAATGACGTGCCGCTGGGCTTTACCATGGCGGTGCTGGTGGCGTTTATCGTGGTGTTTTATGCGCTGGCGTGGTCGCTTATCCAGCGCGGCCGCGGGCTGCGGACCTGATGTGATTGACTGAACTGAACGGGGCGACCAGCAATGGCCGCCCCGTTTTTTTACGCCACCTGAACCGGTACGGCTTTCGCCACGCGCTTCATCTGGTTGTCGCCTTCAAAGTAGGCCACTTTCGGCTGCCATTCGCGGGCTTCCGCATCCGACATCTGCACATAAGAGCAGATAATCAGCAGGTCGCCTTCGCAGGCGCAGCGTGCGGCCGCGCCGTTCACCGAAATGATTTTCGAGCCGCGCTCTGCGGCAATGGCGTAGGTGGAAAAACGCTGGCCGTTGTTGACGTTGTAAATATCGATCGCTTCATACTGCAGGATGCCGGAAGCGTCGAGGAAATCCTGATCGATGGCGCAGGAGCCTTCGTAATTCAGGTCGGCCTGGGTGACTTTCACCCGGTGGAGTTTACCCTGCAACATAGTACGGTTCATAAGCTGTAACTCTGCAATCAGTCGAAAAACGAACGACAGTATTGCCCCTGCGGGCAACGCTGTCTACTGGGTGAGATCAACCTGCTGGTTATCAATCAGGCGGGCTTTACCCAGCCACGCGGCCATCAGGATCACCGCCCGGCGGCTGTCCGTGGTTAACGGCAGCAGGGTATCGGCATCCACAATCGCCAGGCCATCGGCGCGTAGCCCTTTTTCCGCAAGCGCGATCTCCGCGTCGGCAATCAGCTCTTCAATATGGCGTTCGCCGTTGTTGAGTTTGGTGGCGATATCGTTCATCACCTGGCTCAGCCCCGGCGCGATTTTACGCTCATCGGCGGTCAGATAGCCGTTGCGAGAGCTGAGCGCCAGGCCGTCTTTCGCGCGTACCGTTGGCACGCCGACGATCTCTATGTCGTAGCCCATATCCGCCACCATTTTGCGGATCAGCGCCAGCTGCTGGAAGTCCTTCTCGCCGAAGCAGGCAATATCCGGCTGGACCAGGTTAAACAGCTTGCTGACGATGGTGGACACGCCGCGAAAATGTCCGGGACGGCTCGCGCCTTCCAGCAGGGTGGAGAGGCCGGGAACATCGACAAACGTCTGCTCGTGCAGGCCCTGCGGGTAGATATCCGCAGGAGCCGGGGAAAACACCAGATCGACGCCGCGACGGTTCAGCTTTTCACAGTCGGCCTGAAGCGTACGTGGGTAGTTCGCCAGATCGTCGGCGCGCTCAAACTGCATCGGGTTAACGAAAACGGATACCACTACGATGTCCGCACGCGCGCGCGCTTCATCAACCAGTGTCATATGTCCATCGTGCAGGTTACCCATGGTGGGGACCAGCGCGATACGTTTACCATCCTGACGCCAGCGGCGGATTTCACGGCGGAGCAGCGGCAGGGTTTCAATAATCAGCACGGTGTTTCTCCTGGGTTACTGGAAGCTGTGTTCTTCGGCGGGATAGCTGCCGTTTTCCACTTCCGTGACGTACTGACGCACGGCTGCACGGATGTCGCCGGTTTCAGCAAGGAAGTTTTTGGCGAATTTCGGGATATGGCCGCCGGTGATGCCGAAGGCATCGTGCATCACCAGGATCTGTCCGTCGGTCACGTTACCGGCACCGATGCCGATAACCGGAATGGTCAGCGCGTCGGTGACGCGTTTTGCCAGCGCCACCGGCACGCACTCCAGCACCAGCAGCTGCATACCCGCGGCTTCCAGCGCCAGCGCATCGTCCAGCAGGCGTTCGGCATCGGCCTCGGCACGGCCCTGAATTTTATAACCACCGAAGATATTCACCGATTGCGGCGTCAGGCCGAGGTGACCACATACGGGTACTGCACGTTCGGTTAGCTGTTTAACCGTATCGGCCAGCCATTTCCCACCTTCCAGCTTCACCATATTGGCCCCGGCACGCATCAGCTGCGCCGCGCTGTCGAAGGTTTGCTGTGGCGTGCTGTAGCTCATAAACGGCAGGTCAGCGAGCAGCAGGGCGGCTGGAGCACCACGGCGGACCGTTTCGGTGTGATAGGCGATATCAGACACGGTGACCGGCAGCGTGGAGTCGTGTCCCTGAACCACCATACCCAGTGAATCGCCCACCAGCAGTACCTGGATGCCCTCATCGGCAAACAGACGGGCGAAGCTGAACTCATAGGCGGTGATAGAGGCAAATTTACGCCCCTGCTGTTTCCATTGACGCAAGGTCGAGACGGTAGTCGGTTTCATCGTATCCTCAGTAAGAGTCTTCCTGGTTGGCGTATCTTAAAAGGATGGGAAGGAGAGTGCAAAGGAGATATCCGGCGCAGCACAGGCTGCACCGGAAAGGCATTACCAGGGGCGTATCACGCTGCTGTCGAGAGGAGCCAGCAGATCGGCAATACGTGTACCGTCCGGCAGACAGAGATCGGGAGCGATCTCTCGCAGCGGCAGCAGCATAAAAGCGCGGTTGTGCATATCGTAGTGCGGCACCGTCAGGCGAGTCGTTGCCAGCGTCAGGTCGCCAAACAGCATGATGTCGAGATCCAGCGTGCGCGGGCCCCAGCGATGATCCTTACGCACGCGTCCCTGTTCCAGCTCAATACGCTGGGTGTGGTCCAGCAGCGCCTCAGGGCTGAGTTCGGTATCCAGCGCCACGGCGGCATTAAGATAGTCAGGCTGATCGGGTGGCCCGTACGGTGGCGTGCGGTAAAGCGAAGAGCAGGCAATCAGCCTGCTCTGTGGGATCGCCGCCAGCGCATCCAGGGCTGATTGCACCTGGTGCAGCGGATCGGCCAGGTTACTGCCCAGCGCCAGATAAACGCGCATCATGCGTTGTTATTATGGCCGTCACGGCGGCTGTTCCCCGGAACGCGCTTACGCGGACGGCGGGTGCGGCGGCGCGGTGCCGGATCGTCACCGAGGGTGTTGAGCATGGTTTTCTGCTGCGGCGGTGCGGAAACCTGGAACTCGCCCCACCAGGTGGTCAGGCGCTGCAGTTCATGATTGTTTTCCACTTCGGCACGCAGGGCCAGCAGATCGTAGGCGGCGCGGAACTTAGGATGTTCCATCAGCTTCCACGCGCGTTTTCCGTGGCGGCGCGACAGGCGCAGCTGTAAGGTCCAGATATCGCGCACCAGCGAGGTGATGCGTTTCGGAATCGCCAGCGAGCGGCAGGCTTCATCCAGCACGTCGTTCATCGCCAGAGCGAAGGCATCGTAATAGGCAAGGCCGCTTTCCTGGGCAATTTTCTGCGCCGCTTCCAGCTGCGGGTACCAGAACATCGCCGCAAACAGGAATGCCGGATTGACGCGCATCTGACTGTGAATACGGGTATCCGTATTCTTCAGTACCAGCTTGATCATCCGCTCCATATTGCTGTCACCCTGTTCGGTGAAGTAGCGGGTGATAATGGGGAACAGCGGCTGGAACAGCTGATATTCGCACAGCTTGCGGTAGGTGGCTTCACCGTAGCCCGCCTGCAGCAGCTTGAGGGCTTCCTCAAACAGACGTGCCGGTGGAATGTCACGCAGCAGCGTGGCAAGGCGCGGAATTGGCTCACCGGTTTCCGGCGCGATACTCATATCCAGCTTGGCGGCAAAGCGCACCACGCGCAGCATGCGCACCGGATCTTCGCGATAGCGGGTTTCCGGATCGCCGATCATACGGATAATGCCCTGCTGCAGATCGTTCAGGCCGCCGACATAATCGCGGACGGTAAAATCGGCCACGCTGTAGTAGAGGCTGTTAATGGTCAGATCGCGGCGCTGGGCGTCATCTTCGATAGAACCAAAAATGTTATCGCGCAGCAGCATGCCGTTCTGGCCGCGCTGCGAGCTGTTGCGATCGTCAACGGACTGCTGTTCAGCCTCGTGGTGACCGCGGAAGGTGGCCACTTCGATGATTTCCGGGCCAAACATCACGTGTGCCAGGCGGAAACGGCGGCCCACCAGGCGACAGTTGCGGAACAGTTTACGCATCTGCTCTGGGGTCGCATTGGTCGTGACATCGAAATCTTTTGGCTTTTTACCCAGCAACAGATCGCGTACGCCACCGCCCACCAGGTAGGCTTCAAAGCCCGCTTTATTCAGGCGATAGAGCACCTTGAGGGCATTTTCGCTGATGTCCTTGCGTGAGATATTATGACGATCGCGAGGAATAACGGTCATCTGACGCTCTTCCTCGATCCCGGCTGGTACTACCTCATCGCGACTGAGAACTTTTCGGCAAAAATTAGCAACTCGGGTAAAAATGGGACACCTCGATAGTGACAATGAATTCTGTGCGGTAAAAACAGCGGCTAATCATAGCTCAGAGTGAACCGTTTGAGAATGCCGATGTCGCCGTATCCTGCTGCTGCGCGTCGGTAATCGGGATTAAACTCAAATCCCAGCGACTGACAGCCTGCTGTAAAAGTGCTTCCTGTGTCGCATCATGCCAGTCCTCTGTCACCGGCTGGCCAAGAAAGCGCAGCGCCTGTACCAGTGCGGGGCGCGGATCGCCCTCTGGCAGCGGCGTGGCATGATTCTGTTTCGACAGCTTGTTGCCATCATGATTGAGCACCAGCGGCAAATGCAGATGGTCGGGAACCGTCCAGCCAAACTGCTGATAAAGGGTTATCTGCCTGACCGTCGGTTCGATCAGATCGGCACCGCGCACCACTTCAGTGATCCCCTGGAAGTGATCGTCAACCACGACTGCCAGATTATAGGCAAACAGCCCGTCGCGGCGGTGAATAAT
Organism: Erwinia sp. S43; assembly: GCF_016624745.1. Taxonomy (NCBI): domain Bacteria; kingdom Pseudomonadati; phylum Pseudomonadota; class Gammaproteobacteria; order Enterobacterales; family Erwiniaceae; genus Erwinia; species Erwinia sp. S43. Next base: position 62,098 of record NZ_JACVTX010000026.1, on the reverse strand, counting down.
AAAGTCCTCTGCGGCCAGGCGCGCATCGGCCTGCACTACACCGCGCAGGCGATCGCTGAATGAGCTGACCGGTGCATCCACCTTCAGACGCAGTGCAGCCTGCTGCGGGCCGTGATGCAGGGTGCGGCAGTGACCATCATACAAACCACCGATCTGCTGGATGCGGCTACGTGTGCAGGTACAGTAATAGCTCATTCCCTGCTGTTTTAGCCAGTCAAGTGCGGAGCGGTAGGCATCATGACGCTGCGACTGCCAGAGCACGTCACCGTCCCAATGCAGGCCGTAGTGCTCAAGCTGCCTGAGGATGCGGGTGGCGGCACCGGGAATTTCACGGGGAGGATCGATATCTTCAATACGCACCCGCCACAGACCGTGCTGTGCGCGAGCCTGCAGGTAGCTGCCAACGGCGGCAATCAGAGAGCCGAAATGTAAATCACCGGATGGAGAGGGGGCAAAGCGCCCGATATAGGATGCTGACATCATGAATGGGGAAGGGCAGTGAAACGGGAACGAGAGCCGCTCCCGGATCCACTGCGCAATCCTTGTGCCGTTAACCGGCCATTTGTTTTTCGCGGATTTCCGCCAGCGTTTTGCAGTCGATGCACAGATCGGCAGTTGGACGCGCTTCAAGGCGACGGATACCGATTTCAACGCCACATGATTCACAGTAGCCGAAATCGTCGTCCTGCACTTTCTTCAGCGTCTTCTCGATCTTTTTGATCAGCTTGCGCTCGCGGTCACGGTTACGCAGTTCAAGACTAAACTCTTCTTCCTGTGTTGCGCGGTCAGCGGGGTCCGGGAAGTTAGCAGCTTCATCCTGCATGTGCGAAACCGTGCGGTCCACTTCATCCCGAAGCTGGTTGCGCCAGGCTTCAAGGATCTTCTTGAAGTGCTCCAGCTGGGCTTCGTTCATATACTCTTCGCCTGGCTTCTCTTGGTATGGCTCCACCCCAGCGATGGCGAGAATACTCAGGGACGATGTTTTACGGTTTTGCCCTTCTTGCATGTTGTTTCTCCTGGATAACACGCACTATACCCTTCACTTCTCAGGCTGCAGATACTGTCAGCCGGCGAAGTACCACACGGCTATTACCTGCCCTGCATCCCGAGACTGTCGGGCATCGATCCCCCGGAGGGGAAAAAACAGGCCGCTATAAATAACAGAAGCGATTAAGGTTGGCAATTATTCCTGAACATGCCTTGACAAGCATGTGAGGAAGAGCGTATTTGGCCCCTTGCCGAAAGCGTGCTTATAACAGCAAATTGCGCCAATTTTTACAACTCTACCTTCAGGGGCCGAATCAGGCTTATCCCTTTGGGTGATAACTGCGCCTTATAGCAAAGCAGCTCAACGCCATTTTGCTGTGCCTGTACCAGTAGTTCTGCGTAGCGCGCATCAATGTGACTTGCGGGGGCAACGTCCTCAATCCCCGAGTGCAGAACGGCGAAAAACAGAACTGCCCGTTGGCCGGATTGCGCGATCTGGCTCAGCTCGCGCAGATGCTTCTGACCACGCGTGGTCACCGCGTCCGGGAAGTACCCTTTGCCCTGCTGTAACAACGTAACGGATTTGACTTCAATATAGCAGTTACGGCAACCCTCTGCCTGTAACAGGAAATCAATACGGCTGTTTTCGGCGCCGTATTTAACTTCAGGTTGCAGGCGGGTGTAACCGGATAATTCTGCAATCCGTCCTTCTTCCAATGCTTCACGTACTAACGTGTTAGCCCGCAGGGTATTAATGCATATCAACTCTCCGCTTTGCGTCCCGGTCAGCTCCCAGCTGTGGGGATACTTTCGTGTCAGACTGACGGAGGTGGAATACCACACGGTATCCCCCGGTGTTGCGCAACCGGTCATCGCACCGGTATTGGCGCAGTGAATTGTCAGCGTCTCACCGTCGGGCGTTATCACATCGGCCAGAAAACGCTTATAGCGTTTAATCAGCGTTGCCGGTTGCAGAGCGGGACTGTATTCCATAGGAATTCCTTATTGAAGCGCCCAGTCCTTAATCTCCTTAATACGGGTTTTCCCGCGGGAGAAGTGTGACTGAAACAGCACAAAACGCCCGACGGGCAGCGACCAGCTAAAATGGCGTGCTGGCAGCTTTACCGGCTGCGTAGCCTGGCGCAGTAATGTGACATGCGGATGAAAGGGTTGTGGCGATTGATAGCACCCGCTGCGGGCTGCCTGGGAACGCAGCAATTCTGCCAGCTGGAGCAGGCCCCGCGGTGCGCGGTGCGGCCCGAGCCAGATCGTTCCCGAACGCGGCCAGTGGCCGGCATCGTCCAGTGTCAGGGTGAATCCCGGCTGCCGAATGCGCCCGGCCAGTTGCATCAGCATCTGCGCTTTCTCATCGCTCACTTCGCCCAGATACGCCAGCGTCAGATACAGGCTCTCGGCGGCAACGGGAAAACCGGCCTCAGTGGGAAAGCTGTCGGCACGCCACTGGATAATCTGCTGCTTCACCTCACCCGGCAGATCGAGGCCGAAGAACAGCCGTTTAGATGCGCCCATCGCGTCCTCCGGTAAATTAAACCCGGGAATGCTACAATGCGCGGAAGATTAAGACCATGTTGTTATGGAGCTAAACGTGAGTTCATTACCGGTCAGTGCCATTTTGCCCGAGCTGCTGGTGGCGCTGGAATCCTTCCCTCAGGTCCTTCTGGCAGCCCCCACCGGTGCCGGGAAATCCACCTGGCTGCCGCTACAGATTTTAAAGCAGGCTTCTTTTAGCGGGCGCATTCTGCTGCTGGAGCCGCGCAGGCTGGCGGCACGCAACGTGGCGCAGCGGCTGGCGGAACAGCTGGGGCAGGAGCCGGGTGGGATCGTCGGTTACCGCATGCGCGGCGAAAGCCGCAGCGGGCCGCAGACCCGGCTGGAGGTGGTGACGGAAGGGATCTTAACCCGCATGTTGCAGCAGGACCCGATGCTGGAAGGCGTGTCGCTGGTCATCCTTGATGAATTCCATGAACGCAGCCTGCAGGCCGATCTGGCCCTGGCGCTGCTGCTGGATGTGCAGCAGGGGCTGCGTGATGATCTGAAGGTGCTGATTATGTCGGCGACGCTGGATAACGCGGCGCTAAGCAAACGTCTGCCGCAGGCACCGATGATTGTGTCTGAAGGGCGATCGTATCCGGTGGACCGCCGTTACCAGCCGCTGGCGACGAATCAGCGTTTCGACGAGGCGGTAGCCCGGCAGACGGCGCAGCTGCTGCGTGAAGAACCGGGATCGCTGCTGCTGTTTTTGCCCGGCGTGGCGGAGATCCAGCGGGTGCAAGCTCAACTGGCTGAGATGATCGCGGCCGATATCGATCTCTGCCCGCTTTACGGCGCGCTGCCGCTGTCCGAGCAGCAAAAGGCGATCCTGCCCGCGGCGGAGGGGCGGCGTAAAGTCGTGCTGGCAACCAATATTGCCGAAACCAGCCTGACGATTGAAGGTATCCGGCTGGTGGTGGACAGCGCGCTGGAACGTAGTGCGCTGTTCGATGTGCGCACCGGCCTGACCCGTCTGCAAACCCAGCGCGTCAGCCAGGCTTCGATGACTCAGCGCGCAGGCCGCGCCGGGCGACTTGAACCCGGCATCTGCCTGCATCTGCTGGCGAAAGAGCAGGCGGAGCGCGCGGCGTCACACGGTGAACCGGAGATCCTGCACAGCGATCTCTCCGCCCTTTGGCTGGATCTGCTGCAGTGGGGCTGTCGTGATGCCGATCAGCTCAACTGGCTGGATCGTCCCCCCCAGACGGCTATTGACGCCGCCCGACAGCTTTTATGTCAGCTGGGCGTGGCGGACGACGGCGGACAGCTGACTACGCGCGGGCGTAAAATTGCTGCGCTGGGCAGCGAGCCGCGCTTCGGGGTGATGCTGGCGGCAGCGGGTGACAGTGCCGATGCCGTTGCCACCGCCGCGCAGCTGGTGGCGATGCTTGAAGATCCACCGCGCGGCAGTATCGATCTGCGCGACGGTTTTCATCGCCGTCTGCCGCACTGGCAGCGCCGGGCAAAGCAGCTCCAGCAGCGGGCGGGCATCAGCGGTGGCACAGTGGATGAGGATCGTCTTGCTCCGCTGCTGGCGGCAGCTTTCCCGGACCGGATTGCCCGGCGTCGTGGCGATGGGGGGCGCTATCAGCTGGCGAACGGCAGCGGTGCCACGCTGGAAAATGATGAGGCGCTGACCCGCTACGAATGGCTGATTGTGCCATCGCTGCTGCAAAGCGGCAGCCAGCCCGATGCGCGAATATTGCAGGCGCTGCCGATAACGATTGACTCCCTGATCCGTGAGGTTCCGGCGCTGGTACAGCAGCAAACGGAAGTGGAGTGGGATGAAGAAAAAGGCACGCTGCGCGCCTGGAAACGCGAGCAGATTGGCCAGCTGGCTCTTAAATCGCAGCCGCTGGCTAAGCCCGATGAGCAGGAGCTGCATGCCGCCATGCTGCGCTGGGTGCGCGGCAAAGGGCTGAGCGTGCTGAACTGGACGCCGCAGGCCGAACAGCTGCGACTGCGGTTATTGTGTGCTGCACAGTGGCTACCGGAGGCCGAGTGGCCCGGCGCGGATGAGGCCACGCTGCTGGCCTCGCTTGAACAGTGGCTGCTGCCGGCGATGAGTGGCGTACGCGACGGTAAAGGACTGAAGCAGCTGGATGTGGTGGGGGCGCTCTTACAAATGTTGACATGGTCACAGCGTCAGCAACTGGATACTGTGTTGCCAACTCATTACACTGTGCCCACCGGAAGTCGGCTGCCGATCGTCTACCATGATGATAAGCCCCCGGTGCTGGCGGTGCGACTGCAGGAGATGTACGGCGAAGCGCAGAATCCCAGCGTTGCGCAGGGAAGAGTGCCGCTGGTGCTGGAGCTTTTGTCTCCGGCGCATCGGCCGTTGCAGATCACGCGCGATTTGGCGGCCTTCTGGGCCGGAGCATACCGTGACGTGCAGAAAGAGATGAAAGGGCGCTATCCAAAGCATCTGTGGCCCGACGATCCCGCCAGCGCGCTCCCCACGCGGCGGGTTAAAAAATTTTCCAACCCGTCATAAGCCCCGGCTTTGTTTAGCTGGCATGACGGCCGCGCTATTTCGGAAGGTTCTTCTTCCGCAATAGCCAGAGTAAGACGAGAGTAGTCGGCGTTGCCGACGCCTGCCTCAGGAGAAATGAAACGAATGTCTGACGATCGCGAGCCTATCGGGCGCAAAGGTAAGCAGCCCAAGCCAACGCGGAAATCTGCGGGAAAAGGTCGCTACAGGGAAGAAGAGTATGACGAATATGACGATCAGGATGATGACCAGGAAGACGAGGAGGTAACCCCGGTGCCACGTAAGGGAAAAGGTAAACCACCGCGTAAAAAACGCCGTTGGCTACGACTGCTGCTTAAACTGCTGGTGATCTTTATTGTGGCGATGGCCGCCTATGGCGTTTATCTCGATTCACAGATCCGCAGCCGTATTGATGGCAAAGTCTGGCAGCTGCCGGCCACGGTCTATGGTCGTATGGTCAGCCTTGAGCCGGGCATGTCCTACAACAAAAAAGAGATGATCGCTCTGCTGGAAGGCACGCAGTACCGCCAGGTCACGCGCATGACGCGCCCCGGTGAATTCACCGTGCAGGCCAACAGCATTGAGATGATCCGCCGTCCGTTTGATTTCCCCGACAGTAAAGAGGGGCAGATCCGCGCACGTCTCAGCTTTAGCGGCGACAGCCTGAGCGACATTAAAAACCTCGACAACGGGCGCAGCTTTGGTTTCTTCCGCCTCGATCCGCGGCTGATTACCATGCTGCAATCGCCGAACGGCGAACAGCGCCTGTTTGTTCCCCGCGCTGGTTTCCCGGACCTGCTGGTGGACACGCTGGTGGCTACCGAGGACCGTCACTTCTATCAGCATGACGGCATCAGCTTCTACTCAATTGGCCGTGCGTTCCTCGCCAACATTACCGCCGGTCGCGCGGTGCAGGGCGGCAGTACGCTGACCCAGCAGCTGGTGAAGAACCTGTTCCTGACCAATGAGCGTTCACTGTGGCGTAAGGCGAACGAAGCCTACATGGCGCTGATTATGGATGCCCGCTACAGCAAGGATCGTATCCTTGAACTGTATCTGAACGAGGTTTACCTCGGTCAGGCGGGCAGCGATCAGATCCGTGGCTTCCCGCTGGCCAGCCTTTACTATTTCGGTCGTCCGGTTGATGAGCTGAGCCTCGATCAGCAGGCGCTGCTGGTGGGCATGGTGAAGGGCGCGTCGTTGTACAACCCGTGGCGCAATCCTAAGCTGGCGCTGGAGCGTCGTAACCTGGTGCTGCGTTTGTTACAGCAGCAAAACGTGATCGACCAGGAACTCTACGACATGCTGAGCGCGCGTCCGCTGGGCGTGCAGCCGAAAGGGGGAGTGATTACGCCGCAGCCTGCATTTATGCAGATGGTACGTAACGAGCTGCAGGCGAAGCTGGGTGATAAGGTTAAAGATCTCTCCGGCGTGAAGATTTTCACCACCCTGGATTCGGTTTCGCAGGATGCGGCGGAGAAATCCGTTGAGGATGGCATTCCGGCGCTGCGTAAACAGCGTGGCCTGAACGATCTGGAAAGCGCGATGGTGGTGGTCGATCGCTTCAGCGGTGAAGTGCGCGCAATGGTCGGCGGTGCCGATCCGCAGTTTGCCGGCTATAACCGTGCGCTTCAGGCGCGGCGTTCAATTGGTTCACTGGCGAAACCAGCGACCTATCTGACCGCGTTGAGCCAGCCGGATACCTATCGTTTGAACACGTGGATTGCCGATAATCCGATCTCGCTCAAGCAGCCAAACGGTCAGATCTGGCGTCCGCAGAACGACGATCGTCGCTTCAGCGGCCAGGTGATGCTGGTGGATGCGCTGACCAACTCGATGAACGTGCCGACGGTGAACCTGGGGATGACGCTGGGCCTGCCGCAGGTGGTGGACACCTGGACCAGGCTGGGCGTATCGAAAGATCAGCTACAGCCGGTTCCGGCTATGCTGCTGGGTGCGTTGAACCTGACGCCAGTTGAAGTTGCGCAGGCTTTCCAGACGATTGCCAGCGGCGGTAACCGTGCTCCACTGTCGGCGTTACGCTCGGTGATTGCGGAAGACGGCACCGTGCTGTATCAGAGCTTCCCGCAGGCGGAGCGTACGATCAGCGCGCAGGCGGCTTACCTGACGCTCTATACCATGCAGCAGGTTGCCGATCACGGTACGGCGCGTGCGCTGGGTGCCAAATATCCGAAAGCGATGCTGGCAGGGAAAACCGGTACGACCAATAACCTGGTGGACAGCTGGTTTGCCGGGATCGACGGTAAAGAAGTGGCGATTACCTGGATTGGTCGTGATAACAACCAGCCGACCAAGCTGTACGGGGCCAGCGGGGCGATGCAGCTGTATCGCCGCTATCTGGAAAATCAGGCACCGATGCCGCTGCAGCTGACGCCTCCTGAGGACATCGCCCGAATGAACGTCGACTCTGCCGGTAACTTTGTTTGTGGCTCCGGCAGCAGCAGCTGGCGTTCACTGCCGGTATGGACCACCGACGCCGATGCGCTCTGTCAGCAGCAACAACAGCAGTTTGATCAGCAGCAGCAACAGCAGCATATGCTGCAGCAAAACAACAATCCTCAGCAGAATCCTCAGGGGCAGCCGCAGACTCAGCCGCAGCAGTCACAGGATCAGCAGAAGGATAGCGATGGTGTCGCTGGCTGGATTAAGGATATGTTTGGTCAGTAATTAACCTGAACATATCAGCGTAACCGGGGAGATAATCTCCCCGGAAATAAGGCGTACTTCGGCATATCAGTAAAAAATAAGACCCGAATTCGATATTGTTATCAATTCGGGTTTTTTTATTCTTATGGGATTTGTGAATAATTAATTGTTTGTATTAACTATTTATTTTAACCTTGCGTGCTATTTAAACTTTTATTTTACATCCTTTTATAAAAACAGGATAGTGAGCGCATTTTTTAAACATCTGTTTCAGAGAGTATGTGAGCGCTGATTAATTTTATTAAAGGGATAATGCATGAAGCATAATTTAATAGTTTCCAGCTTGCTGTTTAGTGCTGCGTTATTATCGACGACCGCCATTCAGGCAGCCGATCAACCGCAATTAAAGCCCGCTCCACTTCACGAAGAATCTTATACCGTAGACAGCCTTTACTACCTGCCACCGCCGCCGAAACAGGGGGATGCTGCCTTTGAAAATGACAAAGCGGCCTATCGTAACGGCTTCAAAATGAAGGGATCGGCACGCTGGAAGCAGGCGGCGGAAGATGCCGATCTTCACCTGGCAAATCAGGCTAAGGTCTGGTCGCAAGCGCTGGGTGTTAATATCAGCGAAACCAGCACGCCGAAGACCTGGAAGATGTTGGGAGAGCTGCTGGTGGTAGGGGCTGATTATGCCAGCAACCGGGCGAAGCAGCATTACATGCGAGTGCGTCCGTTCGTGGTGTTTAATAACCCGACCTGCCGGCCTGCCGATGAAGCAGCGTTGCGAAAAAATGGCTCTTACCCTTCTGGCCATACCGCTTTTGGCACGTTGACGGCACTGGCATTCTCGCAGGCGAAGCCGGAGCGGGCAAAAGAGTTAATGAAAAAAGGCTATGAGTTTGGTCAAAGCCGGGTTATTTGCGGTGCCCACTGGCAGAGCGATGTCGATGCCGGACGTTATGTTGGTGCAACCGAATATGCACGCCTGCAAACGTTGCCTGAAGTCGATAAACAAATAGAGCAGGTTAAAGCAGAACTTCATCAGTAAGTATCTTTAATCTATTTCCGGTAATATTATTGATTTGCTATAGATCTTATTTTTAACCTTACAAACAATAATCTCTTTTCTGGTTGCGTGAGCATTGCTTGCGCGGCCTTTTCTGCGTTTCAACAAGCCGATTTTTTCTTGCAGAACTTGCTTTGTTTCGCATATTATCTAATCCGTTATAATAATAATTCTCGTTTAGCTTCACATTTACCACTCACTCAATCACTCTTTGTTCAGAGAAAAGCAATATGGCCCATTCGCGCGATTTTTCATCAAATAATTCAATCATAAACACCCGTAAGCGTCAGCTGGCAATTTTTGTCGCCATGTCGCTGGCGGGAGTAGGCAATGCGATTGCCGCCGGTGAACAGACGATCACCGTAAGTGCTAATGCCGCGAATGGACCGCAGGAAAGTGCATGGGGACCTTCCCCGACGATTGCAGCAAAACGTTCTGCAACCGGGACGAAAACGGACACCGCACTTGAAAAGAACCCGCAGTCCGTTTCGGTGGTGACCAGCCAGGAAATCGAACTGCGCCAGCCGCAGTCGGTCAAAGAGGCCTTTGGCTACAGTGCGGGGGTGATGGTAGGCAACCGTGGTGCCTCTAACGTCATTGACGCTTTGTCTATTCGCGGCTTTAGCGAAACCAATACTAATCAGTATTTTAATGGCCTGAAGCTGCCCGCTGACTTCTATTCTGAATTTAGCATCGATCCTTACTTCCTGGAGCGCGCGGAGTTGCTGCGTGGTCCTACGTCCGTGCTTTACGGGCGCAGTAACCCTGGCGGAATTGTATCGATGATCAGCAAGCGTCCGACCACGGAAACGCTGCGTGAAGTGCAGTTCCAGATGGGCAGTAACAATCTTTATGCCACCGGTTTTGATTTTGGCGGCGCGCTGGATGACAACAACGAATTTTCCTACCGTCTGACCGGTAAAGCCAGCAGTGCCGACTCACAACAACAGATGAACAAAGAGAAGCGCTACACCATTGCGCCTTCGTTCAGCTGGCAGCCAGATGAGAAAACGAACTTCACCTTCCTCAGCTATTTCCAGAACGAGCCGGAAACCGGCTACTACGGCTGGCTGCCGCGTGAAGGGACGGTGGTTCCGCTGATCGACGCCAATGGCAATCAGCACAAGCTGTCGACCGATTTTGATGACGGTGACGGGAAAAATAAAATTTCCCGCAAGCAGCAGATGGTGGGTTACAGTTTTGACCACGAATTTAATGACACCTGGACCGTGCGCCAGAATCTGCGTTATGCGAAAGTGCAAACTGATTACCGCAGCCTGTACGGTTACGGTGTGATACCGGGTACCACAACCCTGCAGCGCTCGACCGCTGTCTCTGATGAAGATCTGAGTTCGTTCGCTGTTGACACCCAGGCACAGGCGAAATTCGCTACCGGTGCGGTGGATCACACTCTGCTGCTGGGCGTGGACTTCCAGCGTATGCATAACGATATCAATGCTGGCTTCGGTTACCTCGCGGGTTCTTCTCTTGATCTGCTCAACCCGCAGTACAGCGAAGATGCTATGGTCACCACTTATCCGAATAGCGTGGTTGATAAGCAGCAGCAGACAGGTTTGTATGCGCAAGATCAGATTGAATGGGATCGTTGGGTCCTCACGCTGGGCGGTCGTTACGACTATGCGATGACCTCCGTTTACAACCGCAATGCTGCCGCCGGAACCGATCCGCTGGATAAACGCAACGACCAGGCCTTTACCTGGCGTGGCGGCGTAAACTACGTCTTTGATAACGGTATTGCGCCTTACTTCAGCTACAGCGAATCCTTCATTCCAACGTCAGGTAAGTCCTATACCTCTCAGGCATTTGAACCTTCCCGCGCTAAGCAGTACGAAGCAGGCGTGAAGTTTGTGCCGAAGGATCGTCCGATCATTATGACCGCAGCTGTTTATGAGCTGACCAAAACCAAAAACCTGACCGCTGATGCCGATCACCCTGGTTACAGCACTATGGGCGGCGAAATTCGCTCACGTGGCATTGAGTTGGAGGCCAAAGCAGCGGTTAATGCCAATATCAATGTGTTGGCGTCCTATAGCTTTACCGATGCAAAGTACACCAAGGATTCCGAGCTTCAGGGCCAGCGCCCGGTGCAGGTGCCAAGAAATATGGCTTCCCTGTGGGCTGATTACACCTTCCATGAAACCGCTCTCAGCGGCCTGACCATCGGCAGCGGCATTCGCTACGTGGGTAACAGCGTGGGTCAGTACAGCACCGGAACCGATATCAATAAAAACTTCAGCGTAGCCTCCTACTCGGTGGTTGATGCGGCGGTGAAATACGATCTGGGTCGCTTCGGCCTGCCGGGCTCTTCCGTCGGTGTGAACATCAACAACCTGTTCGATCGTGAATACGTTGCCAGCTGCTACCGCGACTACGCCTGCTACTGGGGCGCGGATCGTCAAATCGTTGGTACTGCTACCTTCCGCTTCTAAATGTCTAACCGGGCGCGGTTCGCTGCGCCCGCCAATCAGAAGATCGCTATGCAACCTCAGCACGCTACAGAAACGACTTTCTCTCTCGATCACGTCAGTTTTACCGTTCCTGGCCGAACACTGCTTCAGCCGCTGTCTCTGACCTTTCCTGCCGGAAAAGTCTGTGGGCTGATTGGCCACAACGGTTCCGGTAAATCCACCCTGCTTAAAATGCTCGGCCGCCATCATGCGGCAACGGCGGGGCAGGTGATGCTCAACGATCGCCCGGTGGCGGACTGGCAGAACAAAGCCTTCGCCCGTGAAGTGGCCTATCTGCCGCAGCAGCTGCCTGCCGCTGAAGGGATGACGGTGCGCGAGCTGGTGGCGATTGGCCGCTACCCGTGGCACGGTGCGTTAGGGCGTTACGGTATTGAGGACCGCGAACGCGTGGATGAAGCCATTGCGCTGGTCGGCCTGAAGCCGTTTGCCCAGCGACTGGTGGACAGCCTCTCCGGAGGAGAACGCCAGCGTGCGTGGATTGCCATGCTGGTGGCGCAGAACAGCCGCTGCTTGCTGCTGGATGAACCGACTTCCGCACTGGATATTGCCCATCAGGTTGAAGTGCTGGCGCTGATCCAACGCCTCAGCCGCGAGCGTGGTCTGACGGTGATTGCCGTGCTGCACGATATTAATATGGCTGCCCGCTACTGCGACCACCTGGTGGCGCTGCGCGGTGGTGAAATGATTGCTCAGGGCGATCCTGAAGCGATTATGGATGGCGATGTGCTGCAGGAAATTTACGGTATTCCGATGGGGATATTGCCGCATCCGCAGGGTGGGGCACCGGTAAGCTTTGTTTACTAAGGATTGATTGTGACCCCGGATATCACACGCCGCCGTCTGCTGACGGCGCTCGCTTTTTCTCCGCTGCTCGCCCATCTTCCCGCTATTGCCCAGCTACCGACCGAAGAGCGGATTATCGCGCTGGAGTGGCTGCCGCTGGAGCTGTTGATGGCGCTGGGCGTAACGCCAATGGGCGCCGCTGAACTGTTTAATTACCGCCAGTGGGTCGGCAAGCCGGAGCTGCCGTCTTCCGTTGTTGATGTCGGGCTACGTACCGAACCTAATCTTGAGCTGCTCACCCAGATGCGGCCGTCGCTGATCCTCTATTCTCAGGGCTACGGTCCCGATCCGGCCCGCTTTGAGCGCATCGCGCCGGGCCTGGGGTTTTCTTTTAACGATGGCAAAGGTAAACCGCTGAGCGCCGCCCGCGACTCGCTGATGGCGCTGGCTAAACGCATTCATCGCGTGCCGCAGGCGGAGGCGCATCTGGCCGAACTGGATGCGTTGATCCTGCGGGTGAAAACCCGTCTGGCGGCACGACCGCAGCGACCGCTGCTGCTGATGTCTATCTTCGACGCACGCCATGCCATTGTGTTCAGCGCGAACGGTCTGTTCCAGCAGGTGATGGACGAGCTGGGGCTGGTTAATGCCTGGAAAGGGGAGACGACTTTCTGGGGCAGCGTGGTGGTCGGTATTGAACGCCTGGCCGATATGCACGATGTTGAGGCGATTAACTTTGAGCACGACAACCAGAATATTATCGACCAGGTGACGTCCGCTTCGCTCTGGCAGTCGCTGCCGTTTGTCCGCGAGGGCCGTTTCCGCCAGGTGCCACGCGTGTGGTTCTACGGCGCAACGCTGTCGGCTATTCAGCTGATCCATACTCTTGACAGCGCGCTGGGGGAAAAATGATCAAAACGTATCGCTTACCCATTTTCCTGCTGCTGCTGCTGTTTGTTTCCGCGCTGCTGCTGACCCTCAGTAACTTTAAACATCATCTGCCGATGGATCAGTGGCTGCTGGCGCTGCGCTCCCCGGATTCCGATAACATTCAGCAAATGGTGTTCCACCACAGCCTGCTTTCGCGCCTTGCGCTGTCGCTGCTGGTCGGTGCCGGGCTGGGGCTGGTCGGCCTGCTGTTCCAGCAGGTGTTGCGCAACCCGCTGGCGGAGCCGACCACGCTTGGCGTGGCTAGCGGTGCCCAGCTCGGTATCACTGTGGCTACGCTTTGGAGCCTGCCCGGTGGATTAGTCACCCAGCAGCTGGCGGCGACCATCGGAGCGGTGGCTATCGGTCTGCTGGTGTTTGGCGTGGCGTGGGGTAAACGCATGTCGCCGGTGACGCTAATCCTCGCCGGGCTGGTGCTGTCGCTCTACTGCGGTGCGGTAAACCAGATTTTCGCCATCTTTAACCATGACCAGCTGCAAAACATGTTCCTGTGGAGCACCGGTTCACTGAATCAGATGGACTGGAGCAACGTCAGCTTTATCTGGCCGCGCCTGCTGGCCGGTGTGGTGCTGACGCTGCTGATGCTGCGGCCGATGACCCTGATGGGGCTGGACGACGGCGTGGCGAAAAACCTTGGGCTGGGGCTGTCGCTGGCGCGTTTTGCCGTACTGGCGATCGCCATTCTGATCAGCGCCTCGCTGGTGAATGCCGCCGGGATTATCGGCTTTATCGGGCTGTTCTCCCCGCTGCTGGCGAAGATGCTCGGTTTCCGTCGTCTGTTCAGCCGTCTGCTGCTGGCACCGCTGATCGGCGCACTGCTGCTGTGGCTGGCGGACCAGTGCGTGCTGTGGCTGACCGATCGGCTGGGGGAAATCTCCACCGGAACGGTGACGGCGGTGATCGGTGCGCCGCTGCTGCTGTGGCTGCTGCCGCGCCTGCGGACCGGCGGCAGCGGTCCGGCGATGAACTTTGGCGATCGCGTGCCGGCGGAACGGCAGAACGTGCTGCTCTGGTCGCTGTGCTGCGGCGGAGTCATGCTGGTGCTGGCGGCGATCGCGCTGAGCTTTGGCCGCAATGCCGATGGCTGGGTATGGGCAACCGGTGACCTCTGGCAGCAGCTGCTGCCGTGGCGTGGCCCAAGGCTGGTTGCCGCGCTGGCCACCGGGATGATGCTCGGCGTGGCGGGTTGCATGGTGCAGCGCCTGACGGGGAATGCGATGGCCAGCCCGGAAGTGCTGGGCATCAGCTCCGGTGCCGCCTTCGGCGTGGTGATCATGCTGTTTATCGTGCCCGGTGATGCGTTTGGCTGGCTGCTGCCTGCGGGTACGCTGGGGGCGGCGGTGACGCTGCTGATCATCTCGATTGCTGCCGGGCGGGGGGGCTTCTCGCCGGAACGTATGCTGCTGGCGGGGATGGCGCTGAGTACCGCCTTTACCACCATCACCATGCTGCTGCTGGCCAGCGGCGATCCGCGGATGGCCAGCCTGCTGACCTGGATGGCGGGATCGACCTACAAAATCGATGCCCCGCAGGCGCTGCGTACGGTGATAATCGCCGTGGTGCTGATTGCGCTGGTGCCGCTCTGCCGCCGTTGGCTGACCGTGCTGCCGCTGGGCGGCATGACGGCGAAAGCGGTAGGCATGGCGCTGACGCCTTCGCGGCTGGCCCTGCTGCTGCTGGCGGCCTGCCTGACCGCTGCCGCGACGTTAACCATTGGTCCGCTGAGTTTTGTCGGCCTGATGGCACCGCATATGGCGCGTATGCTCGGCTTCCGCCGCGCGCTACCGCAGCAGGTGATGGCGGCGCTGCTGGGCGGTGGCCTGATGGTCGCGGCCGACTGGTGCGGGCGCATGCTGGCCTTCCCCAATCAGATCCCGGCGGGGCTGTTGGCGACATTTATCGGTGCGCCGTACTTTGTTTATCTGCTACGGAAGTCGTGATGAAAAAGACGAACCCCATCTGAAAAATGGGGGGCATCAGCAATATGAACGGGGCGAAAGCCCCGTTTTTTATACTGCGGTCAGCGACAGATGGCCGCCGACGCGATGCGAGGGAACGTGATTACAGCTTAGCGAAACTGCGGCGTGCAGCAGAAATCGTGCGCTGGATATCCTCTTTACTGTGTGCAAGGGACATAAAGCCGGCCTCAAACGCTGAAGGCGCTAAATACACCCCTTCTTCCAGCATCAGGTGGAAGAAGCGCTTAAAGCGTTCCACATCGCATTTTGTCACGTCTGCGTAGCTGGTGACGGTCTTTGCATCGGTAAAGAACAGGCCGAACATACCGCCGACGTGGTTCACCACCAGCGGGATATTTTCCGCTGCGGCGGCTTCCAGCAGGCCTTCCGCCAGTTCAGTCGTCAGATCGGTCAGCGTGGCATGGGTACCCGGCTGAGAGATTTCGGTCAGGCAGGCGTATCCTGCCGCCATCGCAATCGGGTTGCCGGAAAGCGTGCCCGCCTGGTAAACCGGACCGACCGGCGCCAGCGCATCCATCACTTCACGGCGACCGCCGAACGCGCCCACCGGCATGCCGCCGCCGATGATTTTGCCCAGGCATGTCAGATCCGGCTCAACGTCGTAGTAAGCCTGCGCGCCCGCCAGCGCCACGCGGAAACCGGTCATCACTTCATCGATAATCAGCAACGCGCCGAACTCATCGCACAGCGCGCGCAGGCCCGGCAGGAATTCCGGCAGCGGTGGGATACAGTTCATATTCCCGGCCACTGGCTCAACGATGATACAGGCGATATCTTCCGGGTACTGCTCGAAGGCGGCACGTACGCTGTTGAGATCGTTATAGGTGCAGGTCAGCGTATGTTTGGCGAAATCGGCCGGGACACCCGGAGAGTTCGGCTGGCCGAGTGTCAGCGCACCGGAACCGGCTTTCACCAGCAGGCAGTCGGCGTGGCCGTGGTAGCAGCCTTCAAACTTGATGATTTTATCGCGGTGGGTGAAGCCGCGCGCCAGGCGAATGGCGCTCATGGTGGCTTCGGTTCCCGAGTTAACCATGCGCACCGTATCCATGGTCGGCACCAGTTCGGTGACCAGCTGCGCCATTTTCACTTCCATCTCGGTTGGCGCACCGAAGCTGAGGCCGCGCTCGGCCGCCTCGATCACCGCATTGCGAATAGCGGGATGGTTGTGACCGAGAACCATTGGCCCCCAGGAACCGACGTAGTCGATATAGGCTTTGCCGTCGGCGTCATACAGCCAGGCACCGTCGGCGCGTTCAATGAAGAGCGGCACGCCGCCGACGCCGGTAAAGGCTCGCACCGGCGAATTCACGCCGCCGGGGATGAATTGCTGCGCCTGAGCGTACAGGTTTTCAGACTTACTCATGGAACCGCTCCTGATTATTCATTAAAAAAACCCGTCTATTCTAAGTGAACACCTGCGCGAAACGAAAGGCAGAAAAAATTAACTCAGAGACTGCGCTTGTATTCCACACTATCTGCCCGCACTCTGAGTACGGTAGGGCAGCAGATAGGGATCACCGCACGGGGTGGTACAGCCATAACTTGATTGCTACCCCTGCGTATAAGATAATAGCCATAACAATGGTCGAATAATGACCTGTCAGGCAAATGGCCTGAGTGCATCCTGGAGTATTTTAAATGAGCGACGACGTAGCCGTACCCCTGCAGTTTACCGAAGCAGCGGCCAGTAAAGTGAAGAATCTGATTTCCGATGAGAACAACCCGGATCTGAAACTGCGCGTGTATATCACCGGCGGTGGTTGCAGCGGTTTCCAGTACGGCTTCACTTTTGACGATAAAATTAACGACGGTGACATGACTATCGAGAAAGCGGGCGTAGCGCTGGTTGTCGATCCGATGAGCCTGCAGTATCTGGTCGGCGGCGCGGTGGACTATACCGAAGGGCTGGAAGGTTCGCGCTTTATTGTGACCAACCCGAATGCGAAAACCACCTGCGGCTGCGGTTCCTCCTTCAGCATCTGATTGCTTCTCTTCTGAGATTACCCTGGCCTGCACGGTAAGGGTAATCACCCGGCACAGCGGTGCCGGGCAGGGCTTTACCATTCAACGGTGATGAGCCTTTTTTCCAGATCGGTTTCCGTTTTTGGGCTGAGAATCGCCTCGGTGATTTTCGGCTGAACGTCGTTGCGCGTTCCGCAGGCGACGGTGGGCAGGTGTGAGGTGGCTGACATACTGCCATTAACCTGGCACGGTGGTGCAATGATGGTGAGTTGCACACCAATGGTGCCGCTGGTCGCAGCCACACAGGTATGCGCCGCCATTATCAGTCCCAGAGACAGATAAACGGTTTTCATGATCTGATTTTCCTGATGTTTCAATAAGGCCTGTTGGCCAAAATCAGGTAGCTCGCGCGACTGCACGGCTACCGTATTTCTTCTTCACGCTACTGGCCAAAAAGCGGCATTCAGTGCGCGATTCTTAACTGCGTTATGGGTATTTCTTACTTTCTGTCGGGCTGTAACTGGGCGCAAAGCTGCCGCGCGGCCAGAATGATGCGCGGCCCGGCCCGGCTGAACCAGTCGTCGTTGACCGTATAGACCGGAACCTTAAGCTGTGGTTGCCAGAACTGTTCAATCGTCACGGCCCGGGCGGCGTCACCCGGCATCACGATGGCCTGCGGCTGGCGCACCAGCACCTGCTCACGGCTGACCTGCGGCCAGGGCACGCGGCTGTCGGAAAAAATATTCTCTCCGCCGCACAGCCCGAGCACTTCGTTTTGCAGCGTGTTATCCGCTGCGGTAAACAGCGGCTTCATACCGAACTGCAAAAACACCCGCTTACGCTGCGGCTGGCGATAGCGCTGCTGAAGATCGTCGAACTGCTGCTGAAGTGTGGCAGCGGCCAGCTCTGCCTGCTGCGGCTGCGGGCTGTACTCTGCAAGCTGACGCAGGGTAGCGATAAGCTGTTCGATAGAGTCCGGGGCCAGCCACAGCACCTTCACGCCCAGCGACTGGAGCTGCTCGATCTGGCGCGGTGATGTTCCTCCGCGCCAGGCGATGACCAGGTCGGGCTTCAGGCTCAGCAGCTTTTCAGTATTGATCCCCTGCCAGTTGGCCACGTGAACAATACTTTTTGCCTCCGCAGGATAATCCGAATAGTCGCTCACGCCGACCGGCGTGATGCCAGCAGCAAACGCCAGTTCGGTAAGATTGGGGGCCAGTGTGACCACCCGCTGCGGTGCCGCTGCTGCGGAAAAGGTCAGCCACAGCAGCAGGGCGATGAGGCCTTTAGCCATTGGCCAGGCGGGCCAGCAGCGTTTCAACCATCAGGGAAGACTGCGTAGCAGCAACGGCCAGGAATTCTTCAAAGCTGAGGTGAGATTCCTGGTCTGCCACATCGGAGATCGCGCGGACGACTACAAACGGCGTGCCGAACTGATGACACACGTGGCCGATTGCCGTGGCTTCCATCTCGACGGCGATCGCCTGCGGGAAGGTGCCACGAATGCGCGCCAGCGGCTCTGCACCGTTGATAAAGGCGTCGCCGCTAACCACCAGGCCGCGTACCGCATTCAGCTGCAGATCGCTGATGCACTGTTCTGCCGCCGCAATCAGCTTATCGTCGGCTTTAAACGCTGCCGGGCAGCCGGCCATCTGGCCTGGCTCGTAGCCGAAGGCGGTAACGTCGGCATCGTGATAGCGCACTTCATCGGAAACGACGATATCACCGACTTTCAGCGACGGGGCCAGGCCACCGGCAGAACCGGTATTAATAATGAAGTCGGGTTTACACAGTTCCAGCAGCAGCGTGGTGCCCAGCGCGGCGGAGACTTTACCAATGCCGGATTTCAGCAGGGCCACCTCAACGCCGTTTAACGTACCGGTATAGATTTCGCAGCCTGCCAGCGTGAGCGTTTGACGGTTTTCAATCTTGTCACGCAGCAGCGTCACTTCCTGTTCCATTGCACCAATAATGCCTGCTTTCATGGGGATACTCGCTATTTCAGTGGAATTTTTCGTGGTTTTCGGCGCATAGTCTATCATGGCAACATGATGGAAATAACAGGGAACTCCGGATGACCGGGATCGACTTTCGCAAAAAAATTAACTGGCAGCGCTGCTATCGTCCCTATGAAGGTGAGAAGGACGAGCACGAGATCCTGCGCATTTTTGAAAGCGATCGCGGGCGGATCGTTAACTCGGCGGCCATTCGTCGGCTGCAGCAGAAAACCCAGGTCTTTCCGCTGGAGCGCAACGCCGCGGTACGAACCCGGCTGACGCACTCGCTGGAGGTGCAGCAGGTGGGGCGCTATATCGCCAAAGAGGTGCTCACCCGACTGAAGGAGCAGGGGCAGCTGGAACAGCTGGGGCTGTCGCAACTGACCGGGCCGTTTGAAAGCATCGTCGAGATGGCCTGCCTGATGCACGATATCGGCAACCCGCCGTTTGGTCATTTCGGCGAGTCGGCGATTAACGACTGGTTCCGCCAGCGGTTGGATGCTGACTGGCAGCCGCAAAGTGCCACTGCCGATCGCTGTGAGGTGGCGGTTTTACGCAGTAAAGAAGATGGCCTTGACCCGCTGCGTGCAAAGATTCGTCAAGATTTATCTCACTTCGAAGGTAATGCGCAGGCGATCCGCATGGTACATACGCTGATGAAAATGAATCTGACGTGGGCGCAGGTCGGCTGTATTTTAAAATATACGCGCCCCGCCTGGTTTACCGGCGATATCCCCGTCAGCCATCGTTATTTGATGAAAAAGCCGGGGTATTATCTCGCTGAAGAAGAATATGTCGCAAATTTGCGGCAGGAATTAGATTTAGAGCCACATTGCCGTTTCCCACTGACCTATATTATGGAAGCGGCGGATGATATTTCTTACTGCGTTGCCGATCTGGAAGATGCGGTAGAAAAAAATATTTTTACCGTTGAGCAGCTTTACGAGCATTTATACCGGCTTTGGCCGAAACATCAGTCCGATGACCTGTTTTCTGAGGTGATTACCGTTGCGCTGGAGAAGTCGCGCAGAACGCCCGCCGACCGTTGCAACGAAGACCAGTTCTTTATGTATTTACGGGTGAATACCGTTTCTCGCCTGGTGCCGCATGCTGCAAATCGTTTTATCGATAATCTTCCCGAGGTCTATCACGGCGAGTTTAATGAAGCCCTGCTGGAGGACGGCAGCCCGCACAGCCTGCTGCTGGATATCTTTAAGAAAGTCGCTTTTCGCCATGTTTTTAACCATCCCGAGGTGGAACAGCTGGAGCTACAGGGATATCGCGTGATCAGCGGGCTGCTGGATATCTACCGTCCGCTGCTGCTGCTGACACAGCAGGAATTTAGCGAGCTGGTTGAAAAAGATTATCTGAAAGGATATCCGATCGAAACGCGGCTTTTTCATAAGCTGTCTACCCGTTTCCGCCAGGCCTATAATGAAGCGGTTGAACGGCTGGATAAAACTCCCGCTGAGACCGAAATCTGGGAATATTATTATCGCGCCCGCCTGTTGCAGGATTACATTAGTGGAATGACCGATCTGTATGCCTGGGATGAGTACCGCCGTTTGATGGCGGTAGAATAAAAATGCCAGTGATGAGTTTTGTAAAGATGCACAATAATTTTTTACTTTTCATCAATATTCAAACATGAACTTCGCGCTAAAAAATTAATCTCAATGACACGACCGCAGCAATGGTTACTTAACTGAATCACTTGAGAATCCAACGAATGAAAAAAACAACGTTAGCACTAAGCGCACTGGCCTTCAGCATTGGACTGGCAATGAGCCCTGTTACCGCCAGTGCCGCTGAAACCGCGTCATCAACAACCTCCACTCAGCAGCTGCCAAGCCTGGCACCGATGCTGGAAAAAGTGATGCCTTCCGTGGTCAGCATTAATATCGAAGGTAGCACCACAGTGCGGACTCCACGCCTGCCGCAGCAGTTCCAGCAGTTCTTTGGCGATAATTCTCCGTTCTGCCAGGACGGTTCGCCATTCCAGAGCTCGCCAATGTGCCAGGGCGGTCAGGGCGGTGCGGGCGGTGATGATACGCAGCAGCAGAAATTCCGCGCGCTCGGTTCCGGTGTGGTGATTGATGCCGCTAAAGGCTATGTGGTGACCAACAACCACGTGGTGGATAACGCCACCAAAATTCTGGTGCAGCTGAGCGATGGCCGTAAGTATGACGCGAAGGTGATTGGTAAAGATCCGCGCTCTGATATCGCGCTGATCCAGCTGAAAGATGCCAAGAATCTGACTGCAGTGAAAATTGCCGATTCCGACAGCCTGCGAGTAGGTGATTATACCGTAGCTATCGGTAACCCTTACGGTCTGGGTGAAACCGTGACCTCGGGCATCGTATCCGCGCTGGGCCGCAGCGGCCTTAACGTAGAAAACTATGAGAACTTTATTCAGACCGATGCCGCCATCAACCGGGGTAACTCCGGCGGTGCGCTGGTTAACCTGAACGGTGAACTGATCGGGATCAACACCGCGATCCTGGCACCGGACGGCGGTAACATCGGTATCGGCTTCGCTATCCCAAGTAATATGGTGAAAAACCTGACCAGCCAGATGGTTGAATTCGGCCAGGTGAAGCGCGGTGAGCTGGGTATTATGGGGACCGAGCTGAACTCTGAGCTGGCGAAGGCGATGAAAGTCGATGCTCAGCGCGGCGCGTTCGTCAGCCAGGTGCTGCCGAAGTCTTCTGCGGCGCAGGCTGGAGTGAAAGCCGGGGACGTGATCGTTTCTCTCAACAACAAGCCAATCTCCAGCTTTGCTGCACTGCGTGCTGAAGTGGGATCGCTGCCGGTGGGGACCAAGATGGAGTTGGGTCTGATCCGTGATGGCAAACCGCTGACGGTCAACGTTGAACTGCAGCAGGGTGCGGGCGTGAAGGTAGATTCCGGCACGATTTACACCGGTGTTGAAGGGGCTGCACTGAGCAACTACGACAGCAAAAATGTTAAAGGCGTGAAGGTGGATAGTGTGAAAGCCGGTTCGGCAGCGGCGCGTATTGGCCTGAAGAAAGACGATATCATCCTCGGGGTTAATCAGCAGCCTATTACCAATCTGGGCGAGCTGCGTAAAATCCTGGATGCCAAACCGTCCGTGCTGGCGCTGAATATTCAGCGCGGTGATAGCTCTATTTATCTGCTGATGCAGTAAGCGCAGAATAACGGCCGGCTATCCGGCCGTTTCTGATGGGCAATAAAAAAACGGTGCTAATAAATAGCACCGTTTTTTTTAATTCTGCCGAACGGAATAAATTAGCGACCGCCGCGGGTCAGCTTATCCAGGTCAGATTCAATCTCAGCGATTTTATTGGATACCACGCTTTCCAGATGACGCAGATCGTCCAGGATTTTGCGTTTCAGATCGACTTCAACCTGATCGCGCTGGCAGATCTGATCCAGTTCATCAATCACGTAGCGCAGATTCGGGCTGATTTCCTGAATCTCTTTATAACCCTGGCTGGCGTTATCGGCCACTACGGTTTTGCGCTGGCGCGGATATTTGAATTTTACGCTTTTGGCAAAAAACTCGCCTTTATCCTTACGGAAATAGATTTTCAGGATGTCGTTATTCGCTTCCTGGCGCAGGCTGTAGCGATCGATATCTTCAGGCGATGTAATACCCAGACCTTTTAAATTGTCATACATAGCATCGGTTCCTTATAAGTTAGGTGGCGATCCGGCTGCGCGTTGTGACTACTGCGTTGTGCAGAGCTGGCCTTACCTACGTATTTTATACGCTCTGGTGGCTGCGCGCTTACGCCTTGTCTTCACTTAGCTCGTGTGTTTCAAACTACGGTGTATCCGAAGGATGCATCTGAAACAGTCAGGATCGTTTAAATTTAATACTGGAATTAACTGGCGCGGATTATACGCCTGGAATGTGCGCAATATCACTATCTGATGAAAGGCAAAAAAGCGGTTGTGTAACGGAAAAGCGTAAAGAAAAAATTACGGGCCGCCGCAGCGGCCCGCAGATAAATCAGTCGATGGTACGCAGCAGCTCGTTAATACCGACTTTGCCACGGGTTTTCGCGTCAACTTTCTTCACGATCACCGCGCAGTACAGGCTGTAGCTACCGTCTTTAGACGGCAGGTTGCCGGAAACCACTACGGAGCCAGCAGGTACGCGACCGTAGTGAACTTCACCGGTTTCGCGGTCATAGATTTTGGTGCTCTGGCCGATGTAAACGCCCATGGAGATCACTGCACCTTCTTCCACGATCACGCCTTCAACGATCTCAGAACGCGCGCCGATGAAGCAGTTATCTTCAATGATGGTTGGGTTAGCCTGCAGCGGTTCCAGTACACCGCCGATGCCCACGCCGCCTGACAGGTGAACGTTTTTACCGATCTGCGCGCATGAACCCACGGTCGCCCAGGTATCCACCATTGAGCCTTCATCAACATAAGCACCGATGTTGACGTAAGACGGCATCAAAACGGTGTTGCGGGCGATGTATGCACCCTGGCGTACTGCGGCCGGTGGTACAACGCGGAAGCCTTCTTTTTTGAAACGCGCATCGTCGTAGTCAGCGAATTTCATCGGAACTTTGTCGTAGTAACGGCTCTCTGCGCCATCAATTACCTGATTGTCATTGATGCGGAAAGAGAGCAGAACGGCTTTCTTCAGCCACTGATGCGTCACCCACTGGCCGTCAATTTTTTCTGCTACACGCAGGGCACCGCTGTCCAGCAGGGCGATAACCTGGTTAACCGCTTCACGGGTAACGGTGTCAGCATTCGCTGGGGTGATGTCAGCACGGCGCTCAAAGGCCGCTTCAATAACACTCTGTAACTGTTGCATGGTTTCTGCTTTCCTGGTTCTGCCATCCCGTGAAACCGCATAACAATGCGGTTTATAAGGCATTGCGGGGTGGCGAGGTTAAAAAGTAAATCCGGGTCACACTTTATCGTTTGGATTAAGGGCCTCTGTCAACCGTTGTTGCAGCACTTCGCGCATTTCTGCATCTAATGCCCGCCGATCGCTGTTAGCAAGGATAAATAAATCCTCTACCCGTTCCCCAATCGTACTGATCCGCGCTCCGTGCAGCGAAATATTCAGGTCGGCAAACACTTCCCCTACGCGGGCAAGTAATCCTGGCTGATCGAGGGCGATGAGTTCCAGGTAGGTGCGGCGATCGGTGTGGGTTGGCAGAAAATTAACCTCGGTATCGACATTAAAATGCTTCAGCCGCGCCGACTGACGACGGGCACGCGGAGGCTGCCAGCTGCTCTGGGTGATTGCCTGCTCCAGCGCGTGGCGGGTCAGCTCATGCCGATCGGCCGACAGCGGGCTGCCGTCCGGCTCCAGCACGATAAACGTATCCATGGCCATGCCGTCGCGGCTGGTAAAGATTTGCGCATCGTGAACGCTGAGGTTGCGGCGATCCAGCTCACCGGCAACGGCGGCAAACAGATACGGGCGATCCGGACTCCAGATAAAGATCTCGGTGCCGCCGCGCGTTGCCTGTGGGCTGACGAGGATCAGCGGCTGGTCGAGATCGTGCTTCATCAGATGGCGAGCGTGCCAGGCCAGCTGATTCGGCGTGTGCCGCAGGAAGTAATCCGCGCGGCAGCGCCCCCAAATCTGATGCAGTGCCTCTTCGTTAATATTATCCATCCGCAGCAGGGCCAGCGCCTGCAGGCGGTGGTGGCGCACCCGCTCGCGCAGGTCAGGGCTGTTTTCCATGCCCCGACGCAGCTGTTTCTCAGTAGCGAAGAACAGCTCGCGCAGCAGGCTCTGCTTCCAGCTGTTCCACAGGGTTTCATTGGTGGCGCAGATATCGGCGACGGTCAGGCAGACCAGATAGCGCAGGCGGTTTTCGTTCTGCATCACTTCGGCAAACTGCTGAATAACGGTCGGGTCCTGAATGTCACGGCGTTGGGCGGTGACCGACATCAGCAGGTGGTGGCGCACCAGCCAGGCAACCAGCTGGGTTTCTCGCGAGTTCAGGCCGTGCATCTCAGCAAACTCCAGCGCATCCTGCGCGCCGAGGATCGAATGGTCGCCGCCGCGTCCTTTGGCAATGTCGTGGAACAGGGCGGCCATCAGCAGCAGCTCCAGCTGCGGCAGGCGCGGCCACAGCTCTACGCAGAGTGGATGAAGAGAGCGGGTTTCTTCATGAGCAAAGCTTTCCAGCTTTTGCAGTACGCGAATGGTGTGTTCATCAACCGTGTAGGCATGGAACAGGTCGAACTGCATCTGGCCGACAATGTTGCTCCACTGGGGCATATAGGCCCACAGCACGCTGTGGCGATGCATCGGAACCAGCGCCCGGCTGACCGCCCCCGGATGGCGCAGAATCGACATAAACAGCTCGCGCGCGACAGGGATGGTGCACAGAGGCTGTTTCAGATTGCGCCGCGCGTGGCGAAGATGGCGCAGCGTAGTGGAGTAAATACCGGTGATTTTCGGCGTACGCACCATGGTATAAAACATGCGCATAATCGCTTCCGGCTCGCGGTTGAACAGCGTTTCATCGCGCAGGTCGATCAGTGAACCGCGCAGCTGGAAATTATCGTCGATCGGCCGCGGCTTTTCATCGGTCGGCAGGGCCAGAATCGCTTCATCAAACAGCTGCAGCAGCATCTGGTTCAGCTCGCCCACCCGGCGGGTGACGCGAAAGAAGTCCTTCATCATGCGCTCAACCGGCTCATTGCCTTCGCCCTCGTAGTTGAGGCGGCGGGCAACGTTAAGCTGGCGGTCAAACAGCAGGCGGTTATCGTAGCGGGTCAGCGTCAGGTGCAGGGCGAAGCGAATCCGCCACAGAAAGCTCTGACACTCATTGAGTTCATTGCGTTCGGCCTGAGTTAAAAAGCCAAAGCCGACCATCTCATCCAGGGACGTTGCACCAAAGTGGCGGCGCGCAACCCACAGCAGGGTGTGAATATCGCGCAGGCCGCCGGGGCTGCTTTTGATGTCTGGCTCAAGGTTATAGCTGGTGCCGTGATAGCGTTTATGGCGCTCCTGCTGTTCGCTAATTTTTGCCGCGAAGAAGCGGTCGGAAGGCCAGAAACCATCGCTGAAGACGTTTTTCTGCATCTCCAGAAACAACGCCAGATCGCCGGTCAGCATGCGCGACTCAATCAGGTTGGTCGCCACGGTCAGATCGGACAGCCCCTCCAGCAGGCACTCTTCCAGCGTGCGTACGCTATGGCCGACTTCAAGCCGGAGGTCCCACATTAGCGTCAGCAGATCGCTGGTACGCTGTGCGTCAGTATCGGAAAGCGGTTTGCGGCTGAGGATCAGCACATCAATATCGGAGAGCGGGTGCAGTTCACCGCGCCCGTAGCCGCCGACCGCAACCAGGGCGATACCTTCTTTTTCCGGGAAGCCAAAGAAGCGCCAAAGACGGCGCAGCAGCCGATCGATGAACAACGTGCGTGCGGCAATCAGGCTTTCCGCATCCTGGCCTGCATCGAAGGCTCCGGCCAGATGTTGCTGAAAGTTATCCAGATGAGTCTTCAGGAATTCGCGAGTGATTTCAGCATCTTCCCAAAGTATGGGCGACTTGGTTAAAATTTTCAGCGTGCTGGCATCGGTCACATCTTTATTCATTTCACCGCTCCGGACAGATACTGCAGACATTAAAAAAGCCGGCGGGTGCCGGCTTCAGACTCACTGTAAGGGTCGATTTTACGGCGATTAACCTTCGTGCGTCAGAACGGACGGAAGGGTTTCATCTTTACGCAGCGTCATAATTTCGCAGCCGTTTTCCGTTACTACAATAGTGTGTTCATACTGCGCGGACAAGCTGCGATCTTTGGTTTTTACCGTCCAGCCGTCTTTCATCGTACGAATGCGGTAGTCACCGACGTTGACCATCGGTTCAATGGTGAATGCCATACCTGCCTGTAATACTACGCCGCCGTCATCGGCATCGTAATGCAGAACCTGAGGTTCTTCATGGAAGCCTTTACCGATACCGTGGCCGCAGTATTCGCGCACCACCGAGAACTGCTCGGCTTCAACAAATTTCTGAATTTCACGGCCCAGGGCGCGCAGACGAATGCCCGGCTTAACCATGCGCAGCGCCAGATACAGGCTCTCCTGGGTGACACGGCACAGGCGTTCGCCCTGAATAGTTGGTTTACCAACGATAAACATGGTGGAGGTATCGCCGTGATACTCATCCTTGATGACCGTCACGTCAATGTTGACTACGTCGCCATCCTTCAGGATTTTTTCATCGCTTGGGATACCGTGGCACACCACTTCGTTGACCGAAATACATACCGATTTCGGGAAGCCGTGATAGCCAAGGCAGGCGGAAACGGCCTGCTGCTTGTTGACGATGTGCTCGTGGCACAGGCGGTCCAGCTCTCCGGTGCTTACGCCGGGTTTAACATAAGGTTCAATCATCTCAAGAACTTCGGCTGCGAGGCGACCGGCCACGCGCATTTTTTCGATTTCTTCAGGTGTTTTAATTGAAATTGCCATTCATTAAGTCCGCATTTGTCGTCATTTTCGACAATAATAAAGAAAGTGCTGCAATGGTAACAGCCCGTCCGGACGCTGCCAATTGTCGTTTATGGCGATGCTTGTTCGCTATTGGTATGGGTGATGCAGCGCAGCGCAAAGCGGCAACAACTATTGGCGTCAACGGCTGCTTTATGGTATAAAGCGCGCCGACGATTCTTTGTTCGGTGGATTTCTCCCCGTCTGAGAACGCGAAAATCTCACTTTGTGTAAATAACACACACGTATCGACACCTTACTCCGGGGTGCCCAAAAGCGTTAACGCTTTTGTGGTCGGTTGTATGGGATACGTGGAGGCCTAACCCCAATCAATCTATTTAGAGGTAATCATGGCAACTGTTTCCATGCGCGACATGCTCAAGGCTGGTGTTCACTTCGGTCACCAGACCCGTTACTGGAACCCGAAAATGAAGCCATTCATCTTCGGCGCACGTAACAAAGTTCACATCATCAACCTTGAGAAAACTGTACCAATGTTCAACGAAGCTCTGGCTGAGCTGAACAAGATCGCTGCTCGTAAAGGCAAGATCCTGTTTGTTGGTACTAAGCGCGCTGCAAGCGAAGCGGTAAAAGATGCTGCTCTGAGCTGCGACCAGTTCTTCGTTAACCACCGCTGGTTGGGTGGTATGCTGACTAACTGGAAAACCGTTCGTCAGTCAATCAAACGTCTGAAAGATCTGGAAACTCAGTCTCAGGACGGTACCTTCGACAAACTGACCAAGAAAGAAGCGCTGATGCGCAACCGTGAACTGGCCAAGCTGGAAAACAGCCTGGGCGGTATTAAAGACATGGGCGGCCTGCCAGACGCACTGTTTGTTGTTGATGCAGATCACGAACACATCGCTATCAAAGAAGCAAACAACCTGGGTATCCCAGTATTTGCTATCGTTGATACCAACTCTGATCCAGACGGCGTTGACTTCATTATCCCTGGTAATGACGATGCAATCCGTGCTGTTAGCCTGTACCTGACTGCAGTGGCTACCACTGTACGTGAAGGTCGCTCTCAGGACCTGGCTCAGCAGGCAGAAGAAACCTTCGCCGAAGCTGAGTAATAAGGCTTGCTCTTAACAGAGCCCTTATCAATCAGATGTAAATCTGTAAGGGGCCAGAATGGCCCCTTTATTTTTTCGACTTCGCTTTGCCGTTTGTCACAATCGGCGAGGCAGAATGTATCTCCCGAGAAATAGACATGTGATGTGGACTTGCCCGATGGCGAGCTGCAGCAGATGCTGACTAACCGAGGATTAGAGAATGGCTGAAATTACCGCTGCTCTGGTAAAAGAACTGCGCGAGCGTACTGGCGCTGGCATGATGGACTGTAAAAAAGCACTGACCGAAGCGAGCGGCGACATCGAGCTGGCGATCGAGAACATGCGTAAATCTGGCGCGATCAAAGCCGCTAAGAAAGCAGGCAACGTTGCTGCTGACGGCGTGATCAAAACCAAAATCGTTGGTAACTACAGCGTGATTCTGGAAGTTAACTGCCAGACCGACTTCGTTGCTAAAGATGCTGGTTTCCAGGCGTTCGCTGATAAAGTGCTGGATGCCGCAGTTGCTGGCAAAATCACTGACATCGAAGTGCTGAAAGCACAGTTCGAAGAAGAGCGTGTTGCGCTGGTTGCTAAAATCGGTGAAAACATCAACATCCGTCGCGTATCTTCTCTGGAAGGCGAAGTGCTGGGTAGCTACCTGCACGGCGCACGTATCGGCGTTCTGATCTCTGCTAAAGGCGCAGACGAAGAGCTGGTTAAGCAGCTGGCAATGCACGTTGCAGCAAGCAAGCCAGAATTCGTTAAGCCAGAAGACGTTTCTGCAGAAGTGGTTGAGAAAGAGTACAAAGTTCAGCTGGACATCGCCATGCAGTCCGGTAAGCCGAAAGAAATCGCAGAGAAAATGGTTGAAGGCCGCATGAAGAAATTCACCGGCGAAGTTTCTCTGACCGGCCAGCCTTTCGTTATCGACCCAAGCAAAACCGTGGGCCAGGTTCTGAAAGAGCACAATGCTGACGTTGTTAACTTCATCCGCTTTGAAGTGGGCGAAGGTATTGAGAAAGTTGAGTCTGACTTCGCAGCAGAAGTTGCTGCCATGTCTCAACAGTCTTAATCGCGATAAAGGAACCGCCAAACGGCGGTTCTTTTTTGCCTGCCTCTGGCGCAGCGCAATTTCAGTCTCATCCCAATAGCATTCTTCTCCTGCTTCCAGGATGATACCGCACAGTTTATACCCCTTTTTTCGATGATTGCTTCCAGGAAAAAACACCATGGCGACTAATGCAAAACCCGTATATCAACGTATCCTGCTGAAACTGAGTGGCGAAGCACTGCAAGGCGCAGAAGGCTTTGGTATTGATGCCAGCGTTCTGGATCGCATGGCTCAGGAAGTGAAAGAGCTGGTTGAACTGGGCATTCAGGTGGGCGTGGTCATCGGTGGGGGGAACCTGTTCCGTGGTGCAGGCCTGGCACAGGCCGGCATGAACCGCGTTGTTGGTGACCACATGGGTATGCTGGCAACCGTGATGAACGGCCTGGCAATGCGTGATGCGCTGCACCGCGCCTATGTGAATGCTCGCCTGATGTCGGCAATCCCGCTGAACGGCGTTTGCGACAACTACAGCTGGGCAGAGGCGATTAGCCTGCTGCGTAACAACCGCGTAGTGATTTTCTCTGCCGGTACCGGCAACCCGTTCTTTACTACTGACTCCGCAGCCTGCCTGCGCGGCATCGAAATCGAAGCCGATGTGGTTCTGAAAGCCACTAAAGTGGATGGCGTTTATTCTGCGGATCCGGTGAAGAACCCGGATGCAACGCTGTACGAACAGCTGACCTATACTGAGGTGCTGGATCAGGAACTGAAAGTAATGGATCTGGCCGCCTTTACGCTGGCGCGCGATCACCAGCTGCCTATCCGCGTGTTCAATATGAACAAACCTGGCGCACTGCGTCGCGTGGTGATGGGCGAAAAAGAAGGCACGCTGATTACGCATTAATATCAGTCTGCATTTAAAATGGTTAAGATAAGGTATATTCTGCCAGTCAGGGTTATCCTTCATACTCTAAATAATTCGATCTGCGGCAAAGCCGTTAATCTGCGGGAGCACCGATAACGGTGTGACCGGGGTGAGTGGTTACAGCAAACGCACCTGCAGCTTGAATTATGACGTGTATACATATATTTGAACGGCTTCCGGCGCTGCCGGTTGCTGGTGGATCAAACAGAATCCAAGGGTTTCAACGTGATTAACGACATCAAGAAAGATGCAGAAGTACGCATGGATAAATGCGTAGAAGCATTCAAAAACAACATCAGTAAAATTCGTACCGGCCGCGCATCGCCGTCTATTCTTGACGGTATTATGGTCGAATACTACGGGTCTGCGACCCCGCTGCGCCAGCTGGCGAGCGTCACAGTCGAAGACTCCCGCACGCTGAAAATCAACGTGTTTGACCGCTCAATCAGCAATGCGGTTGAAAAAGCGATTATGTCTTCTGACCTCGGTCTGAACCCAATGTCTGCGGGCACCGATATCCGTGTTCCACTGCCAGCGCTGACGGAAGAACGTCGTAAAGATCTGATTAAAATCGTTCGTGGTGAAGCAGAGCAGGGCCGTGTGTCCGTGCGTAACGTGCGCCGTGATGCCAACGATAAAGTCAAAGCGTTGCTGAAAGACAAAGAAATCAGTGAAGACGATGATCGTCGTTCACAGGAAGACATCCAGAAAATGACCGATGTTGGTATCAAGAAAATTGATGCTGCACTGGCCGAGAAAGAAGCGGAGCTGATGGAATTCTGATTTCATCATGATCCGATGAAACGCCGTACAGATCGCCTTTCCTGGGAACGGACGATCTGGCGGCGTTTTGCATTTACTCATTCCCCCAAAGGGCGGTTTTGCCTTTCTCTGGTTGCCGCCTGTGACGGGTCACTACACAGAGCAGCCTCATGAAGCAATTGACCATTCTCGGTTCGACCGGTTCAATCGGCACCAGTACGCTGGCCGTCATTCGTGCTAATCCTCATCTGTTTTCCGTCAGGGCACTGGTTGCCGGGCGTAATGTTGAACTGATGGTTGAGCAGTGCCTGGAATTTCGCCCCACTTATGCCGCGATGTCGGATGAGCAGGCGGCGGTAGAACTGCGCCTGCGTCTGCAGAGCCTTAATGTGAAGACGGAAGTGCTGAGCGGCGAGCAGGCGGCCTGCGATCTGGCCTCGCTCGATGATGTCGATCAGGTGATGGCAGCGATTGTCGGCGCGGCGGGTTTACTGCCGACCCTGGCAGCCATTCGCGCCGGTAAGCAGGTGCTGTTGGCAAACAAAGAAGCGTTGGTGACCTGCGGACGTCTGTTCCTTGATGCTGTCAGCGCGTCAAAAGCCCAGCTTTTACCCATTGATAGTGAACACAATGCTATTTTTCAGAGTTTGCCTGCTTCCTTACAGCAGCAGTTAGGGTACGCTTCTCTCGAGGAAAATGGCATCGACAGCATTATCCTCACGGGGTCGGGTGGCCCGTTCCGTGATACACCGCTGGCTGAACTCAGCCGCGTTACGCCAGATCAGGCGTGTGCACATCCGAACTGGTCAATGGGAAGAAAAATCTCCGTTGATTCGGCCACCATGATGAACAAAGGCCTGGAATATATTGAAGCCCGCTGGTTGTTTAACGCCACGGATGCGCAGATGGAAGTCATTCTGCATCCGCAGTCCGTTATCCACTCAATGGTTCGCTACCGTGACGGCAGCGTGATTGCACAGCTGGGGTCACCGGATATGCGTACGCCAATTGCCCATGCGATGGCGTGGCCGGAGCGCGTTAACTCAGGTGCTCAGCCGCTGGATTTCACCCGTATGAAGGCACTCACTTTTGCGGAGCCGGACTACGCGCGTTATCCGTGCCTGAAACTGGCAATCGATGCAAGTCTTGCCGGACAGGCGGCGACTACCGCACTGAATGCGGCCAACGAGATCGCCGTTGCGGCGTTTCTTGCATCGCAAATCCGCTTTACCGATATTGCAGCACTCAATGTTGCGGTACTGGAAAAACTGTCAAGCCAGGAGCCGCAGAGTGTAGAGGCGGTGCTCGCTATCGATCGCGAAGCGCGTGCACTGGCGACGTCACTGGTACCTCGTTTTTCTGCTCACTCGGCGTAACGCGATTTCGCGAACCGCCATTTGTGGGCATCGGGAGGAGATGATATAGTCTCCGCCCACCGAACAGAGGTACTACGTGATAAAGCGGATGAGTTAACCCTTTTTGCACGAATTTTGTGCTGTGCGGGTGAAATATTCCTAAGCCGTTGTATTTCTGAACAAGGAAATCATTACGCGTTATGTCGTCCGAAAATTTATTACAAAGCGATGACCAGGCGGGGCTGAAGCCTCGCCATGTGGCCATCATTATGGATGGCAATGGCCGCTGGGCTAAAAACCAGGGTAAGCTGCGCATTTCCGGCCATAAGGCGGGGGTTAAATCCGTGCGCCGCGCCGTCAGTTTCGCCGTGAGCAATAAGCTGGACGCGCTGACGCTGTATGCCTTCAGCAGCGAAAACTGGAACCGTCCGCAGCAGGAAGTTCTGGCTTTAATGGAGCTGTTTGTCTGGGCACTCGACAGTGAAGTAAAAAGTCTCCATAAGCATAACGTCAGACTGAGAATTATCGGTGACATCAGCCGCTTTAATTCCCGTTTGCAGGAACGTATTCGCCGCGCTGAGGAACTTACTCAACAAAATAATGGACTAACGCTCAACATAGCCGCGAATTATGGCGGTCGTTGGGATATTATCCATGGTGTCAGAAAATTGGCCGAGCAGGTCCAGGAAGGTCTTCTTCGCCCCGATCAGATTGGGGAAGAGACGCTGGAACCTTATCTTTGCCTCAATGAACTGGCCCCTGTGGATTTAGTAATAAGGACTGGGGGAGAGCATCGCATCAGTAACTTCCTGCTGTGGCAAGTCGCCTACGCAGAGTTCTGGTTTACTGATACTCTCTGGCCTGATTTTGATGAACAAGTTTTTGAAGGTGCACTGAATGCGTTTGCACAACGAGAGCGCCGATTTGGCGGCGCAGCACCCGGCAGCGTATAGGCGCACTGGGGGTAATCTTTGCTAAAGTCTCGCCTGATTACCGCATTTATTTTAATTCCGATTGTGATTGCAGCGCTGTTTCTGCTGCCACCGTTAGGATTTGAGATCGTCATTTTAGTGATTAGCATGCTGGCTGCCTGGGAATGGGGGCAGTTCTCCGGCTTTGCTTCGCGTTCGCAGCGGATCTGGCTGGCGCTGCTTTGCGGCTTGCTGCTGGCATTTATGCTCATCACTCTTCCTGCTTATCAACATTTGGTTCAGCTGCCACAGGTTAGTGGTGCGCTCTGGCTCGCCTTAGGCTGGTGGATTGCGGCGCTGCTGCTGGTGCTGTTCTATCCGGGCTCCGCAGCGCTCTGGCGGACATCTAAGCCGCTAAGACTGATATTTGGTTTGCTCACGATAGTACCGTTTTTCTGGGGCATGCTGGCGCTACGTCAGTATCATTACGAAGCCGATCATTTTGCCGGTGCCTGGTGGCTACTGTACGTGATGCTGCTGGTATGGGGCGCCGATTCCGGTGCCTATATGTTTGGTAAGCTGTTTGGCAAACATAAGCTGGCACCGAAAGTTTCTCCGGGTAAAACCTGGGAAGGTTTTATCGGCGGGCTGGTCACCTCTGCGTTGCTCTCGTGGTTGTTCAGCGCGTTTGCTCCACTTGAGGTTTCCTTAGGCACGCTGTTGGTTTGCTCTATCGCGGCCGCACTGGCCTCGGTGCTGGGCGATTTAACCGAGAGCATGTTCAAGCGTGAAGCGGGCATCAAGGACAGCGGTAATCTTATTCCCGGCCACGGTGGCATCCTTGACCGTATTGATAGCCTGACCGCGGCGGTTCCCGTTTTTGCCTGTCTTCTACTGCTGGTGTTTGGGACTCTGTAGGGAAACATTATGTTGAGCGTACTCTGGAGTCTTGCTGCTTTTATCGTTGCGCTGGGGATTTTAATCACCGTGCATGAGTTTGGTCACTTTTGGGTGGCCCGCCGCTGTGGCGTCAAAGTCGAACGTTTCTCGGTCGGCTTTGGTAAGGCCCTGTGGCGTCGTCGTGATAAGCAGGGAACAGAGTACGTTATCGCCCTGATCCCACTCGGCGGCTACGTCAAGATGCTCGATGAGCGTGTTGAGAGCGTGCCGCCGGAGCTTCGCCATCAATCCTTCAACAACAAAACCGTTCTTCAGCGCGCAGCTATTATTGGCGCCGGGCCAATGGCCAACTTCATCTTTGCTATCATTGCCTACTGGCTGGTATTTATCATCGGCGTTCCCGGTGTTCGACCAGTTATTGGTGAAATAACCAGCAATTCGCCTGCTGCAATCGCGCAAATTACCCCAGGCATGGAACTTAAAGCCGTTGACGGTATCGAAACGCCTGATTGGGATGCTGTGCGTATGGCACTTGTTGCGAAGATTGGTGATGAAAGTACCACCGTCAGCGTAGCGCCGTTCGGTAGCGATCGGACAAGTGACAAACGCATCGATCTGCGCAACTGGCAGTTCGAACCCGATAAGCAGGATCCGGTTGTGGTCCTGGGTATTCAGCCCCGCGGACCACAGATAGAAACGACACTGGCGCAGGTACAGAAGAACTCCGCAGCAAGTAAGGCGGGTTTGCAAGCGGGCGACAGGATCGTTAAAGTCAGTGGTCAGCCGCTGGAGCAGTGGCAGGATTTTGTGACGACGGTGCGTGATAATCCGGGAACGGCAATCGCACTGCAGGTTGAACGTCAGGGCGGCACGGTTGATTTAACGCTGACGCCGGACATCAATCCACGTAATAAGGCAGAAGGGTTTGCCGGGGTAGTCCCCCGGGTTATTCCGCTGCCCGATGAGTACAGAACGGTACGACAGTATGGACCGTTTGCCGCTATCGGTGAAGCCAGTGCGAAAACCTGGCAACTGATGAAGTTAACGGTAAGCATGCTGGGTAAACTGATTGTCGGTGATGTGAAACTGAATAATCTCAGCGGGCCGATTTCTATCGCCCAAGGGGCTGGGATGTCAGCGGAGTATGGCTTGATTTATTATCTGATGTTCCTCGCTCTGATTAGCGTGAACCTTGGCATAATCAACCTGTTCCCACTGCCGGTGTTAGATGGTGGACATTTGTTGTTCCTGGCGATCGAAAAGATCAAAGGGAAGCCGGTGTCCGAGCGAGTTCAGGACTTCAGTTATCGTATCGGCTCTATTTTGCTGGTGCTGTTAATGGGGCTTGCACTATTCAATGATTTCTCGCGCCTCTAGGAGCTCAGGAATTAGCCAGCGAAGGCCACAACAGGCCAGCGTAAGCTGAAATCCCCTTAAGCGATGAGAACCAGTTAGGAAGAATGCATAACAACGATGGCGATGAAAAAGTTGCTCATAGCGTCGCTGCTGCTTAGCAGCGCTACCGTATACGGTGCAGACGGATTCGTAGTGAAGGATATTCATTTCGAAGGCCTGCAGCGAGTCGCCGTCGGTGCGGCATTGCTCAGTATGCCAGTCCGCGTGGGAGACACTGTCTCCGATGAAGATCTCAGTAATACTATCCGCGCACTTTTTGCGACCGGGAATTTTGAAGACGTTCAGGTCCTGCGCGACGGCAACACGCTGATTGTTCAGGTTAAAGAGCGTCCGACGATTGCCAGCATCACCTTCTCCGGCAATAAAGCGGTGAAAGAGGACATGCTGAAGCAAAACCTCGAAGCTTCAGGCGTGCGTGTGGGTGAAGCACTGGATCGCACCACCATTTCCTCGATTGAGAAGGGACTGGAAGACTTCTACTACAGCGTCGGTAAATACAGTGCCAGCGTTAAAGCAGTGGTAACGCCGCTGCCGCGCAACCGTGTTGACCTGAAGCTGGTGTTTACCGAAGGTGTTTCCGCACAGATTCAGCAGATCAACATCGTTGGTAACAAAGCCTTCAGCTCTGAAGAGCTGATCTCCCGCTTCCAGCTGCGTGACGAAGTGCCGTGGTGGAACGTGGTGGGCGATCGTAAATACCAGAAACAGAAACTGGCCGGTGACCTTGAGACGCTGCGCAGCTTCTATCTGGATCGCGGCTATGCTCGTTTCAACATCGATTCCACCCAGGTCAGCCTGACGCCGGATAAAAAAGGCATTTACATTACCGTTAACATCACCGAAGGCGAACAGTACAAGCTCTCTGGCGTGACGGTAAACGGCAACCTGGCAGGGCACTCGGCGGAGATCGAAGGGTTGACTAAAATCACCCCGGGTGAACTCTATAACGGTGCCAAAGTGACCCGTATGGAAGACGATATCAAGAAGCTTCTGGGGCGCTATGGCTATGCCTACCCGCGCGTTCAGACTCAGCCTGAAATCGACGACAGCAATAAAACCGTTAAGCTGCATGTGAATGTGGACGCGGGCAACCGTTATTACGTGCGTAAAGTTCGCTTTGAAGGTAACGATACCTCGAAAGATTCCGTACTGCGCCGCGAAATGCGCCAGATGGAAGGCGCATGGCTGGGTAGCGACCTGGTTGAGCAGGGTAAAGAGCGCCTGAACCGCCTTGGTTACTTCGAAACCGTGGATACCGATACGCAGCGCGTACCGGGCTCGCCGGACCAGGTAGACGTCGTCTATAAGGTGAAAGAGCGTAATACCGGTACGCTGAACTTTGGTATCGGTTACGGTACTGAAAGCGGCGTCAGCTTCCAGGTGGGTGTGACCCAGGATAACTGGCTGGGTACCGGTAATACCGTCGGTATTAGCGGAACCAAAAACGATTATCAGACCTATGCTGAATTCTCTCTGACCGATCCGTACTTTACGGTCGACGGTGTCAGCCTGGGTGGTCGTATTTTCTACAACGACTTTAAAGCTGATGATGCTGACCTGTCTGACTATACCAACAAGAGCTATGGTTTAGATGGCACGCTGGGCTTCCCGGTGAACGAAAACAACACCCTGCGTGTGGGACTGGGTTATGTGCATAACAGCCTGTCTAACATGCAGCCGCAGATTGCTATGTGGCGCTATCTGCGTTCTGTTGGGCAAAATCCAACAATTGCGGGTGACGAAGACTATTCGGCCGATGACTTCACCTTTAACTACGGCTGGACGTACAACACGCTGGACCGCGGTTTCTTCCCGACGTCCGGTAACCGTACTAACCTGAATGGTAAAATCACCATTCCTGGTTCAGACAACGCCTTCTATAAGGCAACGCTGGATACGCAACAGTATCTGCCGCTGAATCAGGATCGTACCTGGGTGATGTTGGGCCGTGGCCGCGTAGGTTATGGTGACGGGCTCAGCAGCAAAGAGCTGCCGTTCTATGAGAACTTCTATGCCGGTGGATCCAGCACCGTGCGTGGCTTCCGTTCCAATAACATTGGTCCGAAAGCGGCATACCTGAACAACGGTTCTTCAGACTGTTCCGGCACTGACGTGAACAAAGTCTGTAATTCAGACGATGCGATCGGTGGTAACGCCATGGCTGTCGCCAGCCTTGAGCTGATTACGCCAACGCCATTTATCAGTGAGAAGTACTCGAACTCGGTACGTACGTCACTGTTTGTGGATGCGGGTACGGTCTGGGATACTAAGTGGGAAAACACCGCCGAAACGCGTGCGGCAGGTATTCCTGACTATAGCGATCCAAGCAACATTCGTATGTCTGCCGGCTTAGCGTTGCAGTGGATGTCACCTTTAGGTCCTCTGGTGTTCTCCTACGCTCAGCCGTTTAAAAAGTATGATGGAGATAAAGCCGAACAGTTCCAGTTTAACATTGGTAAAACCTGGTAATTCGGTGTAGCAAGGAAGTACGCAAAAGAGTATCGCGCAGTTAAGTGATGGCCTGCTTAAGCAGGCCACACAATGCGCAACACATGTGTCCATGACACAAACGTTGATGGTAAGGAGTTTATAGTGAAAAAGTTGTTGTGTGCCGCAGGTCTGGGTATTGCTATGGCGGTTTCCGCTGGAGCCCAGGCAGCTGACAAAATTGCAGTGGTGAACGTTTCCAGCATTTTCCAACAGTTACCAGCGCGTGCGACCGTTGCGAAGCAGCTTGAGAATGAATTCAAAGGCCGTGCTACCGAACTTCAGGGCATGGAACGCGATCTGCAAACTAAAATGCAGCGTTTACAGCGTGACGGTTCTACCATGAAAGCCAGCGATCGTAGCCGTCTGGAAAAAGACGTGATGGCACAGCGTGAAACCTTCTCAACCAAAGCGCAGGCTTTCGAGCAGGATAACCGTCGTCGTCAGGCTGAAGAGCGCAACAAAATTCTGAGCCGCATTCAGGATGCCGTGCAGAAAGTTGCTGATAGCGAAGGCTATGATGTGGTTATCGATCAGAATGCTGTAGCCTATTCGGCTAAAGCAAAAGACATCACTGCAGATGTACTGAAACAGGTTAAATAATACATGTCTTCAATTCGACTGGCTGATTTAGCCCAGCAGTTGGATGCAGAATTGCACGGAGATGGCGATATCGCCATCTCCGGCATTGCTTCTATGCAATCCGCTCAAACCGGTCAGATCACTTTCCTTTCCAACAGCCGTTATCGTGAACAGCTGGCTACCTGTCAGGCGTCTGCCGTGGTGCTGTTAGAAGCAGACCGCGAATGCTTTGCTGGCGCGGCTCTGGTAGTGAAAAATCCTTATCTGACCTATGCCCGTATGGCACAGCTGCTGGATACGACACCGCAGCCGGCCACCGCTATCTCGCCTCACGCAGTGATCGATCCTACTGCGACTTTGGGCAAAAATATCTCGATTGGCGCACATGCGGTGATCGAATCCGACGTCGTGCTGGGCGATAACGCGGTTATCGGTGCTGGCTGCTTCGTTGGGAAAAAAGCACGAATTGGTGCCGGTAGCCGCCTTTGGGCCAATGTGACCGTTTACCACGAAGTGCAAATCGGCAGCGATTGCCTGATCCAGTCAGGTACAGTCATTGGTGCTGACGGTTTCGGCTATGCCAACGATCGCGGCAATTGGGTGAAAATCCCCCAGCTCGGCACGGTCATTATTGGCGATCGCGTTGAGATCGGCGCCTGTACCACCATCGATCGTGGTGCGCTGGATAACACTCAAATCGGGAATGGTGTTATCATAGATAATCAGTGCCAGATTGCACACAATGTTGTGATCGGTGACAACACTGCCGTTGCAGGCGGAGTGATTATGGCTGGCAGTCTTAAGATCGGTCGTTACTGCATGATCGGCGGTGCCAGCGTAATTAATGGTCATATGGAAATTTGTGACAAAGTAACCGTCACTGGAATGGGAATGGTGATGCGACCAATCACCGAACCTGGAGTATACTCTTCGGGGATTCCACTGCAGCCCAACAAAACCTGGCGCAAAACTGCAGCG
Source organism: Erwinia sp. S43 (assembly GCF_016624745.1). NCBI lineage: Bacteria > Pseudomonadati > Pseudomonadota > Gammaproteobacteria > Enterobacterales > Erwiniaceae > Erwinia > Erwinia sp. S43. The sequence goes on along the minus strand of NZ_JACVTX010000026.1, from coordinate 22,274 downwards.
CTGGTGATGAACATCGACGAACTGAGCAAACGCTTGAAGGCCGTCGAACGCAAGGTTGATAAAGACTGAGCGACGATTCACCACTTACGCTGCCCAGCTTTCATAAATAGAACATGCTAAGCAGGGAAAGCCAAGCGCACGGAAATGATTTGCGGCCTGCTAACGATCTCCGATTGTTGCAGGCCGTGTTATTGATGCCATCAGAATGTTTAGGACAGGAAGAGTATTTTGACTACTGAAACGCATACTCTGAAGATTGAAGAGATTATTGAACTACTGCCGCACCGCTACCCGTTTCTGCTGGTCGATCGCGTGCTTGAGTTTGAAGAGCACAAGTATCTGCGTGCGGTGAAGAACGTCTCGGTTAACGAACCGTTTTTCCAGGGCCATTTCCCTGGTAAGCCGATTTTTCCAGGCGTGTTGATCCTGGAAGCGATGGCTCAGGCCACGGGAATTTTGGCGTTCAAGAGCGTAGGGAAACTGGAACCGGGTGAGCTGTACTACTTCGCCGGAATTGACGAAGCGCGCTTTAAGCGCCCTGTAGTGCCTGGTGACCAGATGATCATGGAAGTGACCTTCGAGAAAACCCGCCGTGGGTTAACGCGCTTTAAGGGCGTGGCAACCGTTGACGGTAAAATTGTCTGCGAAGCAACAATGATGTGTGCCCGCAGCCGGGAGGCTTAATTCGTGATTGACAGCACCGCCGTAATTCACCCAAGTTCGATCGTTGAAGAAGGTGCCGTCATTGGCGCTGGCGTTCAGATTGGTCCCTTTTGCGTCGTAGGCGCTAATGTATCAATCGGTGAAGGCACGATTCTAAAATCGCACGTCGTGGTGAATGGCCATACCCGTATTGGTAAGGACAACACCATTTACCAGTTTGCCTCCATCGGTGAGGTAAACCAGGATCTGAAATACGCCGGTGAACCTACCCGTGTTGAGATTGGCGATCGTAACCGCATTCGTGAGAGCGTGACTATCCACCGTGGTACTGCTCAGGCAGAAGGCGTGACCAAACTGGGTGATGATAATTTGCTGATGGTGAATGCGCATATTGCCCATGACTGTGTCGTTGGTAATCGCTGTATCCTGGCGAATAATGCCACGCTGGCAGGCCACGTTACCGTCGATGACTTCGCGATTATCGGTGGTATGACGGCGGTGCATCAGTTCTGCATCATTGGCGCGCATGTGATGGTCGGCGGCTGTTCCGGTGTAGCGCAGGACGTTCCTCCTTACGTTATCGCCCAGGGCAATCACGCAACGCCATTTGGTATTAACCTTGTGGGTCTGCAGCGCCGTGGCTTCAGCAAAGATGCCCTGCACGCAATCCGTAATGCTTACAAGCTGCTGTACCGCAGCGGTAAGACGCTGGATGAAGTGAAGCCAGAGATTGCAGAGCTGGCGAAAGCGCACCCTGAAGTTCAGCCTTTCTATGACTTCTTTGCGCGCTCGACCCGGGGTCTGATTCGTTAACTCATGCCTAAGCATCCCTTAACGATTGCCCTTGTCGCCGGAGAAACCTCCGGCGATATTCTTGGTGCCGGTCTGATCCGTGCGCTGAAGGCAAAGCATCCTGATGCCCGTTTCGTTGGCGTAGCGGGCCCGCTGATGCAGGCCGAAGGCTGCGAAGCGTGGTATGAGATGGAAGAGTTAGCCGTGATGGGTATCGTCGAGGTACTCGGGCGGCTGCGCCGTATCCTGCACATCCGCCGGGATTTGACTGCCCGCTTTACCGAGCTGAAGCCCGATGTTTTCGTCGGTATTGATGCGCCCGATTTCAATATTACGCTGGAAGAACGTCTGAAACAGCGTGGTATCCGTACGATTCATTACGTCAGCCCGTCAGTCTGGGCATGGCGGCAAAAGAGGGTATTTAAAATAGGCCGTGCTACCGATCTGGTGCTGGCTTTCCTGCCGTTTGAAAAAGCCTTTTATGACCGCTTTAATGTACCCTGCCGCTTTATCGGCCATACGATGGCCGATGCGATGCCGATAGAGCCTGATAAGCTGGCTGCGCGGCAGGAACTGGGCATCGCGCCCGATGCGCTTTGCCTCGCTCTGCTGCCGGGCAGCCGCAATGCCGAAGTGGAGATGCTCAGCGCAGATTTCCTGCGTACCGCCATGCTGCTGCGGCAAAAATACCCGCAGCTGGAGGTGGTTGTTCCGCTGGTCAATCCGCGTCGCCGCGAGCAGTTTGAAAAGATAAAAGCCGACGTTGCGCCGGATCTGACCATGCATTTGCTGGATGGCAAAGGCCGCACTGCAATGGTGGCCAGCGATGCCGCACTGCTTGCCTCCGGCACTGCCGCGCTGGAGTGTATGCTGGCGAAATGTCCTATGGTCGTGGGCTACCGTATGAAGCCGTTCACTTTCTGGCTGGCGAAACGCCTGGTGAAAACGGATTATGTTTCACTGCCCAATCTTCTGGCCGGTCGTGAGCTGGTGAAAGAGCTGTTGCAGGACGAGTGTGAACCGCAGAAACTGGCTGCGGCGCTGGAACCACTGTTGTTCAACGGTGAAGCTCGTCAACAGTTACTGGCGACCTTTACCGAGTTGCACCACCAAATCCGCTGGAATGCGGATGAACAGGCTGCGGCCGCCGTACTGGAGCTGTGTCCATGAGTGATTTTATTTATCCCAACGCCGCGCTGATTGCTGGCGTTGATGAGGTAGGGCGTGGCCCGCTTGTCGGTGCCGTGGTAACCGCCGCAGTAATTCTCGATCCTGCCAACCCTATCCAGGGCCTGGCCGATTCGAAAAAACTGTCTGAAAAGCGGCGGCTGGCGCTGTACGATGAAATCGTTGAGAAAGCGTTGAGCTGGAGCCTGGGACGGGCAGAACCGGAAGAGATCGATCGGATCAATATCCTGCATGCCACTATGCTGGCGATGCAGCGTGCCGTGGCCGGTCTGCATATCACGCCTGATTTTGTACTGATTGACGGCAACCGCTGCCCGGCGCTGGCGATGCCCAGCCAGGCTGTGGTCAAAGGGGATAGCCTGGTGCGTGAAATCAGTGCGGCTTCCATTATCGCCAAGGTGACGCGCGATCGTGAAATGGCCGAGCTGGATCTGCTGTATCCCGAATACGGTTTTGCCCAGCACAAAGGCTACCCAACCGCCTTGCATATGGAAAAACTGACGCAGCACGGTGCAACGCCGCATCATCGCCGCAGTTTTGCTCCGGTGCGCAATGCGCTGCTGGATGCTGAAATTGCCGCTACGCGTTCCCGTACGCTGTAATCTTCCCCTTCAGTTTTAACGGAATCCCAGATGGCCGAACCTCGTTTTATTCATTTACGCGTTCACAGCGACTACTCCATGATCGATGGACTGGCGAAGACGGGCCCGTTGGTGAAAAATGCGGCGAAAATGGGTATGCCGGCAATTGGTATCACCGATTTCACCAACCTGTGCGGGCTGGTCAAGTTTTACGGGACTGCACACGGGCAGGGAATGAAGCCGATTATCGGCGCAGATTTTAACGTTGCCAGTCCGCTGATGGGCGATGAACTGAGCCAGCTGACCGTGCTCGCTGCGGATAACGAAGGCTATCAAAACCTTACCCTGCTGATTTCCCGCGCCTACCAGCGTGGCTACGGACCGGCGGGCCCGACCATTGACCGCGACTGGCTGATGGAGCACCAGCAGGGCATTATTCTGCTCTCCGGTGGGCGGCGCGGTGACGTCGGCAAAATGCTGCTGCGCGGCAATCCCACCGGCGTTGCCGAGTGCCTGAGCTTCTACCAGACCTATTTCCCGGATCGTTACTATCTGGAACTGATCCGTACCGGCCGCCAGGATGAAGAGGTTTACCTGCACGCAGCGGTCGATCTGGCGATTGCTGAAGGGATACCGGTAGTGGCAACCAACGAAGTCTGCTTCCTGCAGGAAGATGACTTTGACGCCCATGAGATCCGTGTGGCGATCCACGACGGCTTCACGCTTGACGATCCCAAGCGCCCGAAAAACTACAGCCCGCAGCAGTATATGCGGACGGAAGAGGAGATGTGCGAGCTGTTCTCGGACATCCCGGAAGCGCTGGAAAACAGCGTGGAAATTGCCCGACGCTGTAACGTGACCATCCGCCTTGGTGAATACTTCCTGCCGCAGTTCCCGACCGGTGAAATGACCACCGAAGATTTCCTGGTGATGAAATCGAAAGAGGGGCTGGAAGAGCGTCTGGAATTCCTGTTCCCTGATGAACAGCTGCGTGCCGAACGCCGGCCGGAATATGACGAGCGTCTGGATGTTGAACTCAATGTTATCAACCAGATGGGGTTTCCTGGCTACTTCCTTATCGTAATGGAGTTTATCCAGTGGTCGAAGGATAATGACGTACCGGTGGGGCCGGGTCGTGGTTCCGGTGCCGGTTCGCTGGTGGCGTATGCGCTGAAAATCACCGACCTCGATCCGCTGGAGTTTGACCTGCTGTTCGAACGCTTCCTCAACCCTGAACGTGTTTCCATGCCGGACTTCGACGTTGACTTCTGTATGGAGAAGCGCGACCTGGTCATCGATCACGTGGCGGAAATGTACGGGCGTGAAGCGGTATCGCAGATCATTACCTTCGGTACGATGGCGGCGAAGGCGGTTATTCGCGATGTGGGGCGCGTGCTCGGGCATCCGTACGGCTTCGTCGATCGTATTTCCAAGCTGGTGCCGCCCGATCCGGGGATGACGCTGGAAAAAGCCTTTGCCGCTGAACCACAGCTGCCGGAAATCTACGAGGCGGATGAAGAGGTTAAAGCGCTGATTGATATGGCGCGCAAGCTGGAAGGCGTCACACGTAACGCCGGTAAACACGCCGGGGGCGTGGTTATCGCGCCGACTAAAATTACCGACTTTGCGCCGCTTTACTGTGATGAAAACGGCAACCACCCCGTTACTCAGTACGATAAGAATGACGTGGAATACGCAGGGCTGGTCAAGTTCGACTTCCTCGGCCTGCGTACGCTGACGATCATTGACTGGGCGTTGGGAATGATCAACGCGCGGCGTAAAAAAGAGGGGCTTGAGCCGATCGATATCGCGGCCATCCCGCTTGAAGACCAGAAAAGCTTCGACATGCTGCAGCGTTCGGAAACCACCGCGGTCTTCCAGCTTGAATCGCGCGGCATGAAGGATCTGATTAAGCGCCTGAAGCCCGACTGCTTCGAAGATATGATCGCTCTGGTTGCCCTGTTCCGTCCCGGGCCGCTGCAATCCGGCATGGTAGATAACTTTATTGACCGTAAGCACGGACGTGAGGAAATCTCCTATCCTGATATTCAGTGGCAGCACGAGTCGCTGAAGCCGGTGCTGGAACCCACCTACGGCATCATCCTGTATCAGGAACAGGTTATGCAGATTGCCCAGGTGCTGGCGGGATACAGTCTGGGCGGCGCGGACATGCTGCGTCGCGCAATGGGTAAAAAGAACCCGGTTGAAATGGCCAAGCAGCGCGGCGGCTTTGAAGACGGCGCGAAAGCTCGCGGCGTTGACGGCGAACTGGCGATTAAGATCTTTGACCTGGTGGAGAAATTCGCCGGGTACGGCTTTAACAAATCACACTCTGCCGCCTATGCGCTGGTTTCCTATCAGACCCTGTGGCTGAAGGCGCACTATCCGGCCGAGTTTATGGCCGCGGTAATGACCGCCGATATGGACAACACCGAGAAGGTGGTTGGCCTGGTGGATGAGTGCTGGCGTATGGGCCTCAAGGTGCTGCCGCCGGATATTAACTCCGGGCTGTATCAGTTCCACGTTAATGACGATGGCGAAATCGTTTATGGCATCGGGGCAATTAAGGGCGTCGGCGAAGGCCCGATCGAAGCGATCATTGAGGCGCGTAACGAGGGAGGATACTTCCGCGAGCTGTTCGACCTCTGTGCCCGTACCGACACCAAAAAGCTGAACAAGCGGGTGTTGGAAAAACTGATTATGTCCGGTGCATTTGACCGTCTGGGGCCACACCGTGCCGCGCTGATGAGTGCGCTGCCCGATGCGTTGAAGGCTGCCGATCAGCATGCGAAAGCAGAAGCGATTGGCCAGGCGGATATGTTTGGCGTGCTGGCGGAAGCGCCTGAGCAGGTAGAAAAGTCCTATTCTGACGTCACACCCTGGCCTGAACAGATCCAGCTGGATGGCGAAAGAGAGACTTTAGGGCTTTACTTAACCGGTCACCCGATTAATCAGTATTTAAAAGAAATTGAGCGCTATGTCGGTGGACTGCGCCTGAAAGACATGCACCCGACCGAACGTGGCAAAATGACCACTGCGGCCGGTCTGGTGGTGGCGGCCCGCGTAATGGTAACAAAACGCGGTAACCGGATTGGTATCTGTACACTTGACGATCGTTCGGGTCGTCTGGAAGTGATGTTATTCACAGATGCGTTAGATAAGTTCCAGCATATGTTGGAAAAAGACCGTATCCTGATCGTCAGCGGACAGGTCAGCTTTGATGACTTCAACGGCGGGCTTAAAATGATGGCCCGAGATATGATGGACATCGACGAAGCACGCGAAAAATATGCGCGTGGACTTGCTATATCGCTGACGGACAGGCAAATTGATGACCAGCTTTTGAACCGTCTCCGTCAATCCCTGGAACCCCATCGTTCGGGGACAATTCCGGTACATCTCTACTATCAGAGAGAGGATGCGCGGGCGAAGTTGCGCTTTGGCGCGACCTGGCGCGTGTCGCCCAGCGATCGTTTATTAAACGATCTGCGGTCGTTGATAGGATCGGAGCAGGTGGAACTGGAGTTTGACTAAAACAGGATTATTATGAGTCTTAATTACCTGGATTTTGAACAGCCAATCGCAGAGCTTGAAGCGAAAATTGATTCACTGAAATCGGTTGGCCGTCAGGATGAAAAACTGGATATTAATCTGGATGAAGAAGTTCAGCGTCTGCGCGATAAAAGCGTGGAACTGACCCGTAAAATCTTCTCCGATTTAGGTGCATGGCAGATCGCGCAGCTTGCGCGTCATCCGCTGCGTCCTTATACGCTGGATTATGTTCGTAACGTTTTCACCGATTTTGATGAGCTGGCGGGCGACCGTGCCTATGCCGATGATAAAGCCATTGTTGGCGGCATCGCTCGTCTGGAAGGCCGTCCGGTGATGATCATTGGTCATCAGAAAGGGCGCGAAACCAAAGAGAAAATTCGCCGTAACTTCGGCATGCCGGCACCGGAAGGTTACCGTAAAGCGCTGCGTCTGATGGAGATGGCCGAGCGTTTTAATATGCCTATCGTCACCTTTATCGATACCCCTGGTGCTTATCCGGGTGTGGGTGCGGAAGAGCGCGGTCAGTCTGAAGCTATCGCCCGCAACCTGCGTGAGATGTCCGGTCTGAAAGTGCCGGTTATCTGTACGGTGATTGGTGAAGGTGGTTCAGGTGGTGCACTCGCTATCGGCGTGGGCGACAAAGTGAATATGCTGCAGTACAGCACCTACTCGGTGATCTCACCGGAAGGCTGCGCATCGATTCTGTGGAAAAGCGCTGACAAAGCGCCGCTGGCTGCGGAAGCGATGGGGATTATTGCCCCACGTCTGAAAGAGCTGAACCTGATCGATACCGTGATCCCGGAACCGCTGGGCGGCGCGCACCGTAATCCACTGGCGATTGCTGATTCTCTGAAAGCGCAGCTGCTTTCAGATCTGGCGGAGCTGGATGCATTGAGCAAAGAGGAATTGCTGGATCGTCGTTATCAGCGCCTGATGAATTACGGCTACGCTTAATTTCGTCATCCTCGCAACCAAGGCCCCTCAGGGGCCTTTTTTGTCTCAGAATTTTCACAATTTATGCTATCTGTAATCTTTCCCGAATCATGTTAGCCTTTTTTTGCTAACTCACTAAAAGGAAGGGAAATTATGGATATTAATCGTCGTAAATTAGCCATGGGTTTACTGACCCTCCCGGCAGCTGCCGCCGTTGGCGGCTGCGTTTCAGCAGAAAAGCCACACAAAGATAAAACCTTCGATCGGATGGCGCTTAATCAGCTGAGCGACCAGCTGGAGGATCGCCACACGGCCGATATTCTGGCCCCGTTTATTCTGGATGCCGCTTTTAACATGACACCACCGACTGGCCGCATACAGGAGGCCAGTATGGTGATGGCTTTCGCCTTCGGCAACCGACCTAATCCTGAACACGATCCCAATAAGCTTGCTTTACCTGGACCGATGAACAGGGCACTGGCCCAATGCTGTGCTGCCGTATGGCGTAATAAACGCATGCCTCTCTATCTGCAATGGGAAATTGCGCGCTGGATGGATTCCTCCGAGTTTTCGGATATTCCACGAAGTGACATTATTTCTATAGAGCCCTACTGGGATGAAAGCGGTAAGCTGATTTATCTCAGCACTGATGGTGTTGTACAGGAAATTATTAACAAATACTTTTCCGGCGATCCTGCAATAATGGGCAAGGCAGCGATCGTGGGTCATCGCGACCATGTTAAACGCTGCATTATGACCTGTGCGGCGCGTAAGGTGCGTGGGTTTGCACCCGGGGGAATTTCCCTGCCGCGATGGTATGACCCACAGTCCGATCAACCCTGGACCCGGCGTCGCGATCTTTATGTGCTACAGGACATTACCGCGCAGCTGTCGATGAGCGCTCAGGCAAACATTGCTAAGGCTTACCCGCAGGGATAAGCGCAAGAGGATGCGATCCGCTATGCTTACAGTTTGACTGCAGGGTCAACCGGTCTTGACCAGGCGGAAGCAATCTTCCGCCTTTGTATGCAGATGGAGGTAAGCATTGAACATTATCGCGATCGTAGGACCGCACAACGTTTTTTATAAAGATGAACCAATCCGACAGCTGGATGCCGCACTGCAATTACAGGGCTTCCAGACCATCTACCCGCACGATGCTGCGGACCTGCTGAAGCTGATTGAGCACAACCCGCGAATAAGCGGCGTGATTTTTGACTGGGATGAACACAGCTTTGAGCTTTGCAGTGAAATCAATCAGCTGAACGAATATCTGCCGCTGTATGCTTTTATCAATACCCATTCGACGATGGACGTCAGCATTAACGAAATGCGTATGGCGATCTGGTTCTTCGAATATGCGCTTAACGCGGCAGAGGATATCGCTCAGAGGATACGCCAGTACACCGATGAGTATCTGGAAAACATCACGCCGCCGCTGACCCGCGCGCTGTTCACCTACGTTAAAGAAGGAAAATACACCTTCTGTACCCCCGGACACATGGCCGGAACGGCCTTCCAGAAAAGCCCGGTAGGCTGCCTGTTTTACGATTTCTTTGGTGCAAACACTCTGAAGGCGGATATTTCCATCTCGGTGACCGAACTGGGATCGCTGCTCGACCATACCGGTCCGCATCTTGAGGCCGAAGAATATGTTGCCCGCACCTTCGGTGCCGAGCAGAGCTATATGGTCACTAACGGAACCTCGACCTCAAATAAAATCGTCGGCATGTATGCAGCCCCCGCCGGAAGCACCGTGCTGGTCGATCGCAACTGCCATAAATCACTGACCCATCTGTTGATGATGAGTGATGTTATTCCGATTTGGCTGAAGCCGACGCGCAACGCTCTGGGGATACTCGGTGGTATACCGAAACGAGAGTTCACCAGAGAGAGTATTGAACAGAAAGTGGCCCAGACGCCGCGTGCCAGCTGGCCGGTTCACGCGGTGATTACCAATTCAACCTACGACGGGCTGCTGTATAACACGCAGTATATTAAGGAGACGCTGGACGTTCCCTCTATCCACTTTGATTCTGCCTGGGTGCCGTATACCAATTTTCATCCTATCTACAGCGGGTTGAGCGGCATGAGCGGCGAGCGAACGGCGGGGAAAGTGATTTATGAAACGCAGTCGACGCATAAACTGCTGGCCGCTTTCTCGCAGGCGTCGCTGATCCACATTAAGGGCGACTACGACGAACAGACCTTTAATGAGGTCTATATGATGCACACCACCACGTCGCCCAACTATTCAATCGTCGCTTCCATTGAAACGGCGGCGGCCATGCTGCGCGGTAATCCCGGTAAGCGGCTGATTAACCGTTCGGTTGAGAGGGCACTGCATTTCCGCCGTGAAATCCAGCGCCTGCGCGAAGAGTCAGACGGCTGGTTCTTCGATATCTGGCAGCCGGAAGGCATTGATGAACCGGAATGCTGGCCGATCCAGCCTGGCGAGGAGGACTGGCACGGTTTTCGCGATGCGGATGCCGATCATATGTACCTTGATCCGATCAAAGTCACTATCCTGACTCCCGGTATGAGCGAGCTTGGCGAGATGGCGAAAGAGGGGATCCCGGCGGCGCTGGTAGCGAAATTCCTCGATCAGCGCGGTATCGTGGTGGAGAAAACCGGGCCTTACAATCTGCTGTTCCTGTTCAGTATCGGCATTGATAAAACCAAAGCGATGAGCGTGCTGCGCGGGTTGACGGAGTTCAAGCGGGCTTACGACCTTAATCTGCGGGTCAAAAATATGCTGCCGGATCTGTATGCGGAAGATCCGGACTTTTATCGCAATATGCGTATTCAGGATCTGGCGCAGGGGATCCACTCACTGATCTGCCAGCATGACTTACCGCGCCTGATGCTGCAGGCGTTTGCCGTACTGCCGGAGATGAAACTTACTCCACACCAGATGTTCCAGCAGCAGGTTAAGGGCAATGTTGAAACCGTGGATATCAGCGAGCTGGTGGGGCGGATCTCGGCCAATATGATCCTGCCCTATCCACCGGGCGTACCGGTGGTAATGCCGGGTGAAATGATCACTGCTGAAAGCCGCGCCGTGCTCGATTTTCTGTTGATGCTGTGTTCGGTGGGGGAGCGCTATCCCGGCTTTGAAACGGATATACACGGTGCCACCCTTACCGAGGACGGGCAGTATCTGGTGCGGGTGCTGAAAGATGACGCGGTAATTTAGGCCGTTTTACGGAATCTCACCCGTTGCGGTCAGGTTCGTCGCTGCGTAAGGTACTGCTAAACAGCATTGATTCAGGTGACAGCATGTCCGGTTTACAGTTAAAGCAGGTGCATCATATCGCGATTATTGCGCGAGACTATCCGCTCAGCCGAGCGTTTTACTGCGATATTCTGGGTTTTACGCTCATGGCAGAGGTATATCGCGAAGCGCGTGATTCCTGGAAGGGCGATCTGGCACTGAACGGCAGCTATGTGATTGAGCTGTTTTCGTTCCCTGAACCCCCGTCGCGGCCTTCGCGGCCGGAAGCCTGCGGCCTGCGCCATCTTGCATTCAGCGTGGAGGATATTGATGCCGCCACGCAGTATCTGAGCGAACGCGGCGTGATCTGTGAAGATATTCGCATCGATCCGCTGACCGGCAAGCGTTTTACCTTCTTCAGCGATCCTGACGGTTTGCCCCTGGAACTGTATCAGGCTTAAAATAGGAACGTCCAAACCCGGCGTACCGCGCCGGGTGTTCTCTTTAGGATTACCATGTCAGATCTTGCTCATCTTGAACGCTCACTGACGGCAGAGCAGCCCGTACTGCTGGCCTACAGCGGCGGTCTGGATTCCACCGTGCTGCTTCACCAGCTGGTGCAGCTGCGCCAGCAGTGGCCGACGCTGCGACTGCGGGCGCTGCACGTTCATCATGGTCTTAGCCCGCTGGCGGACGGCTGGGTGGCACACTGCCGCCGCCAGTGTGCGGAGTGGCAGGTGCCGCTGGAGGTGGTGAAGGTGACGGTTGATGCGCGGCTGGGGGGCATTGAGTCGGCGGCGAGAAGCGCACGCTATCAGGCGCTGGCTCAGCACATCGATCCGGAGGAAACGCTGTTGACCGCGCAGCACCGGGACGATCAGAGTGAAACCCTGCTGCTGGCGCTCAAACGCGGTAGCGGCCCGGCGGGCCTGGCAGCCATGTCACCGGTGCAGATGCGCGGTGACAATCTGCATCTGCGCCCGCTGCTGGATTTCAGTCGTCAGCAGCTTGAGGCGTGGGCCGCGCGCCATCGGCTCAGCTGGATTGAAGATGAGAGTAATCAGGACACGCGCTATGACCGCAACTTCCTGCGCTTAGAGATATTGCCGTTACTGAATGAACGCTGGCCACACTTTTCTGCCGCCGCTGCCCGCAGCGCCGCACTGTGCGGCGAACAGGAGCAACTGCTTGACGAGCTGCTGGCCGAGTCGCTTGATGCGCTGATCGCCGAAGATGGAAGCCTGGGTTTCACGCCGCTGTTGAGCATGAGCCCGGTCCGCCGCGCTGCGCTGCTGCGGCGCTGGATTGCGCGGCAAAACGGTGCGATGCCCTCGCGGGAAGGGCTTGAGCGGCTGTGGCAGGAGGTGGTGCTGAGCCGTGAAGATGCCACGCCGTGCCTGCGGCTTGGAGTTTCTGAAGTTCGTCGTTTTCGCGATCGTCTGTGGTGGTTACGCCCATCTGAGCCGCTGGCCGATCGTCAGATCGACTGGGCTGCACCCTGGTTGCCGTTGACGTTACCGGCTGAGCTGGGGCAGCTGGCTGTAGATGATGCCGGGATATCGCTGCGTCAGCCGCAGTCATCGGAAACGGTCAGCGTACGATTTCAGGCGCGGGGCTCGTTTCATATCGTGGGCCGTGCGGGCAGCCGCCCGCTGAAAAAGCTCTGGCAGGAGGCCGGTATTCCGCCCTGGCGGCGTGAACGTATACCGCTGCTGTTTTATGGTGAACAGCTGATTGCCGCGTTGGGGGTATTTGTGACCCATGAAGGGGCGCCATCTTCAGCGGAAACCGCCTGGCGGATACGCTGGCAACAATGAATTCAGGGAGTGCTATGTTGAAAAAAAGCCTGACGGCAGCGATGTTTCTGTTAACCAGCCTGCCGGTTATTGCGGCGGGTGACAGTAGCGCCGGGCAGCAAAAATCCGCAGCCTGTATGGCCTGCCATGGTGCAGACGGTAAAGCCGCTGCGCCGATCTACCCTAATCTGGCTGGGCAAAATGAGGCGTATCTTGGACTGGCGCTACACGCGTATAAAACGGGTGCCCGCAGTGGCGGACAGGCTGAGGTGATGAAGGCGTTTGTTGCCGGTCTCAGTGATGAAGATATCGATGATTTAGCGGCGTACTACGCGGGCCTGAAGCCCTGACGGGGAAGGGGCGAGGTGTTTTCCGCCCCTGTTATGATTGACGTGTGGGTTAATCTGACTCGCTAACCACGACGGTGCCGAGGTCGGGATGGCTGAAACTGGCAATATGATCGAGGCGGAGGTCGCTGGTTTCACCGGCAATCTCCACCGTCAGGTACTCAACGTTTTTCCGCGACAGAATATCTTTCGCTTTGGCTTTTAACTGCTCGCCGCTTTTCAGCGTCAGCGCCAGCGTCCAGTGTTTTTGGCAGGCGAGTTCCAGGCTGTCGTAGTCATCACAGTTGATCGGTTTGTAGGCTTCATTCGTCAACATAGTCGCTCACCAATAAGTTAGCGGCAGCAAAGGCTGCCTGTTCCCTGATGGAAGAGTTTAGCTCAGGATTCCCGGCTATTTCATCGAGTGCTTTCAATACGCAGGCCAGAGCATCCGGCACGTATCCCAGGTCGCCACTGCCGATCTCGGCATATTTACGGCGAACTAATTCACAATAGTTTTGCACTTGCACCTCCTTCAGAGTGTTTCTCTGACTAACATCGACTATAGCACAGGCTTTTATCGGAAATCAGCCGGGTACGGGTGAATTGCTGCGCCATCGGTTACAATGACCGGTAACGAAGATAAGGATCCCTATGGCACTGAAAGCAACGATTTACAAAGCGACGGTTAACGTCGCGGATATGGACCGCAATGTATTTATTGACCAGGTACTGACGCTGGCACGTCACCCGTCTGAAACCGAAGAGCGCCTGATGCTACGACTGCTGGCGTGGATGGTTCATGCCCATGAACGTTTAACGTTTACCCGCGGCTTAAGCGCCGAGGATGAGCCGGAAATTTGGCAGCTTAACGATCATAACGGCATTGATCTGTGGGTAGAACTGGGGCTGCCCGAAGAGCGACGTATTAAAAAAGCCTGCAGTCGTTCGCAGCACGTCTGGCTGTATGCCTATAACTGGCGTGCGGCACAGCCCTGGTGGCAGCAGAATCAGAACAAGCTGGCACAGCAGGATAATTTGTCCATTCGTTACCTGAACGATGAACAGCTCAGCGCACTCACCCAGCTTGCATCCCGTTCCATGCAGTTACAGGCAACCATTCAGGATGGCACAATCTGGCTATCTGATGATACCCACCACCTTGAAATTCAGTTTGAGACGTGGTTGGATGCAGGTAAGAAGCCATGATTATTCTTTCACGTAATGTCACCATTCCCGACGCTGAAATCGAAATTACTGCGATTCGCGCGCAGGGAGCGGGTGGGCAACACGTGAATAAAAGCTCTACGGCCATTCATCTGCGTTTTGATATCCGGGCTTCCAGCCTGCCCGAGTTTTATCAGTCGCGCATGCTGGCCGCCAGTCATCATTTGATTACGCCTGAGGGCATAGTGATTATCAAGGCGCAGGAGTATCGCAGCCAGGACATGAACCGTGAGGCGGCATTAAAAAGGCTGGAGAATTTAATCCTTGAGCTGACGGTTGTTGAAAAGGTTCGCCGCAGTACGCGCCCGACGCTGGCATCTAAAAAGCGCAGGCTGGAGAGTAAAGCGCGTAAATCGTCGACCAAATCGCTTCGCGGCAAAGTTCGCAGCGACTAACGGACCTTGGGTCTATTTATTCAGGCAGCAGGAGATGCGATGAAAACGGTTTTGTTAAGTTTCAGTGCCGCACTGGTACTTGCCACGCTGATTGGCTGTAATAACCATCAGCCCGCGCAGCAGTATGCGGCACTGGAACCGATGCGTCAGAGCTATAGCGGGCTAATGCCCTGTGGGCAAAACTGCCGCGACAGCGAATCTTCGCTTTTCCTGGCCGCTGATGGCAGCTATGTACTGGAGCAGCGAGAAATGGGTGCCAATGGAATGCGGTTTGCTCAGTACGGCAAGTGGGCGCGCACGGCAGACACGTTAACGCTGGTGGCGATGAACGGCGAGAAACAGCTGTTCCGCCCAACGGAAGAGGGACTTGAGGTGTTATCGGTCCGTGGTGTGCCGCTGAGTAATCAGCAGCGCTATCATTTAACCGCCCGTTCGCAACAGCCCGCCAGCTAAGCGTCTTTCTCCGCTTAAAATAAAACGGCCACCGCATTAGCGATGGCCGTTTTCGTTAATAAACCAGTGAATTACTTCGCCAGTTCGGCAACCAGGAACTCAACGATCTCGTTGGTTTTGATCATACGCTTCTCACCTTCGCGGCGGGATTTGTACTCAATTTCTTCGCTGTCGAGATTACGATCGCCAATCACGATGGTATGCGGCACGCCAATCAGTTCCATATCGGCAAACATCACACCCGGACGCTCTTTACGGTCGTCAAGGATCACATCAATGCCTTTGGCTCGCAGCGTGCTGTACAGCTCTTCCGCCAGCTCTTTCACGCGGAATGATTTCTGCATATTCATTGGCAGGATCGCGACCTGGAACGGTGCCAATGCGGCTGGCCAGATGATGCCGCGTTCATCGTGGTTCTGCTCAATTGCCGCCGCCACAACGCGGGTGATACCGATACCGTAGCAGCCCATGGTCATAATCTGGTTACGGCCATCTTCACCTTGTACGGAGGCTTTCATCGCTTCCGAGTATTTGGTGCCGAGCTGGAAGATATGACCCACCTCGATACCACGCTTAATCTGCAGCGTACCTTTCCCATCCGGGCTGGCATCGCCTTCCACGACGTTGCGGATATCCGCGACGCGCGGCAGCGGCAGATCGCGCTCCCAGTTAATACCCGAGAAGTGTTTGTGATCGATGTTCGCACCGGCGCTGAAGTCGCTCATCGCGGCAACGGTACGGTCTGCGACGATTGGCATTGGCAGGCCAACAGGACCAAGCGAACCCGGGCCAGCGCTTACCAGCGCACGGATTTCTTCTTCGGTCGCGAAGGTCAGCGGTGCCGCAACGATATCAATTTTCTCAGCTTTGACTTCGTTCAGTTCGTGGTCGCCGCGTACCAGCAGGGCAACCAGCGTGTGGCCGCTCTCTTCTGTCGCTTTCACCATCAGCGTTTTCACGGTTTTCTCAACCGGAAGGTTAAACTGCTCAACCAGCTCGGCGATAGTTTTGGCATTTGGCGTATCGAACTGCGCCATTTCCTGAGATGGCGCGGCACGGCCACCGGCTGGTGCTACCGCTTCCGCTTTTTCCATATTGGCCGCGTAATCTGACTCGGTGGAGAACACCACATCGTCTTCACCGCTTTGTGCCAGTACCTGGAACTCGTGGGAAGCGCTACCGCCGATTGAACCGGTATCGGCATCAACCGCACGGAAGTTCAGTCCCATGCGGGTGAAGCTCTGGCTGTAGGCGCGATACATCGCGTCGTAGGTTTCCTGCAGCGATTCCTGCGTGGTGTGGAATGAGTAAGCGTCTTTCATGATAAATTCGCGCGAGCGCATCACACCGAAGCGCGGACGGACTTCATCGCGGAATTTCGTCTGGATCTGGAATACATTCAGCGGCAGCTGTTTGTAGGAGCTCAGTTCATTGCGAATCAGATCGGTGACCACTTCTTCATGCGTTGGGCCGAGTACAAAAGGACGATCGCCGCGATCGACAAAGCGCAGCAGCTCCGGACCGTACTGCTCCCAGCGGCCGCTCTCCTGCCAGAGATCGGCAGGCTGGACAACCGGCATCGAAATCTCAATGGCACCGGCGTTGTTCATCTCTTCGCGCACGATGTTTTCAACTTTTTTCAGCACGCGCAGGCCGGTCGGTAACCAGGTATAAAGGCCGGATGCCAGTTTGCGGATCATCCCGGCGCGCAGCATCAGCTGGTGGCTGATCACTTCAGCGTCGGCAGGTGTCTCCTTTTGAGTGGAGAGCAGGTATTGAGTAGTACGCATGAGTTACGATTCCATATGAACGGAAGAGAGTCAAAAAACGTGGCGGCTAGTGTACCAGCGTGTCGGGTGAGTCAAAAGATGCCGGACTAAATTAACGTGGGTCGATAGCGATAACTTCGGTACCCGCAAGGGTGACACGCCAGCGAACGTTAAAATCCAGCAGCCAGGCAGCATATTCCCGATCCGGTTCTTCGCCTTTACGATAGGCCGGCCGAGGGTCCTGTGCCAGCACCTGAGAAATAAAACGCTCAAGATGTGGATAACGAAACAGATGTTGTGCCAGCTGTTCCTGGGCTGCCGGAGTAAAGAAAACGGCCATATCTGCTGCGGGGGCCTGTTGAGCAAAACCCGCGCGCGCATCGGGCAGGGCTTCGGCAAAAGGCAAATAGGGTTTGATATCGACAATCGGCGTGCCGTCGACCAGATCGAGACTGCCCAGCTCCAGAATAACCTGCTGCTGTTCATAGCGAATGCCTTTCAGCTCAACCAGGGACATCCCGACTGGATTAGGGCGAAAGGTTGATCGGGTAGCGAATACGCCCATACGTGCATTACCGCCCAGACGCGGTGGTCGTACGGTAGGGCGCCAGCCACCTTCCATGGTTTGATGGAAAATAAACAGCAGCCAGAGATGGCTGAATGCCTCAAGGCCTCTCACCGCTTCCGGCTGATTATAGGGAGGTAAAAGACGCAGTTCACCACCGCCGTCCTCAATCAGACCGGGCTGTCTGGGAACGGCAAATTTCTCCTTCCAGGGGGAATGAATAGTACCAATTTGCTGGAAGGAGAATGAGGACATTTACTCTGCGACTCTTATGGCTGAACCCTGACACGTGGCTTCGCGATAACAACCCGGAGCGCCACTCAATACTTCGCAGCTTTGCATCAGCAGGGCATTACCTGACAGCGCAGCAGCGCGTTTTTGCATTTGCTGGCGAACATTAACCAGATTAGGTGGGAAATCTTTCGCTTCAACCTGACAATCATCACCTGAAACGCCACCCAGCGCAAGAAACGCTTTGCCGTTCAGCGCTTCAACGCTGTTATAAATAGCAATGTTTGGGCTGCTGGTGTTGGTCAGCA
The DNA here is from genome assembly GCF_016624745.1 of Erwinia sp. S43. NCBI lineage: Bacteria > Pseudomonadati > Pseudomonadota > Gammaproteobacteria > Enterobacterales > Erwiniaceae > Erwinia > Erwinia sp. S43. Next base: position 4,281 of record NZ_JACVTX010000026.1, on the reverse strand, counting down.
TTTTTTTTGCTGGAGCAGCGTGCTGAGCGGGTGTTGCAGCCTGGATCGGCTTAGTTTTATGAGACTGTGCAGTACAACCTGCCAGAGCCATAGCCAGCAAACAAAATGTAATAAGACGCATGGAAAATCCTTTTTATGTTAATTGTGGGGGCTGAATATAACAACCCCATAATTAACCCGCAATCTTACTAAGCGATTAAAAAATAATGATTTTACCCTTCTGTTTTAGCGATATTTTACGGCCTGGTTCTTACTTTTTGTCATAGGTTGCGAGATGAAATATCGCAATAAATTCTTGAGGATTCTGGCTGAGTGGACCAATAACGATTGTTAATTGGAGACTTTCAGTGCCGAGCCCTGACAAATCGCCTGGCGGTAGCATCCCTGTGCTGAACTCACAATTTCACACTTATGCAGCAGTACAGCATTGGCCTTCATGCCTGAAGCCCGGACCTGCATCCGCTTGCGTGCAGTCGCAATATTCGGTGGAGAGTCCTGGGTGCTGCTTTGGCAGTCATCACCGTACACTTCTCCGAGATCGCGGAAAGGCTTGCTGACCAGTTCAGCCGCATCGGTATACAGTTTTACCGGAGCTGGATGAGCCGTAGGTTTAGCACGTGCAGGTTCCGTTTGCGCTGGTTTCTCGATTGGCGTGATGGGCTGGTAGGGTTTCTGCAGCAGCGAACAGCCTGTCAGCGACAGGGCCAGCAAACAGAGCGGCAAAACACGCATGGGGAATCCTCATGTTCGGTAAAAGTGGCGTTATTGAAGCAAGCCGTAGCAGAAATAACAAGGGGAGAGCGGGATATGCAGAACGGGAGTCAGTTATTCGTAAAGCATGCAGGCCGCTGGTACGGCCTGCATTAAGGTATTACCAGCCTTTAACCGCGCCGCCGTTAAAGGTTTTGTTAGCCGCTTCGTTAACTTCGTCAGACTGATAGGCCTGAACGAATTTCTTCACGTTTTCTGCGTCTTTATTATCTTCGCGCGCAACGATCAGGTTAACGTATGGGGAGTTTTTATCTTCTACGAAGATACCGTCTTTCGCCGGGGTCAGGCCGATCTGGCTGGCGTAGGTAGTGTTAATTACCGCCAGTGCGATCTGCTGATCGTCCAGGGAGCGCGGCAGCTGTGGCGCTTCCAGCTCAACCAGTTTGATGTTTTTCGGATTCTCAACAACATCCAGTGAGGTTGGCAGCAGACCAACGCCATCTTTCAGTTTAATCAGGCCCACTTTCTGCAGTAGCAGCAGTGAACGACCCAGGTTGGTTGGATCGTTAGGAATGGCAACCTGCGCGCCTTCCTGCAGTTCATCCAGTGATTTGATTTTTTTCGAATAGCCGGCAATCGGATAAACGAAGGAGTTACCCACTGCAACCAGTTTGTAGCCGCGATCTTTGATCTGCTGATCGAGGTATGGCTTATGCTGGAAGGCATTGACGTCAATATCGCCTTTGCTCAGTGCTTCGTTAGGCAGTACGTAGTCGTTAAACGTCACCAGCTCCACGTTCAGGCCATATTTCTCTTTCGCCACTTTCTGTGCCACTTCAGCAACCTGCTGCTCGGCACCGACAATCACACCCACCTTGATGTGGTTTGGATCTTTCTCTTTCTGATCGCAGCCAACCAGAGCCAGAGTACCGATAAGTGCGCCTACGGCAGCAAACGTTTTAAAATTAAAAGACATGTCCCTTCCTTAAATAACGAATATTACTGTTGTGTTTACTTATGAGTGACCGCGCGAACAATGCGATCGCCGCCAAACTGAATCAGATACACCAGAACAACCAGCAGGACTAAAACGGTATTCATCACAGTGGCGTTATAACCAATATAGCCATACTGATAGCCAATCTGCCCCAGGCCGCCTGCGCCCACTGCACCGCCCATTGCGGAGTAACCCACCAGGGTGATCAAAGTAATAGTAGCTGCATTCACCAGACCCGGCAGCGCTTCCGGTAGCAGAACCTTACAGATGATTTGCAGCGGGGTTGCGCCCATGGCGCGCGAGGCTTCAATCAGACCGGTTGGCAGCTCTAACAGGGTGTTTTCCACCATACGTGCAATAAACGGTGCCGCACCAATGGTCAACGGTACAATCGCCGCCTGAAGACCGATTGAAGTTCCGACAATCATTCGGGTGAATGGAATCATCCACACCAGCAGTATAATGAAAGGGATCGAGCGGAAGATGTTAACCACCGCCGACAGCACGCGATAGAGTTTTGCGTTCGCGATAATCTGTCCCGGGCGGGTAACGTACAGCAGTACACCGACCGGCAGACCGATAACAAAACCAAAAAAGCCGGAGACAAAGGTCATCATCAGGGTTTCCCAGATGCCGCGGCCCATTAACCACATCATTGCCTCAGACATAACCTAATACCTCTACCTTTACATGATTTTGCTGCAGAAACGCGATAGCGGCCTGAGTATCGTCGGCGCTACCGTGGATTTCCGCCAGCATAATGCCGAACTTGACGCCGCCCGCGTAATCCATTTGAGCGCTGATAATGTTGTTATTCACATTGAAACGGCGAGCGGATTCTGAAAGGAGGGGGGCATCAACCGACTGGCCGGTAAATTCCAGACGCAGTAAAGGAACGGTATTCTCACGGGCTTCAGGGGACAGGCGCTGAAGGTAATCTTCAGGAATATCCAGATGCAGTGTGGACTGAATAAACTGTTGGGCCAGCGGCGTCTTAGGATGGGAGAAGACCTCACTCACCGTATCCTGTTCAATCAGCTTACCGTCACTAATCACCGCGACGCAGTCACAGATGCGTTTCACCACATCCATTTCATGAGTGATTAGCAGGATGGTGATACCCAGGCGGCGGTTAATATCCTTCAGCAATTCAAGAATTGAACGCGTGGTTGCCGGATCGAGGGCGCTGGTGGCCTCATCGCACAGTAGCACTTTTGGGTTGCTGGCCAGCGCGCGAGCAATTGCCACGCGTTGCTTCTGACCGCCGGAAAGGTTGGCTGGCCATGAGTCATACTTATCGGCCAGGCCGACCAGTTCCAGCAACTCAACCACGCGGTTCTTTATTTCTGCTTTCGACATATTGCCCAACTCCAGCGGCAGCGCAACGTTGCCTGCAACAGTTCGGGAGTTCAGCAGATTAAAATGCTGGAAGATCATGCCAATCTGGCGGCGTGCCAGCGTCAGCTGTGCTGATGAGAGCGTGGTGAGATCCTGATTATCGACCAGCACTTTACCGGAGGTCGGGCGCTCCAGCAGATTAACACAGCGAATAAGGGTACTTTTACCGGCGCCGGAAGCGCCGATAACCCCGTAAATTTGCCCGGCAGGCACGTGCAGGCTGACATCGGACAGCGCTGTAATCGTGCGTGAACCCTGCTGGAACACTTTGGTAATATTTGAAAGTTTTATCATTGCTTTATTTATTATCGTGATGGGGGTTGTCCGTGGCGTTCATTCTTACTTATGCATTCAGCAGTAAAGCAGAACGCAAGTGGATGTTAAGGCATCCAGACGTCTAAATCAATCGAAGTCATTCAAACTGGCATTCTCTCTTCTATGGCAATCGTGAGATACTCTATGGCAAATTTTTTAGCAGGAGTGACTACGTGGCTACCAATGTCCCGGCAATTTTTCTCGATCGTGATGGCACCATTAATATCGATCATGGCTATGTTTCAGAAAGCGACAACTTTGAGTTTATCGATGGCGTTATTGAAGCCATGGCCGAATTAAAGAAGATGGGTTTCGCGCTGGTGCTGGTGACCAACCAGTCTGGTATCGCCCGCGGTATGTTTACCGAAGATCAGTTTATGCACCTGACCGAGTGGATGGACTGGTCGCTCGCCGATCGTGATGTCGATCTCGATGGCATCTATTTCTGCCCACATCATCCTGAAGCTGTAGTAGAAGAGCTTCGTCAAAACTGTGACTGCCGTAAACCGCAGCCGGGAATGCTGCTGTCTGCACAGCAGGAATTGCACATTGATATGGCCGCTTCTTATATGGTTGGCGACAAAATAGAGGACATGATGGCAGGTGCGGCGGCTGGAGTGGGTAAAAAAGTACTGGTTCGCACCGGGAAGCCCGTTACCGCCGAGGGTGAAAAAGCGGCAGATTGGGTGCTAAATAGCCTTGCAGAGCTGCCTGCACGCATCAAACAGGGCTAAAAAGCAGCGTTTCGCACGAAGTTTCAGCAAGCAGATAAAAACTTAATATTTCTGCTTGCGTTCCCGCTCGGCCTCCCTATAATGCGCAACCACTGAGACGGCACAGCGACTGACAAGTCAGCCACT
>NZ_JACVTX010000025.1:0-82956 GCF_016624745.1 Erwinia sp. S43 | reverse complement strand
ATGCCGGAAGATCTCTAAATGTGAATGGCACGATTATGCGGGATACTTACAAAACCACTCCCTAGAATTAGGAAGTAAATCAGTTTGATCTCTGTTTATGATCCATTCGTAAAAATTGGAGGTTCTACTTATTTTTTCAAGTAAGGCATCTAAATCATCGCTTTTCCATTCTGAGATCTTTTCTGATAACCTTATTAACAGAAGTGTATGGTAAGTTTTGAAAACGGATCTCTTGTCTGTTGTTCCTCTGAAAATCTCGCCATCTACGATTGACGATAATAAAACGTACAACTTGCTTTGATCTAATTCTATTGATGCTATTTTATGTATCCACCCATAATCAATCTTCTCATTAATATTGTGTTTAATATTATTATGCATACAGGCGCAATACTTCCACATGCTTATTAGCAATTCACGAGATGTATTGACTTTAGATAATGAAAATAAAGAAATAAGGTAGTGGTACTTTATTGTGTAGCTTAGGCTTTCGTTGATGAATTCCTCTTTTTGACTGAACTCAGCATTAACCATATTTAAGGCAATGTAAGAGAAAAACAGAGAGGATATCTTTTTCAATTCTTCTGTTTCTATGTGCGCCGTACGTGATAACGCATATAGTACATTTATGATTTTGTTTTTATCATCCATGCTGTTTAATTCAGTGTTAATTTGTTCCAGAAGGGGGGCTGTCGTTTTTATGTTTAATCGTAGGGGAAATGCACTCACCACATCGACTATTGAATTAGCGGACATTTTTTTATAATCAACATCTAGTCCCATTAATAAATTCATTTGTAACAAGTGCTCATTTACCATATTGGTCAATGTCAATTTGTCATAAATTTCATTCATCAAATCTATAAATTTATCATGACTATTTTTTCCTTCTTCAATAAAATTTATAATTGTCGAAGTGAGTACTTCTGATTGAAGAGGATTGTAAGTTTTTGCTGATATTAGATAATGCCAGTTTTTTTCCTCTTCTAAGACATGATTAAAAAGGTTCCGATATAAACTTCCTCTACCTACCCCGCTTGCAAGAATATCATCTATCTCATCATTTTTTAATTGTTCGACCTCAGCGACCCCTCTAAGGTGAGAAAAAATAAATGAGTAATCATCCTGTTTAGTATCTGACTGTATAAGACCGATAAATTCGTTTATAGCATGACTTTTCTCTTCATTGGTCGCGGTTGAGAAATTAGTGGAAATTCTATCTACTGAATATTTTGACTGAGAACGATACTTATCATAGTCGGGAGAAAAGTCTGCGACTTTTTTTATAAGGGTCTTACTATGTTTTATTTCAAGTCCCAGCATATTAAGTTCTGACTCAAGAAGTGAAAGCGTCACTTTAGCTTCATTTTCAGACTTGCATACAATAAAAATATCATCAACATATCGTTGATATAATAATATTGAATCATTGCTTAGTAATTCTTCAAATTTACTATCGATCTCAGATAAATACAACTCTGCAAAGAATCTTGCAAAGGCTGGGCCTTGCGGTAACCCTTTATCATCAGTAACGGTAGCCTTAGAGATATCAAGACAGATTGTTATTAATTTTTTGTATTTCTCTAAGGATTGGCTATCTAATAATGTTAGTTTCTCTTTAACAGTGCTTAATGGAGAGCTATCTAATAGTATTCTTTTAAGTTTGTCATGATCTACTTTGTTATAAAATGATGCAATGTCTGCTTTTATTATATAACAATCTGAGTTGTCTGGATTATTGATGAAAGTTGAAATGTTAGATAAGAACTGAATCCAAAGATAGAGCCATGGCTCGAATATGAAACCATTTTTGAAACCATTTTGAACCCTGTACCCATGACTTGAATTGCTATTGGGTAGACTAAAGAAATGGTGAATTTGCTTTAGAATCATACTTGTTGTTATACGTTCAAGGCACTCAAGGCTTATTAACTCTCTTTCTTTATCGCTTTCTTTTCTAGAATGCCTATAGAAATTAACTTTGTCTCTAGAGTAATTTTCAATAAAGCTTTTTATATTTGATAAATACTCTTCAGGCCTAATTATACAAAGCTCGTTGAAAACTTTTCGAGATTGAGCCTCATCATTTTGTATAAGGTATTTCATCTCGGCATTTCTTGTTACTTCGACGTCTGTTATGCAAAAGTCAAAGTATCCTTGATCGTAACTGATAACTTTTATTAAAATCGCATCTAAAAGGTTGGTATCTGTGATAGTTTTATCAAACCTTTCTTTCAGTATGTCTTCCATCTGTTCTTTTGTTGGAAAGTAAAAAGAAGAAAGCATATCTATTGCTTTGAGTGTAATGTCTTTGTTATAGTTTTGCTGCATTTCGAATATTTTAAGTAGGGTTTTTTCACCTATTTTTTTTAAATCTTTTCCAACTACATTTCCGAGTATTCCTACTAAGAGCTTCCGCTCTTGATTATTTAGGTTACGGTCTTCAATTTTCTTTTTTAAGTTATTTAAAGGTGGGTGTTTTTCCCAGTGTTTTAATAGCTCACCTAAACAGAATTCATTAACTCTGATTTCTTTTATTCTAGCTTCGAAATATGAGGTATGGTGTAGCGATAAAAAGACATTGAAGGTTTTTTCAATCTGTTCAATTGATACAGGCGCATGTGTGTCGACTATTTTTTTTTGTTCAAATAAAAATTCTTGGGAGAGTGATTGAGGAGGGGATGATTTGCCTACAGAATTGACTCCTTTCAAGAAAAATGAATAGCATCCTGATTTTTTATGCTTAGATAAAGGAAGTTTTACGCAAGACCCTACACTATTCGTAATTTTGTTGGAGTGCGGAAATAAATCTATTGCAATGATTTCTGAATTGTAATTTAGCTGCGCATGTTCAAGTAATAGTGACGTTATTTCATATCCATTTTTTATAGATATAGGTATATTAAAGGTGATCCATATGTGAATGCCTCTATTTCCAGAGTGTTCAATAAGAAATGATATTTCTTTTTTTACTAAATAATTGCAAAACTTAGTTACGGTTAAATTAAGTTCATCCTGTGCTTTTTGTCTTTTTGATTCAGATAGTTGTGATTTGACAATGTCAAAGTCGTAGCAAATCCATTTAATTCTGTCATCTATATTCCGCTGATACACCGCTATTGAACCGTGGTCTCTAAGCATTTGTTCGATTTTTACAGATGTTATTCTTCCATGCTTTTTATAGTACCTACCATCGTTTTGTTGCTCAGCATGAAAGTCTTGATCTGTTGAAAATAAGCTGAATATTTTTTTGGAGATTTCTGAAAATTCATCCACTATTTTTGTCCTTATCAATAGTTAGTAAATTTGAGTAGAGTCATTAGGATCGGTAAGAATGGCATTATGTACAAGTTACGAATTTTTCATCAATTGAACCAACACTAACAAATGCCATTCTAATGTAACCTATTAATTTTTATCAAAATAAATAAAATACTAATATGTTAAAACTAACTATGCTACACCATAACATTATAAATCATTATGAAAATGATTAGTGAAATTAACTTTCTTATCTAAGGTGTTTCATATCAGTTACAATTGAAGGTTTTGAGGGCTAGCTTACTACTCAAAAGTGTCAGTATACAAATTATGTAAACCTTCTACAATTGTGAATTTGATTAAAAGATATAAAAACCAGATGGTTAGGTGTTTTCATAAAAATACTTGTAACAGTAATCGTGGTGGAGTGCGAAGGGTTATGGCGGGATACTGGCAGATGATATGGTGTCCCCTGCAGGAATCGAACCTGCAACTAGCCCTTAGGAGGGGCTCGTTATATCCATTTAACTAAGGAGACAGCGGCGGGAGTATAGCGCAATTCCTGCCGCAGATTAACTACTTACCGAACTGACTGCGCATTTTACCATCAATTCGCCGTGTGTCCCTGCTGCCTGTGCTTCTCGCGCTTCGCTTTGGCTTCCGCCTCGGCTTTGGCTTTGTTACGCATATCGTTGCGGATTTGCGCGTGGCTGAGCAGGGCAAAAATAAAGGTGCCGCCGATGATATTGCCGGCCAGCGTCGGCAGGGCAAACGGCCAGATAAACTGCTGCCACGGGATGTCGCCGTTAAAGACCAGATAGAAGATCTCGACGGAGCCGACCACGATATGAGCGAGATCGCCCAGCGCAACCAGCCAGGTCATCAGGATAATCACCCAGATTTTGGCGGCACCGGCGGAAGGAAACATCCAGACCATGGTGGCGATAATCCAGCCGGACACCACGGCGTTGGCAAACATTTCGTTCGGCGGATTCTCCATCACTTTCTGACTGATACTGACAAATGCACTGCGGGTGGCGTCGTCAAAAATGGGCATATGGATAAAGCCCAGCGAGGCCAGCGCGGTGCCGATCAGGTTGCCCAGCAGCACCAGCCCCCACAGCCGCAGCAGCAGCAGCCCGTTACCCACCGTGGGTTTATGCATCACCGGCAGCACGGCCGTGACGGTGTTCTCGGTGAACAGCTGCTGACGAGCCATAATCACGATAATAAAGCCGAAGGTGTAGCCGAGGTTCTCCAGTAGAAAGCCGCCCGGCACCTCGTGCAGATTAACCTGGAAAATGCCCTTCGCCATCAGCGAAGCCCCCATCGAAATCCCGGCGGCGATGGCTGAAAACAGTAGCGCCAGGCCGTCGCGCTCCAGCTCTTTTTCCCCCTCCTGACGTATCTGCTCGTGAACCGCGGCGGCGCGGGAAGGCAGCACCTCCTCATCAACTTCAATCTCCTTTCCCTGTTCGCTCTCTTCGCTTTCAACTTCATTTTCAGCGGTTTTATCGTTTGTCTTACTGGTCATCTTTCCCCCGGAGGTACGGTCGTATCCTTTTAAGCGTAGCGGAGTTTTTTATCTGGCAGCGGCGCAGGGGGTGAAGGTAAAGCAGGGAAAAGTACGATGTCATGCAATCAGAAGAGTAACAAAGCTTTAACTGCGACGTTTTCATATGCAAATGGAGATTGTAATAGTGAATTAACCTGGGGTTAGTGTGGATATTTTTCAATGTACTTCCAGGTAGCCGTCGGGCCTGTGATATGATCCATCGCCCTGTATTTAATGTGTGAATTTCCCATGCTGTCTGCCAGAAATCTGACCTGTATGCGCGATAACCGAACGCTGTTTAGCGGGCTGAGCTTTGCCGTTTCCGCAGGAGAGATTGTGCAGATTGAAGGAGCCAACGGCGCGGGGAAAACTTCGCTGCTGCGTATTCTTGCCGGGCTGAGCCGGGCGGATCGGGGTGAAGTGCTCTGGCAGCAGCAAAGTATTTACCGGCAGCGCGAAGTTTATCACGCCAGCCTGTTGTACCTCGGGCATCAGCCGGGGGTGAAGGCGATTTTGACCCCGTTGGAAAACCTCAGCTTCTACCATGGGGATTGCCCGCAGGCGCTGCTGTTGCAGGCGCTGGAGCAGGTTGGACTTACCGGTTATGAAGACGTTCCGGCGGCGCAGCTGTCGGCGGGCCAGCAGCGGCGCGTGGCGCTGGCCCGGCTGTGGCTGACCCGGGCACCCTTGTGGATACTCGATGAACCGCTGACCGCTATCGATCGAACCGGGGTTGAGGCGCTAATGGCGCAGTTTACGCGCCACACGGCAGAGGGCGGTGCGGTAGTTCTGACCACTCACCAGCCGCTGCCATCCGGCATGCAGCGGGTCGGCACCGTGCGGCTGGCCGCGCCGGAGTACAACTGATGTTCTGGCGCGTGCTGAAGCGGGAACTGCGGATTGCGTTCCGCAGCGGATCGGAGGTGATGAATCCGCTGTGGTTCTTTTTGATCGTCATCACCCTGTTTCCACTGGGCATCGGGCCGGAACCTCAGCTGCTGGCGCGGATTGCGCCGGGCATCGTGTGGGTTGCCGCACTGCTGTCGTCACTGTTGGCGCTGGAGAGGCTGTTTCGTGATGATTTTATCGACGGCTCGCTGGAGCAGCTGCTGCTGATGCCCGCGCCGCTGCCGCTGACCGTACTCGGCAAGGTGGCCGCGCACTGGATGGTCACCGGCCTGCCGCTGCTGCTGCTTTCGCCGCTGGCGGCGCTGCTGCTGTCGCTGGATTATGCCAACTGGTGGGCAATGGCGTTAACCCTGCTGCTGGGTACGCCAACGCTGAGTTTTCTCGGAGCTATCGGCGTGGGGCTGACCGTCGGGCTGCGGCGCGGTGGCGTATTGTTAAGCCTGCTGGTTCTGCCGCTGGCCATCCCGGTGCTGATTTTTGCCAGCAGCGCGATGGATGCCGCAGGGCAGGGGCTGCCGATTAGCGGCTATCTGTCGATCCTGGGGGCTTTGCTGGCCGCCAGTTTTGCCCTCGCGCCGTTTGCCACCGCCGCTGCGCTGAGGGTCAGCGTGCAGTAGCAGGATGTAAAGTAAATTGCGGCGCGTTACGCATACGATTTTCTTTTATTTTTAGCAGGTTTAATCATGTTGAAATGGATTCATCAACTTAGTAAGCCGGAGCGGCTATATCGAATATGCGGTCTTTTGACTCCCTGGTTTGCGGTCGCTGGCGCAATAACGCTACTGTTGGGATGGGGGTGGGGATTCGTTTTTGCTCCGGCCGACTATCAGCAGGGCGACAGCTATCGCATCATTTATATCCATGTGCCCGCCGCGATGTGGTCAATGGGCGTCTACACCACGATGGCCGCTGCGGCGTTTGTTGGCCTGGTGTGGCAGTGGAAAACCGCCGATCTCGCCGCCGCCGCCATGGCCCCGATCGGTGCCGTGTTTGCTTTTATCGCTCTGGTGACCGGCGCGGCCTGGGGAAAACCCATGTGGGGCACCTGGTGGATCTGGGATGCCCGGCTCACTTCGGAGCTGGTGCTGCTGTTCCTTTATGTGGGCGCTATCGCTCTGCGGAATGCATTTGATGACAGCCGGACCGGCGGACGAGCAGCCGGGCTGCTGATCCTCGTCGGCGTGGTGAATCTGCCGATTATTCACTACTCGGTCGACTGGTGGAACACCCTGCATCAGGGATCTTCCGGCGTGATGCAGCAGGCTATCGATCCGAGTATGCGTACGCCGCTGCGCTGGTCAATTCTCGGTATGCTGCTGGTCTTTGTCACTCTTACCCTGATGCGCCTGCGCAACCTGCTGTTGCTGAGCGAAGGTCACCGCCCCTGGGCCGTAGCGATCGCGATGAAAGGAGGGCGCAGGTTATGACTCCGGCATTCTCCAACTGGCATGATTTCTTCGTCATGGGTGGCTATGCCAGCTATGTCTGGCTGGCGGTGGCTTGTGCACTGCTGGGCCTCGGCGGACTGATCCTCCACACCGTCATGCAGCGCCGCCGGTTACTGACGGCGATCCGCCAGCGTGAAGCACGCGAACAGCGTATTCGCGCGGCGAAAAGCCGTAAAAATCGCCCCGCGTCGGCAGGGGAGCCATCATGAATCAACGCCGAAAAAACCGTCTTATCCTCACGCTGGTGGTGCTGGCTGGCCTCGGCATTGCCACGGCGCTGGTGATGTATGCGCTGCGCGCCAATATTGACCTGTTCTATACCCCCAGCGAAATTATTTACGGCAAAGGGGAAGCGCAGCAGAAACCGGAACCGGGCCAGCGGCTGCGGGTCGGCGGCATGGTGATGCCGGGCAGCGTGAAGCGCGATCCCCATACGCTGAAAGTGTCTTTCCAGCTATACGATAACAGCGGGGTGATTAACGTCAGCTATGAGGGGATTCTGCCGGATCTGTTCCGTGAGGGGCAGGGTGTGGTGGCCCAGGGCGTGCTGGAGGACAGCCGCCACGTGATGGCGAAAGAGGTGCTGGCGAAGCACGATGAGAAATATACGCCGCCGGAAATTACCGACGCGATGAAGAAAAATCATCGGCCACCGGCGTCCGGGGTGAACCCGGGAGGTCAGCCATGATCCCGGAAGTCGGCAGTTTCCTGCTGTGCCTGGCGCTGGGTGTGTCCCTGCTGCTGATTATCTATCCGCTGTGGGGCGCTGCCCGCCGGGATGCGCGTCTGATGGCGATGGCGCGGCCTTTGGCTGTTGCTCTGTTTACCTGCGTTGCCGGTGCTTTTCTGATTCTGGTTCACGCCTTTGTAGTGAATGATTTCAGCGTGGCGTACGTGGCCGCTAACTCCAACAGCCTGCTGCCGGTCTGGTATCGCGTGGCGGCGACATGGGGCGCGCATGAGGGATCGCTGCTGCTTTGGGTGCTGCTGCTCAGCGGCTGGACGCTGGCGGTCGCTCTGTTCAGCCGCAGCATGCCGCAGGAGGCTATCGCCCGCGTGCTGGCGGTGATGGGGATGATCAATCTGGCGTTTCTGCTGTTTATTACCCTGACCTCTAACCCGTTTATCCGCACGCTGCCGGATCTGCCGATTGACGGTAACGATCTGAACCCGATGCTGCAGGATATCGGGCTGATCTTCCATCCGCCGCTGCTGTACTTGGGTTACGTGGGTTTTTCCGTGGCCTTTGCTTTTGCGATTGCTTCGCTACTGGCCGGTCGGCTGGATACGGCGTGGGCCCGCTGGTCGCGAACGTGGACCCTCGCCGCATGGGTATTTCTGACCGCAGGTATCGTGCTGGGATCGGCCTGGGCCTATTACGAGCTGGGCTGGGGAGGCTGGTGGTTCTGGGACCCGGTCGAAAACGCTTCGCTGATGCCGTGGCTGGCGGGAACGGCGCTGCTGCACTCGCTGGCCGTAACCGAAAAGCGCGGGGCGTTTAAGGCTTGGACGGTGCTGCTGGCGATTTCCGCCTTTTCGCTCAGCCTGCTGGGGACGTTCCTGGTGCGCTCCGGCGTGCTGGTTTCGGTGCACTCTTTTGCCTCCGATCCGGCGCGCGGTATGTTTATCCTCGCCTTCCTGGTGATCGCGATCGGCGGTTCGCTACTGCTGTATGCCATCAAGGGTGGACGGGTGCGCGGCAGAGTGCAAAACGAACTCTGGTCGCGCGAATCGTTTCTGCTGGGCAACAACGTGTTGCTGATCGCCGCCGTGCTGGTGGTGCTGCTGGGTACTATGCTGCCGCTGGTACATAAGCAGCTGGGGCTGGGCAGTATTTCCATCGGCGAGCCTTTCTTTAATACGCTGTTTACCTGGCTGATGGCGCCACTGGCGCTGATGTTGGGTATCGGGCCGCTGGTGCGCTGGCGGCGGGACAGTCCGAAAACGCTGTGGAAACGGCTTGGTATTGCCGCACTGACGACCTGCGTACTGTCGATTCTGCTGCCGTGGCTGATGCAGGACCGGATTGAGGCGATGACCGTCGTCGGCCTGCTGATGGCAATCTGGGTGATCCTTCTGACGCTGATGGAGCTGCACGAGCGTGCAACCCATCGTCACGGCTTCTTCAGGGGACTGCTGCGCCTGTCGCGCAGCCACTGGGGGATGGTGCTCGGCCATCTCGGCGTGGCGGTCACGGTGATTGGCATCGCCTTCAGCCAGAACTACAGCGTGGAGCGTGACGTCAGGATGAAGGCCGGGGACTCGGTGGATATCCATAATTATCATTTCACATTCCGCGCGCTACACAACCTGCAGGGCCCGAACTACTCTGGCGACGTCGGCGTTATCGATGTCACCCGCAACGGCCAGCAGGAAGCGACGCTGTATGCGGAAAAACGCTACTACAGCGTTGCCCGCATGATGATGACCGAAGCCGCGATCGATGGTGGTTTTACGCGCGATCTTTACGCCGCGCTGGGGGAAGAGCTGGGCGGAGATTCCTGGGCGGTGCGTATTTACTACAAACCGTTCGTGCGCTGGATCTGGTTTGGTGGCCTGCTGATGGCCGCAGGCGGTGTGCTTTGCCTGCTGGACCCCCGCTACCGTTCGCGTAAAAAAGCGCAGGAGGCGTTATGAACAGGAAAATACTGTTTATCCCGCTGTTCCTGTTTCTTCTGCTGGCGGCTGCGCTGATGTGGCAACTGAGCCGCAACGCCAACGGCGACGATCCCACGCGTCTTGAATCCGCGCTGGTGGGTAAACCGGTGCCGGAATTCCGGCTGGAGTCGCTGGAGCTGCCGGGGAAAGTGTACGACAGATCGGTGCTGCTGACCGGTCAGCCGCTTCTGCTGAACGTCTGGGCGACCTGGTGCCCGACCTGCCGGGCGGAACATCAATATTTAAATACGCTGGCAACGCAGGGAGTGCGTGTGGTGGGGCTGAACTATAAGGACGATCGCCTGAAGGCGGTGAACTGGCTGAATACTCTGGGAAATCCTTACATCCTGAGCCTGTATGACGGTGACGGCATGCTGGGGCTGGATCTGGGCGTGTATGGCGCACCGGAAACGTTTCTGATCGATGGCAGGGGGATTATCCGCTATCGCCACGCCGGGGATATGAATGAACAGGTCTGGCGGGATGAGCTGAAGCCGCTCTGGCAGCAGTACAGCCGGGAGAGCAGCCAGTGAAGTCGTTTCTGATTGCGCTGGCACTGATGCTGTTGAGTACCAGCGTGCTGGCGGACAGCATCGATACTTATCAGTTTGATTCAGTCAACCAGGAGCAGCAGTATCGCCATCTGACTGAGTCACTGCGCTGCCCCAAATGCCAGAATAACAGCATCGCCGACTCTAACTCGATCATCGCGGCGGATATGCGGCTTAAGGTTTATGAGCTGCTGCGCCAGGGGCAAACTCCGGAGCAGATTAAGGCGTGGATGATCGATCGCTACGGTAATTTTGTTTCCTATCAGCCCCCGCTACAGCTCTCCACGCTGATCCTGTGGGCGGGGCCGGCGCTATTTGTTGCCATGGGGGCACTGATCATTGTGCTGCGCGGCAGGCAGCGTTTAAGTGTAAGTGATGCCGAAGCCGAAACCGCGAGTCAACGCGTGGGAGGCAGCCAGTGTTACGACGTTGGTCGGCTGGAACCGAATGCCGGGAGCCAGGCGACGGAGTTCGCGGGAGCGCCGTCCCTGCCGGGCGCGTCAGGTCTGGCGGATGGCGGGCTTATGTCGCCCCCTCCATGCGATCCTCCCAGCCGGAACCCTGCCCTGACCAAGCAGCCGTCTGCCCGGCCGCTGAGCCGTTGGGTACTGCTTCCCGGCGGCGTGCTGCTGGCTGTGATCAGCGTGGGGTTTTATCTGAAAACCGGCGGCCTGTCGCAGGTGTTGGCCTGGCAGCAGGTAAAAAGCGATCTGCCCGCGCTGCGCAGGCAGGTAATGGACCCGCAGGCCGCGCCCTTGAATATGGAACAGCTGGCCCGGCTGGCGCTCGGAATTCGCAGCGAACTGCAGCAGGAGCCGCATAATCTGAACGACTGGATGATGCTCGGGCGGCTGGGAATGGTGCTGAATAACGCCACCCTCGCCACGCAGTCCTTTGAACGCGCCCTGCAGCTGGCACCGGATAATCCCGACGTCAGGCTGAGCTATGCTGAAGTGCTGGCGCGATCCGGTGACCTGCAGGACAACCGCCAGGCAACGGTGATGCTGCGTGATATGCTGAAACACGACGGCAACAACCTTCGTCTGCTGGGTTTATTGGCATTTAATGCCTTTGGCCAGCAGGATTACACCGCAGCCATCGAAGCCTGGGATAAGATGTTGGCGCTTTTACCGGCCAAAGATGCGCGTGTTGAGGTCATTCGCCGCAGTATTGAGCAGGCCAAAAGCGCATCGGGTCAGCAAAGCAGTCATCTGGCGATTCAGGTAAATCTGTCGCCGGAGGCAGAAAAAATGTTACCGGAAGGTGGAGTGTTGTATATTTCTGTTTCTGACGGAACCACTCCAGTTCCCGTTGCGGTGAAGCAGTTGCCGCTGAGCCATTTTCCTCTATCGCTCACGCTGGATGACAGTAACGCAATGATGCCGGAGCGCTTGCTATCAGCGCAGCATCAGGTGCGGGTTCGCGTACGTATTTCACGCGACGGCAGCGCCAATCCTCAACCCGGTGACTGGTTCGGGCTGAGTGAGGTTACGCCATTCAACGGTCAACAGCAGCTTGCGGTCACAATCGACCAGCAGGTGGCAGGCGATAATCCATAAACCAGTACAGGGAGAAAAAAATGAACTATCGCCTGACGGGCTTAGTGCTGGCAAGCGTAATGATGGTGGGCTGCGCCAGCTCTAAGAACGCCGATGATCCTCAGGGACGTTCCGATCCGCTGGAAGGCTTCAACCGGTCAATGTTCAACTTTAACTACAACGTGCTGGACCCGTACGTCCTCCGGCCCGTTGCGGTAGCATGGCGCGACTACGTGCCGGTACCGGCGCGAAACGGCCTGGGCAACTTCTTTAGTAACCTTGATGAACCGGCATCGATGGTGAACTACTTCGTTGAGGGAAATCCCTACAAGGCGATGATCCACTTTAACCGTTTCTTCCTGAACACCCTGTTGGGGATGGGCGGTCTGATTGATGTGGCCAGCATGGCTAACCCGAAACTGGCGAAAGAAGAACCGCGCGCCTTCGGTAGCACATTGGGCCATTACGGCGTGGGTTACGGCACATATGTGGTGGTGCCGGGCTACGGCAGCTTTACGCCGCGTGAGGATGTCGGTGGCATTGTTGACGATCTCTATCCACCGCTGTCATGGCTGACGTGGTGGATGTCCGCCGGTAAGTGGGCGCTGGAAGGTATTGAAACCCGCGCGCAGCTGCTGGATTCCGACTCTATCCTGAGCAATTCGAAAGATCCTTATGCGTTTATGCGTTCGGCTTACTTCCAGCATCATGATTTCCTTGCCAGCGACGGCAAGCTGATCCCGCAGGAAAATCCGAATGCGGCGGCGATCAAAGACGAACTCAACGATATTGATGCGCCGTAATTCTCGCGTCTCATAGTTGTTTTCGCGCTGCATAATAAAAGGCCCGCCGGGAAACCCGCGGGCCTTTTCATGCTGAACGGTAATCAGAATTTGTAGTTAAAGCTTGCGCCGTACAGCCACGCTTTACCGGTAGAGTTAAAGGTATAAGGGCCTTCTTTCACCGTCACGTGCTGGCCGTGCATATAGGAAACGCCGACGTCAACCGATGCATCTTCATTGAAGGCATAAGACGTACCGGCGCTCAGCCACAAACGGTCCTGATCGGGAATGGAAATAGAGCGAGTCTGTGCCGGAACCGGGCTGTCATCGAAGGCGATACCGGTACGGAATGTCCAGTGATCGTCATGATAGTAGGTGGTACCCAGCGCGATGCGGTAAGCATCTTTAAAGCTCTCATCTTTGTAGAACAGCTGCTGGCCGCTGGTGCCGGTGGCTTTCAGCTCCTGGAACTGGCTCCAGCTGGTGTAGGCCAGGCTGTAGTGTACGGCCCACTTCGGTGCCACCTTATGGAAGCCTGACAGTTCCCACATTTCCGGCAGATTCAGCGTCAGTGCACCAGGAATCGTATTACCGTCGGTACCAAACGGCAGGCCAAGACCCAGAGCCTGATTCAGTGGGTTAATCGAGCTTGGCAGGCTGCTGCGATAATCGCCGTCGAAATCGATCTTCACTTCTGAACGGTAGGTCAGACCGAAGCGGTTATTGTCATCCACTTCATACAGAATACCGGCATTCCAGCCGTAGCCCCATTCATCACCTTTCAGATGGGCAATCTGGGTGTTAGCCGGGATACCCAGCGAGCCGAGGGATTCACCGGCGTAGCGTTCAATTTTGGCACGAGCATAAACCGCGTCAAAGCCCACGCCGAAGCTGAAGTGCTGATCCAGACGGTAGGCGGTGCTGAGGTTAAAGTTCATGGTGGTCAGGTCGGTTTTACCGGCGTACGGACCTGCTGTATAGCTGTCGTTGAACTCGGTAGCCAGACCGTAGTTAGAGGTGACGCTGGCGCCAACCCACCACTGATCGTTAAGCGGCTGCACGTAGTGAATATTCGGCACCCAGGCGGTTGGGGCGATATTGCTGGCATCCAGGCTGTTGCCGCTGGCCGACTGGCCGTCGATATCAACACCGGGATCGATAAACACCGCGCCGACGGAGAACATCGGGCGATCCATCAGCGCCATGGTTGCAGGGTTACGGCTGGCGGACGCGGCGGTATCACCCATCGCGCCTTCACCGGAGTAGGCACGACCTAAACCAATAGAGGAAAATTCATTCAGTTGAAAGCCAGCCGCAAACACATTTGAAGAAACAAGGGCCACTGCCACGGCAAGTGTGGATTTCGTAAACAGGTTTTTATGGTTCATAACCACAACCTCATTAGATTTTATTAAACTCTGTTACCTGAAGTAACAAGGGATCGCGGATTGTAGGGACTGACTGACAGGCAACAAATCAGACCAGTGGCCCAAGTATAGGTCCGACCTGTACAGATGTTGCAATAATGTTTTCGACTTATTTCCAAAATGATGCAAGAAAAGAGATCTGCCTAACAAAAACTTACAGGTAGAAATTTTGAACAACGCCGCTGATTGCGGTGGATCAAATAATAGTGTGATTTTCATCACTTCACGGACTCATTTCGCGCGTCTGCTGGAGCGGGAAAAGCGTCAGGCGTAAAATGGATTTAGTCTTAAATTAACCTGCCGCCTTCCTGTCGCGGCATGCCGGAGGATGAAATGACCGACGCAATTAACCGCTGTAGCGCCAGCGAAACGGCAGCCTGTTGCTGCGTTGATGTGGGCACCGTAATGGATAACACCGACTGCACGGCGGCTTACAATCGTACCTTTGCTAATCGCAGCGAAGCCGAAGCGATGCTGACCTCGCTGACAGCGAAAGCGCGTGAGGTTGAGTCCGATCCCTGCACGATCGACAGTACGTTTACCGAAACGCCGGAAGGCGTGGTGCTCGACTGTAGCTTTACCTTTAGCTGCCAGGCCGAAACGCTGATATTCCAGCTTGGTCTGCGCTGAACCACGCTCTTGCCTGTGCTGACAGGCTATGGGGAGCGGCCATGCTCCCCTTAAACCGTGTTTGCTCTCGCATTTTTTTCTTCCCGCCGTAGCGCCCCGTTATATTCTGGTTAACACTGAGGAGGTCAGACCTCTTTGGCAGTGATGCCGTCCATCGACACGAAACAGGTGATAATAATGAGCAAAGCGCTACCTTTGCTGACGCGCCAGGGCGACCGCATCGCCATTACCCACGGACTGCGCACGCCGTTTGCTAAGCAGGCGACGGCCTTCCACGGCATCCCGGCGCTGGAGCTGGGCAGAATGGTGGTCAGTGAGCTGCTGGCCCGCAGCGATATTCCCGCCGATATCATCGATCAGCTGGTCTTTGGCCAGGTGGTGCAGATGCCGGAAGCGCCAAATATTGCCCGGGAAATCGTGCTGGCCAGCGGTATGAGCGTCCACACCGACGCGTACAGCGTCAGCCGCGCCTGTGCCACCAGCTTTCAGGCGGTGGCAAACGTGGCGGAAAGCCTGATGGCGGGCAGTATTCAGGTGGGGATCGCCGGTGGTGCCGACTCCTCTTCCGTATTGCCGATTGGCGTCAGTCGCAAGCTGGCAAGAACGCTGGTCGATCTCAACAAGGCACGCACCCTGTCACAAAAACTCAAGCTGTTCAGCCAGCTGCGCCCGCGCGATTTACTGCCCGTGCCGCCTGCCGTTGCCGAATACTCCACCGGACTGAGGATGGGGGATACTGCCGAACAGATGGCAAAAAGCCACGGTATCAGTCGCGAGCAGCAGGACGCGCTGGCACACCGCTCGCACCAGCGCGCGGCGCGTGCCTGGCAGCAGGGGCTGCTGAATCAGGAGGTGATGACCGCCTTTACCCCCCCGTGGCAGGCCGCGCTGGAACAGGACAACAACGTGCGCCCCGACTCCAGGCCGGAAGACTATGCCCGCCTGCGGCCGGCGTTCGATCGCCGCCACGGTACGGTGACCGCCGCCAACAGCACGCCGCTCACCGACGGCGCGGCGGCGGTGATCCTGATGACCGAATCCCGCGCGCGTGATCTGGGCATCACCCCGCTGGGCTATCTGCGCAGCTACGCCTTCACCGCGATTGGCGTGCGTGAGGATATGCTGCTGGGACCGGCGTGGTCCTCGCCGCTGGCGCTGGAGCGTGCGGGTATCACCCTCAGCGATCTGACGCTAATCGATATGCACGAGGCGTTTGCTGCGCAGACGCTCGCTAATCTTAAAATGTTCGCCGACGAGCGCTTCGCCCGCGAGGTACTGAATCGCCCGCACGCGCTGGGCGAAGTCAATGAAGAGATCTTTAACGTGCTGGGCGGTTCCATCGCCTACGGCCACCCGTTCGCGGCCACCGGAGCGCGGATGATCACCCAAACGCTGAATGAGCTGCGGCGTCGCGGCGGTGGTCTGGGGCTGGTGACCGCCTGCGCGGCGGGTGGTCTTGGCGCGGCAATGGTTCTGGAGGCGGAATAATGGAACAGTCATCAGCATTTACTCTGACGATGCGGCTCGACAACGTCGGGGTGATTACCATCGACGTGCCGGGCGAGAAGATGAACACCCTGAAAGCGGAATTTGCCGCAGAGATCCGCAGCGTACTCAAGCGCGCCTGTGCTAATCCGCAGCTGGCCGGGTTGGTGATCGTCTCCGGCAAGGCGGACTCATTTATTGCCGGTGCGGACATCGCGATGATCGCCGCATGCGATAGCGCGCAGCAGGCGGAAAAGCTGGCGCAGCAGGGGCAGAAGGTGATGGCCGAAATCGCAGGATTGCCGGTGCCGGTGGTGGCGGCGATCCACGGGGCCTGTCTTGGCGGCGGTCTTGAGCTGGCGCTGTCCTGCCATCATCGCGTCTGCAGCCTTGATGAGAAAACCCGCCTGGGATTACCGGAGGTGCAGCTGGGTTTACTGCCGGGATCGGGCGGCACGCAGCGTCTGCCACGTTTAATCGGTGCCTCGATGGCGCTGGACATGATCCTGAGTGGGAAAACGCTGCGCCCACGACAGGCGTTAAAATGCGGGCTGGTGGATGAAGCCGTGCCGCACGCTATTCTGCTGGAAACGGCGGTAAAGACCGTGCTGAAAGCGCGTGAGGCAAGAAAACCGCTGCCGCTGCGCGAGCGGCTGCTGAGCGGACCGGCGGGCAGGGCGCTGCTGTTTAACATGGCGAAACGCCGGGCGCAGGCGAAGACTCACGGCAACTATCCGGCGGTGGATAAAATCCTGACGGTAGTGCGCCAGGGACTGGAACAGGGCAGCAGCAGCGGCTACGAAGCGGAGGCGAGGGCCTTTGGCGAGCTGGCGATGACGCCGGAATCGGCGGCACTGCGCGGGCTGTTTTTTGCCACCACCTCGCTGAAAAAAGATCCGGGAGCCGCAGGCAAACCGCGAACGCTGCACAGCATTGGCGTACTGGGCGGGGGACTGATGGGCGGCGGTATCGCCTGCGTGACCGCCACCCGCGCCGGGCTGCCGGTGCGCATCAAGGATATTAATGCACAGGGCATCAACCACGCGCTGAAAACCAGCTGGCAGGTATTAAGCAAAGCGGTGAAACGTCGCCATCTGACGGAAGCCGGGCGACAGCAGCAGATGGCGCTGATTACCGGATCGACCGATTATCAGGGCTTCAGCCAGCGCGATGTGATTATTGAAGCGGTGTTTGAAGACCTGGCCCTCAAGCAAAAAATGGTGACGGAAGTTGAAGCTCACTGCGGGCCGCAGACGATCTTTGCCTCCAATACCTCTTCGCTGCCGATTGCCGATATCGCCGCCGGGTCGCTGCGGCCGGAAAATGTCATTGGCCTGCACTATTTCAGCCCGCCGGAAAAAATGCCGCTGGTTGAGGTCATTCCGCACGCGGGCACCAGCGATGTGACCGTAGCAACGGCGGTGGCGCTGGCGAAAAGACAGGGAAAAACGGCGATTGTGGTGGCGGATAAAGCCGGTTTTTACGTTAACCGTATCCTTGCCCCCTACGTGATTGAGGCGATGCACTGCCTGCTGGCCGGGGAACCGATCGAAGCGATTGACGATGCGCTGGTGAAGTTTGGCTTCCCCGTTGGCCCGGTGCAGCTGCTGGATGAAGTCGGCATTGATGTCGGCACGCATATTATGCCGGTGCTGGAAAAGGCGTGGGGTGAACGTTTTGCGCTGCCTTCGTCGCTGGGCGCGGTGCTTAACGATAACCGTAAAGGGCGAAAAAACGGTCGGGGCTTTTATCTTTACGGCAAACGCCCGGGTGGGAAGAAAAAGGCCGATGCGGAGATCTATCGCCTGCTGAAGCTGTCGCCAAAACCTTGTCTTAGCGCACAAGATATTGCTACGCGTTGTGTGATGATGATGCTCAACGAGGCGGCCCGCACTCTGGATGAACAGGTAGTGGGCAGCGCGCGGGATGGCGATATCGGTGCGGTGTTCGGCATTGGTTTCCCACCGTTTCTCGGCGGGCCGTTCTGCTACATGGACCAGATGGGCATCGCTCAGGTGGTCGCGGCCCTTGAGCAGCTGGAGCAGCGATTCGGTTCTCGCTTCGCCCCCTGCGAACGGCTGAAAAAAATGATGGAAGAACAGAAAACCTTCTACGGACCGGATGTTACGCTGGATAGCGGCGGCGTTTCAGCGGGTTAATTCTGACCGATAAGTAGGTTGCTCTGTTGGGTTGTTATACCGGTCGCTCACTAAGTAAACAATCGGTTGACTATACTAAAGGCATTAGGTACAACACACCGTTCATTCTCTGAATGAAGAGTCGGTGGCGTTGTACCTCCGGCGTTTTTGTTTAACAACAGCGGTGCTATATGCAAGTTTTTATAATGCGTCACGGTGATGCGGCTCTGGATGCAGCCAGTGATTCAGTAAGACCTCTGACCCACTGCGGCTGTGACGAGTCCCGTCAAATGGCGGCCTGGCTTAACGGTCAGTCTGTGGATATCGAACGTGTGCTGGTGAGCCCTTACCTGCGTGCAAAGCAGACCCTTAACACCGTGCGTGAAGCGCTGGCGCTGCCGGCGGGTGAAGAGGTATTGCCGGAGCTGACGCCCGGTGGCGACCCCGCCCAGGTGGCGTGCTACCTGCAGGTGCTAGCTGATAAAGGCGTAAAATCGGTGCTGGTGATTTCGCACCTGCCGCTGGTGGGGTATCTGGTTGCAGAACTGTGCCCGCAGGAAGCGCCGCCGATGTTTTCTACTTCCGCCATTGCCTGCGTTGATTTCGATCCGGACAGCGCCCAGGGCAAACTTGAGTGGCAGGTTTCACCCGCCAAACTCGCCAAAGCGATCTAGCTTACGGCTCCGGGGTCGGCCTCGTTCTGCGGTCGGCCCATATTGTCCCGCCCACCTTTTAGTCCCGACGTCTTGCGCAAGGGCCGAGGCCTTTACGGCAGCTCCGGCGGCGTCCACTCTTCCACTTCAATCAGCACCAGCAGGGCCGCATCGCCACCGAACAGCTTGGGTGCCTGATGAAACGCCGTGACCCACGGATGCTGGGCCAGCCACAGCGGCGTCTGCTGCTTCAGAATATGTTTGCCGTGCCCGTGCATCACGCTGGCGCAAAAAATATGCTCGCGCCGACAGGCGGCAATCAGCGCACCGAGCTCTTGCTTGGCCTGCTGCTGGGTCAAACCGTGCAGATCGAGAAAAATCTCCGGCGTATAGTCGCCGCGCCGGAGTTTTTTTAACTCATAGTGGCTGACGTCGGATCGCACATAGCGAACCGGGCCTTCGTTGGCCAGCAACGGCTGGAATTCATCGGAAAAATAGTGGCTGGCATCCATCTGCTCGGACAGCAGGCGTTTTTGCGGCACTTCGCTGATTTTTTTACGCGGTGGTTTGTGCACAATGGTGTCCTGCGCCAGCTTGCGCGTCCCGCTCATCAGCCCGCGAAACAGCGCCTTGTCCTCCACGCTCAGTTTCTCTTTTTTACTCATCTCAACTCACTGCTTGTTCTCAGAATAGCGCGGGCATCAGGCCAGCATTCAGCATCATCATACTGTTTTCAGCCGCTAGTCTACCTTTTCTTCCCCCGGGGACTAAACAAATCTCAGCTTTTTCACCCCCTCGCGCTGAATTATCTGCGTCTTCGTGGCAAACTAGCGCCCGGGTTTAACGAACGGCCTGCGGAGGGCACTTTGGACAAAATTTTCGTCGATGAAGCAGTGAATGAACTGCACACCATTCAGGATATGTTGCGCTGGTCGGTCAGCCGCTTTTCTGCTGCTGATATCTGGTACGGCCACGGCACCGACAATCCCTGGGACGAAGCCGTTCAGCTGGTGCTGCCAACGCTCTACCTGCCGCTGGATATCCCGGAAGATATGCGCACCGCGCGTCTGACCTCCAGCGAACGTCACCGCATCGTTGAGCGGGTGATTCGCCGTGTTAACGAGCGTATTCCGGTGGCCTATCTGACCAATAAAGCCTGGTTCTGCGGCCATGAATTTTACGTTGATGAGCGGGTGCTGGTGCCACGTTCGCCGGTGGGGGAGCTGATCAACAACCGTTTCTCCGGCATCATCAACGATGAGCCGCGCCACATTCTGGATATGTGCACTGGCAGCGGCTGTATCGCCATTGCCTGTGCCTACGCCTTCCCGGAAGCGGAAGTGGATGCGGTAGATATCTCAACTGACGCGCTGGCGGTCACCGAGCAGAACATCAGCGCTCACGGCCTTGACCAGCACGTTACGCCGATCCGCGCCGATCTGTTCCGCGGACTGCCGGAAACGCAGTACGATCTGATCGTCACCAATCCGCCGTACGTCGATGCGGACGATATGGACGATCTGCCTGATGAATATCGCCACGAGCCGGAACTGGGCCTGGCAGCAGGGCGCGACGGCCTGAAGCTGGTGCGCCGCATTCTGGCCTGTGCGCCAAACTATCTGAGCGATGACGGCGTGCTGATTTGCGAAGTGGGCAACAGCATGGTGCACATGATTGAACAGTACCCGGATGTGCCCTTCACCTGGCTGGAGTTCGATAACGGCGGTGACGGCGTGTTTATGCTGACTAAACAACAGATTATCGATGCCCAGCATCACTTCAAAATTTACAAAGACTAATTAGAAAAACAGAGCGAGGAGCCAGCATGGCGGGTAATACCATTGGACAAGTATTTCGGGTAACGACGTTTGGTGAATCACACGGTATCGCCCTCGGCTGTATCGTTGACGGTGTGCCGCCGGGCATTCCACTGACCGAAGCCGATTTGCAGCACGACCTTGACCGTCGCCGCCCTGGCACCTCGCGCTATACCACCCAGCGCCGCGAACCGGATCAGGTCAAAATCCTTTCCGGCGTGTTTGAAGGCCGTACCACCGGCACCAGCATCGGTCTGCTGATCGAAAACACCGACCAGCGTTCACAGGATTACGGCACGATCAAAGATCTGTTCCGTCCTGGCCATGCCGATTACACCTACGATCAAAAATACGGCTTTCGCGACTATCGCGGCGGTGGCCGTTCATCCGCCCGTGAAACCGCCATGCGCGTTGCGGCGGGAGCCATTGCTAAAAAATATCTGGAAATGAAGCACGGTATTAAAGTGCGCGGCTACCTGGCGCAGATCGGCGACGTGGCCTGCGAGCTGAAGGACTGGGATCAGGTTGAGCAGAACCCGTTCTTCTGCCCGGACCCGGACAAAATCGAAGCGCTGGATGAACTGATGCGCGGCCTGAAAAAAGAGGGTGACTCGATTGGCGCAAAAGTGACGGTCATGGCGGAGCGCGTTCCGGTTGGCCTCGGCGAGCCGGTTTTCGATCGTCTGGACGCCGACCTGGCGCACGCGCTGATGAGCATCAACGCGGTGAAGGGCATTGAAATCGGTGACGGTTTCGCGGTGGTTAACCAGCGCGGCAGCCAGCATCGTGATGAAATCCGTGCTAACGGTTTCCAGAGCAACCACGCGGGCGGTATTCTCGGCGGCATCAGCAGCGGCCAGACCATTATTGCACACCTGGCGATGAAACCGACGTCCAGCATTACCGTACCGGGTCAGACCATCACCCGCAGCGGTGAAGAAGTCGAGATGATCACCAAGGGGCGTCACGATCCCTGCGTGGGCATTCGCGCAGTGCCGATCGCTGAAGCGATGATGGCGATTGTGCTGATGGACCATCTGCTGCGCCACCGCGCGCAGAATGCGGACGTTCACACCGATATCCCACGCTGGTAACGACGATGAAAAAGACGCTGTTTGTGCTGTGCTCCCTGCTGATTTCTGCGGCTTCCCTGGCGGCCACGCCGTGGCAGACGATCCGTCAGCCGATTAGCGGTGCGCCGCAGTCGATTGGCGCGTTCTCTAACGGCTGTATTATCGGTGCTCAGGCGCTGCCGCTGGAGGCACCGGGCTATCAGGTGATGCGCACCGATCAGCGTCGTTATTTTGGTCATCCCGATCTGATCGCTTTTATCCAGCGCCTCAGCACCCGCACCACCCAGCTGGGTCTGGGCGAAGTGCTGGTGGGGGATATGGGCATGGCGGCCGGTGGGCGCTTTAGCAGCGGCCACGCCAGCCATCAGTCCGGTCTGGACGTGGATATCTGGCTCCAGCTGCCGAAGCAGCGCTGGACGCAGCAGATGTTGCTGAAGCCGCAGCCGCTGGATCTGGTCAGCGCCGACGGTAAAAACGTCGTTGCCCGCCACTGGCAGCCGCAGATAGACAGCCTGATCAAGCTGGCCGCGAAGGATAATGAGGTTACGCGTATCTTCGTTAATCCGGCGATCAAAAAGCAGCTGTGTGCCGATGCCGGTGCCGATCGCGACTGGCTGCGCAAGGTGCGTCCGTGGTTCCAGCACCGTGCACACATGCACGTGCGTCTGCGCTGCCCGGCGGGTAGCCTGCAGTGTGAGGATCAGCCATTGCCGCCTGCGGGCGACGGCTGCGGAGCCGAGCTGCAAAGCTGGTTTGCTCCGCCTAAGCCGGGTACGACTCCGCCGGTAAAACGCGAGCCGCCACCGCTGCCGAAGGCCTGCCAGGCGCTGCTGGATCGGCATTTGCTGTGATTGCCGTTACATTCAGGATTTAAGGAATTCAGATGGAGTGGTTTGCCGTTGCCCCGTGGTTACTGGGGGTGCTGTTTCTGGTGGCATTACTTGCCGGTTTTATTGACTCAATCGCCGGAGGCGGTGGGTTACTGACCGTTCCGGCACTGCTGGCCGCCGGGCTTTCCCCGGCGCAGGCGCTGGCCACCAACAAGCTACAGTCAGTGGGCGGATCGTTCTCCGCCAGTCTCTATTTTATTCGCCGCAAGGCGGTGGATCTGCGCGAACAGAAGCTAAATATCGCGCTGACCTTTTTAGGGTCGATCTGCGGTGCGCTGCTGGTGCAGCACGTTAAAGGCGATATTCTGCGCCAGCTGCTGCCGCTGCTGGTGATTGCCATTGGCCTGTACTTCCTGCTGATGCCGCGCATCGGCGAAGAGGATCGCCATCGTCGCCTGCACGGCCTGCCGTTTGCGCTGGTCGCCGGGGGCTGCGTCGGTTTCTATGATGGCTTCTTCGGGCCGGGTGCGGGATCGTTTTACGCGCTGGCATTCGTCACCCTGTGCGGCTACAACCTGGCGAAATCGACCGCGCATGCCAAAGTGCTGAACTTCACCTCGAATCTCGGCGGGCTGTTGTTGTTTATGCTGGGTGGCAAGGTGGTGTGGGGCGTGGGCGTGGTGATGCTGGCGGGGCAGGTGTGCGGTGCGCGCCTGGGGGCCAGGATGGTGCTGAGTAAAGGCCAGAAGCTGATCCGCCCGATGATCGTGATTGTTTCTGCGGTGATGAGCGCTAAGCTGCTGTTTGACAGCCACGGTGCGGAAATTATCGCCTGGTTCCACGCGCTGTAGGCTGGATCATTCTGTCGGATACGAAAAAATCAGGCGCTACCCCCTACGGTTATGCAAAATTTAACCGTCGTAGCGCCTGACAAAGCAACCGCTTTCCTTACGCGAGATTCAGTCCGTTATCTGCTGGAGACATTCTTCTCCTGTTCCCTGTTATCTCGTGGCTCGTCTGTCAGCCCGGGCTTATTTTTCCGGGCTGCGGAAGGGCGATGCGAAGGGTGTTATCCCCGGCTCACGTTGACCCAGCGGCGCTCATCCATCGAATCCTCAATCGCCTGTAGTATCCGCTGGTTCTCCCAGCCGAAGGCAAAGTTCGGATAGCAGTCGTCATCGCGGCAGATACCCTGTACCAGGTCGTGGACTTCCAGTACCTTGACGTCGAAGTAGCCCAGGCCGCCGCCGCCAAAATCAAAGCCAAAGAAGGCGGAGTAGGATGGGATCTGGCTGCCTGCATACAGGGTTTTGAAGCCCCGGTCGCGCTTATCATCGTTAAAGCGGAACACCTGCAGTTCGTTAAAACGCTCGCCGTCCATATACAGCGTGCCTTCGGTGCCGGAAACTTCCCAGTAGACGCCGAAAATGCGCCCGGCAGAAATACGCGAGGATTCAATCACTCCGGCGGCACCGCTGTTGAAGTTAACCAGGCACTGCATCTGATCGTCGTTTTCCACCTCACGGCGCTCGGCATTGGCTTCAACCTTGCTGGCATAGCCGCTGTCTACGCCCGGGACCGGGCGGGTTTTCAGGTACGTCTGGCCGCTGGCGCACACTTCGCTGATGCCACCCATCAGATACTGCGCCACCGACAAGGTATGCGCGCCCAGGTCGCCGAGCGAACCGGAACCGGCCAGCTCCTGCGAGCAGCGCCAGGACCACGGCAGTTCGGGATCGTTATAGAAGCCCTGATCGAAAGTGCCACGGAAGCGCACCGGTGTGCCGATTTCGCCGCGTTCGATCAGCTGTTTTGCCAGCTGAGCCGCCGGAGTTTTGATGTTGTTAAACGCCACCATGGTTTTCACCCCGGCTTTGCGCGCGGCTTCTGCCATCTCGCGCGCCTGTGGCTCGGTGACGGCCAGCGGCTTCTCGCAGTAAACGTGTTTACCGGCGGCGATCGCTTCCAGCGCCATCTGATGATGCAGGTGGTTAGGTGAGGTGATATCAATCACGTCGATGTTCGGGTCCTGGAGCATTTCGCGCCAGTTTCCGAAAGCGTGCAGGGCGCCGAAGCGTTTTGCTGCCTGTTCTGCCATTGCCTGATTTTGATCGGCAATCGCGTAGAGTACCGGTGTTTTGGGCAGGTTGGGGTACAACAGCGCCGCGCGGCGGATAGCATCGGCATGTGCCTGGCCCATAAAACCGGAGCCGATAAGGCCAATATTCAGTGTGTCAGACATGATGATTCCTTACAGCGAGAAGAGGTGGTTAACATGATTGAAGGCACGGGTCACGGTCGGGACCGGTGGCGCTTTTAGCGGGTCCTGCTCGGCTTCCACAATCAGCCAGCCGCGATAGCCGCTGCTGCTGACGTAGTCAACCACCGGCTGATAATCGATATAGCCATCGCCCGGCACGGTGAACATGCCGCCGCGCACGCCCTCGTTGAAACTTTGATCCTGTTCGTAGACCTGCGCCATGCGCTCGCGGCGGATATCCTTCAGGTGGATATGGCAGATACGGCTGCCGAAGCGGCTAATCAGCGCGGTTAAATCGCTGCCTGCGGCTACCGCATGGCCGGTATCCAGCAGCATGCCGACGTCGTCAGAGGTAGCGGAGAAAAAGCGCTCGATCTCATCCTGGTGTTCCACCAGCATCATCAGATGGTGGTGGTAGGCCAGCTTCAGGCCGTACTCCTGATACAGCGCCGAGGAGAACTGGCTCATCCGGCGTGCATAGGCGTCAAAGTCGATAGCACTGAGCTCAGGAGAGTGGGAAATGCCGATATCCAGCGGTGTATCACCCGGCATACCGCCGCACTCGCCGTAGACCATCACTTTACAGCCGAGGCCGCTCAGCAGGCGGGCATGATCGGCCACGTTGTGTAATTCCTGCTCCACGCTGATATCGGCCAGCGTGCCGGAGAACCAGCCGGAGGCCAGCGACAGGCCGGTTTCCTGCAGCAGCGGCTGAAGAGTGGACAGCTCGCGCGGGAATTTACGCCCCAGCTCAATGCCCTGATAGCCGATCGCGGCAGCTTCCTGCATGCACTGCAGGGCAGAGACGTTGTCGCCCAGATCTTCCAGCACGTCGTTGGTCCACGCCAGCGGGCTAACGCCAAGTCGGACATTGTTATTGCTCATCATTTCTCCTGTCTGAAATCAAAGTTTGATCCGCGTCGCAAAATCAGTGCCTGTATCAGCATCGAGATTGCATTAGCCGTCATACGGCTGAAGATGGGGGAAAAGATAGCCTGACAGGCCCGGGAGGGTACATGACCAGAGTTGTGAGAAAAATATCTGAAATCACACTACCCGTCGCGCCGATAGAAGGATATTTTGGTTTGTCGCGCTACAGTCCGGGGGAAACTCACGGTCCGCGCGTTCAGCGCGGCATCCAGTTTATCGCCATGCTGAGCGGCAGCGTGACCATTGAAATTGACGACCGGCCGCTGCTGTTACAGCCGGGTATGCTGGCGCTGCTGCTGCCAGGACAGCGCGAGTTTTTCCGCTTCGATCCCAGCGAGCCCAGCGAACATATCTGGTGCCAGCTGGATTTCGCCGCGCTGCCGGGGGATTTCAACCGTGATTTGCAGCGCCTGCCGCCGACGATTGCCTTTGATAACCAGGTTGAACAACTGATGGAGCTGGGGATGAGCCTGGCGGCGCAGCCGGCCGGTGCCGCCCGCGCGCTGATTTCGCTGGCGGAAACGCTGCTTTATTATTACGCCTCGCGCGGTGACCATTCTCACGGTGATACGCAGCAAACCATGCCGAAAGGGGTGCGTGAAGCCTGCCGCTATATTGCGATGCGCTATCAACATCCGCTGGCGCTGGAGGATATTGCCGCCCAGGCGCACTGTTCGGTTAATCATCTTATTGCGCTGTTTCGCCGCCATTTACACCAGACTCCCGCACGATACCTGCGCGATGTGCGTCTTCGCCACGCCGGTCGCCAGCTGATCCACAGCGAACTGCCGGTGGCGCTGATTGCCGAACAGTGCGGATTTGTTTCCCCGTTCCATTTTTCCCGCGCCTTTAAAGAGCACTACGGCCTGGCTCCGCTGGCCTTTCGCCGCCAGTCGCAGACGTTGTAATAGTGCTCGTAACCGGGCTGACATAATGCGACAATTGCGCGTTTTTTTACTTTGACGACAAACAGCTATGAGCACGCAACACCACTATCAGCAGCTGATTGAGATCTTCGATCGCTGCTTTGCTGATGATTTTCAAACCCGCCTGATTAAAGGCGACGATGAGCCGATCTATCTTCCGG
This sequence comes from Erwinia sp. S43, assembly GCF_016624745.1. Lineage (NCBI taxonomy): Bacteria > Pseudomonadati > Pseudomonadota > Gammaproteobacteria > Enterobacterales > Erwiniaceae > Erwinia > Erwinia sp. S43. Next base: position 55,924 of record NZ_JACVTX010000025.1, on the reverse strand, counting down.
CAGACGAGACATCCCCGTGGAATCGGGTGGTGTTTGCCCATGGCTACTACGCCAGCGGGCTGCACGAGATTTCGCACTGGTGCATTGCCGGTGCCGAGCGCCGCAAGCTGGTGGATTTCGGCTACTGGTATTGCCCGGACGGGCGTGATGCGAACACCCAGAGTCAGTTTGAAGCGGCGGAGATTAAGCCGCAGGCGCTGGAGTGGCTGTTTTCTGTTGCCGCTGGCTTTCCGTTCAACGTAAGCTGTGACAATCTTGAAGGCGATTGTGAGCCAGATCGCATTGCTTTTCAGCGCAAGGTTCATGCGCAGGTTATGACGTATCTGGAGCAGGGGATACCCGCCCGCCCGGCGCGTCTGATTGCTGAACTTCGCTCGTTTTATACTACTCCACCGCTGACTGCGGAACTGTTTCCCTGGCCGGAAGACTTGTAATGCGCGTGGAACGAATTGCCTACAGAGGAATGATATGATCGATGAATTCGAGGCGCGTATTCTGGGCCTGATTGATGACATGGTAGAACACGCCAGCGACGACGAGCTGTTTGCCAGCGGTTATCTGCGTGGTCATCTGACCGTGGCGGTGGCTGAAATTGAACTCTCCGGCGACCATACGCCTGAAGCGTTACAGGCTCATGTTCAGCGCAGCCTGGAAAGTACCATTCAGTCCGAATTGTCGCCGCGCGATCAGGCGCTGGTGATCGGCATGTGGGAAAATCTGTTCCGTCAGGCACGTCAGCCTTCTTAACGTGCTGTGAAGTAAAACCACTGCGGTGGGTCACATGACTTCCCGCTGTGGTTTTTCTGTATTACGTTCCGCAACTCATTCCCACGCCGTTTTTAACCCGGACAATATCAGCAATAATTGCCAGCGCGATTTCAGCGGGGGTTTTACTGCCGATAGCCAGGCCAACCGGACCGCGAATTCGCGCCATCTGAGCTTCGTCCAGGTCGGCAATTTTCCTCAGCCTTTCCAGACGTTTTTCACTGTTTCGCCGCGAACCCAGCGCCCCGATGTAAAAAGCCGGAGTCCGGCAGGCCTCCATCAGTGTCAGATCGTCAATGCGCGCATCATGGGTCAGGCACAGTACCGCACTGTTCGGGCTGCAACCGTGCCGCTCAAGATAGCGGGCGGGGAAATCCGCCAGGGTTTTTTGCGGGCCGAATGCCGTCCGCAGCGCGTCACGGTGTTCGCAGATCAGCACGGTGAAACCTACCGCGCGGGCAAATTCGATGCAGTACTCCGCCACCGGCGACAGCCCGGCAATAATAATTTGCACCGGCGGAGCCAGCCGCAGGTGAAGTGTCGTGCCCTCAAGGTGGACAACGGGACCTGGGCGCGGGTGTGGGCAGGGTGTTAGAATCGCGGATTCGCCGGGTGCCAGCGTTTTTTCCTGCGGGAACTCACCGCGCAGGGCCAGCAGCATGCGGTGCAGATAATCTAACGTTTCGGCGGTGGCAGGCAGATATTCCACCAGCACCTCCAGGCTACCGCCGCAGGGGAGCGAAATCTCAGGGATATCGCCTCCCGCCCCGTATCGCACGAGCTGGCTGGGTTTGCGATATGCGCCCTGCGCCAGCCGCTGCATAAAATGTTCTTCAATGCAGCCGCCGGAGAGCGATCCGCAAGACGTATTCGTCTGGCTGACCGCCATCAGCGCACCAGGGGAGCGCGGTGACGATCCCCACGTGTTTAGCACGGTACACAGCCAAAGATCCCGGTGCTGTCCGGCCTCGCTCAGCGCAAACTCCAGTACTCTGATATCCGGTGAATACATGCTCATTGTGATGGCTGCCAGTCGGCCGGTACGTCAACGTCCCGGACGCAGCCGGGATCGCAGACGTCAATCAGCAAGGGCGGATGCCGGGCTAAAATGGAGTGAGCGCCTTCCTCGCCCTTCAGCGCCAGCAGAGAGTGGCGCAGCGTTCGATCAAAGCCAACCGGATGCCCCGGCTGGTTTTGCCACATCGGACGCACGGTATCGGCAAACTGAAGCGCCTGAAAGACCCGCATCACCGTATTCTGCTGTAGCCACGGCATATCGGCCAGCATCACCAGCCAGCCGGTCCACCAGGGTCGGTTGGCCACGCCTGCGGCAATCGAACTGCCTAAACCGCGACTGGCCAGCAGCGTGACCGCGCAGTGGTAGCGGCGGGCGAGGGCGATCAATTCGCGGTCTTCCGGCCGCAGAACCACATTGACCTGGCCGCCTGCTACGGTGGTCGCCAGATGCAGATTACGCTCCAGTAAGGAGAGCGGGTTACCGTCGGCGGGGGTGGTCTGAAGTTTGTGCTGACCGCTCAGTTGGCGATAGCGGCTGCTTAAGCCCGCCGCCATCAGCAGTATCCCGGTGCTGGCAATCACGATTTATCCTCCGTTTGCTGGCGAATCTGCTCAATACGCTTCTGCAGGTCCGGCCACGAAGCGCGCTGGGCCAGGTCGGTACGCAGATAATTCAGCAAAACGGCTATCTGCTGATTGTTCAGGTGATAACGAAATCCCGGCATACTGCCCAGCTCTGGGGTCGCCGGATGCTGGATGCCATCCAGCACGATGCGGATCAGATTATCGGGGCTGTCGCTATACAGATTGCTGTTCAGCATCAGCGAAGGGCGCACGCCGTAGAGTTTCGGACCGGTATTCTGCGCGTGGCAGGCCATGCAGGACCCCGCAAACTGGCGGGCTCCCGGTGAGTTTGCCAGCATCATTTGCTGCTCGGCCTGAATGCTGACTTCTTTTCCGTGGTCCGGCCACGGCGGCTGGAAGCTGGCAAGCCAGGTGGCTATCGCCTTCAGATCGTCTTCCGGCAGCTGCGACAGTCCTTCAGCAATCACCGGAGCCATCGGTCCGGCGGCCACCCCGTGAGACGAGGCAAAGCCCGTACGCATAAATTGCATCAGCTGCTGATGGTTCCATGCGATGGGAGCGGGAGAGTGGGAATTCAGGGCCGGGACGCTCCAGCCGTCGACAATGCCGCCGCTGAGATGGTGGCTGCCGTCTTTTTCTGCCCCCGCCAGATTCCGCGGTGAATGGCAGGCACTACAGTGGCCAAGGCTTTCACCCAGATAAGCACCCCGGTTCCACTCCTCACTTTGCTGCGGGTTTACTGGAAACGGTCCGGGGGTAAGAAAAAGCCAGTTCCAGGCGAACATTCCCTGGCGAACATTGAAGGGGAAGTGCAGCTCAGTCTTTGGCGGACGATAACTTACGGCTGGCTGAACCATCAACCAGGCGTAAAGATCCTGCAAATCGTCATCACGGGTGAGGGTAAATGAGGTGTAGGGGAACGCCGGATAGAGGTAATGCCCCTCGCGGTTAATGCCGTAACGCATTGCACGTTTAAACGCGGGGTAGGACCAGCTGCCAATGCCGGTAGCGACATCCGGCGTAATATTACTGCTGTAAATAGTACCGAACTGCGTGTTAAACGCCATTCCTCCTGCATCGACCTGGCCACCCGCACGGGTATGGCAAACCTTACAGTCTCCCAGTGCGGCCAGCGTTTTTCCGCGTGCAATTTGCTCGGCGCTAAACTGGCTGGCCTGCGGTGGCGCAACCGGTGCGATCTCAGGCTGCAGACTAAATACCAGCAGCACCGCACCGGCGGCCAGAACCAGGGCCGACAGCGAAAGTGCTTTTTTTTTCCAGCGGTTCATTTTTTTGCTCCCTGTAAAACCTGTAGTACCCGCTCCGGAGTAAACGGAGGAGCACGGAATCGCCTTCCTGTGGCGTCAAATAGCGCATTGGCAATGGCCGCGGCGCCGGGAACGGAGGCGGATTCTCCTGCTCCCATCGCGGGCTGTTCGGGATAATCCATCAGCTGGATTTCCACCCCCGGAAGTTCATCAAAACGCAGCAGCGGATAGCTTCCCCATTCCACGGAGGTGGTGCCGCGATCGTCAAAGGTGACGGTTTCTTTTAACACCCGACTACAGCACTGGATAATATTGCCGTGCACCTGATGGCGAACACCGGCCGGATTGACCATTTGCCCGCAGTCGTGCGTAACAAACACCTTATCAATTCGCACTTCTCCGGTGCGGCTGTTTATGGTCAGATCGCAGACCCACGCGGCCCAGGCCGCACCGAAGCCGGGAAACTTGCTGTGGAAATAACGCGCCCAGGCGAATCCGCGCCCGTGCAGGAGTTCTCCCTGCTGCTGATGGCGATGAGCCGGTCCTTCCTGCCAGCCTGACAGTTTTTTCACCTCATTAATCAGGGCGATCGCGCGTTCATCCTCTATCAAAGGCAGGCGGAATGCGATGGGGTCCTGTCCGGCGAGGAAAGCCACCTCATCCATCCAGCTCTCGTGAGCAAACACGTTAGGCAGGGCCGACACGCCGCGCATCCATGAGGCACGTACCAGCGGTGCGGCATCTTCACAAACCACCCGCATCTGCGGGAAGCTGTACTGTGGAATAGCGGAGCGGTCGCCCATGGTTTGCACGTCGGGTTTGTTGTCGACCTTGCGTGTGAGCAGCAGCGGCAGGGTTGTGGCGTTATTGGAGGGATAGCAGGTATGCAGCTCGTAGCAGGATACCTTCAGCACCTCGTCCAGCCCGCCGCGCACGCGCATCAGCTGTCCGCTGCCTTTGGGTTCCCAGGCGGCTTCCTGTTCGCGCATCAGCTGTACGCGAACCGGATAGCCGGTCGCCTGCGACAGCAGGGCGGCATCTGCCGAGACATCATCTGCACAGTTGCGGCCATAGCATCCCGAGGCTTCCATCCGTTTTACCTCAATCCAGCGGGTATCCATTTCCAGCAATAGCGACAGATCGCGGCGCAGATCGTGCGGATTCTGCGTGCCGGACCAGATCACCGCCTGGCTGGCAGTGACATTAGCCACCGCGCACGAAGGCCCGATAGATCCATGCATCTGGTATGGCCAGACGTAATCGGCGTCAACGGTGATGTGTCGCTCGTTCAGGGCTTTATCAACACCGATATCCTCACGCAATATACGCGGCGTTTTTTTGCAGTCAGTCAGGGCCATCGCCAGATTTTCAGGATCGAGCGCCGGTACCTTCGCCCAGGGCTGCCACGTGACTTTCAGCGTACGCATGGCGGCGATGGCCTGCTCTTCGCGGCGGGCAACGATACCAACGAAATCATGCTTAACCACGATTTTGACGATGCCCCGCAGATGAGCGATGGAGCTTTCATCCACGGAAATCAGGCTGTGGCCCAGTGGGGCGCTGCTGTCGGTTCCCGGATAAGGGGGACGGATAACGCGGCCATGTAACATGCCGGGCAGGCGTAAATCGTGAACCCAGCTCAGCCCGCCGGTAACTTTGGCCGGAATATCCACGCGGGCGACCGGCTGACCGACATAGCGCGGATTCGCTGTATGTAATGGTGTATTGGGATTGAGAGGCTGATGATCGTCTTTATTAGTAGCAAGTTGAGCGTAGCTCAATCGTCGGGTCGGGTTACGACTATCAATAACCCATCCTGCTTGCGTTTGTAGCTGTGCCGTGGGGGCGTTCATTGCCGTTGCGGCCAGTTGAATCAGCTGAAGACGAAGCTGGCTGGCGGCTTTTCGCAGCGGAATGGCCGTCACCTGGAGCGTGGAACTGGCGATCGTCGGTCCCTGATCGGGGGTAAGCGAAGTATCTCCAAGGATCATCGTCACCGCGCTGAACTCCACGTCCAGCGCATCGGCCACGTACTGGGCCAGTGCAGTGCGCACGCCGGTCCCCAGATCAACATGGCCGTTAAATGCGGTCACGCTGCCGTCGGCAGAAAGCGCAATAAAGCTGTCTAACTGGCCAACAGAACGTTCACTGACAGGAAAAACGGCATCGGTCAGGCCGGATGCCAGCACGGAGTGCGGCAGCATGGCGCTGACGCTGAGAATGCCACCGGCCTGCAGCAGCTGGCGTCGGGTAAGGGCGAACAGGTTCATGGCTGCTGGCCTCCGGCAATAATCTCCCGCGCTTTTTCCGCCGCGCGCAGTATTTCTAAATGGGTACCGCAGCGGCAGAGGTTAAACGCCAGCTCGCTTTTTATCTGCTGTTCAGACGCATCAGGCTGGCGGGTAAACAGCGCGACCAGGGTCATAATCATGCCGTTGGTACAGTAGCCGCATTGTGCGGCCTGTTCATCAATAAATCCCTGCTGGACAGGGTGTAGCTGCGTTCCTTCAGCCAGGCCTTCCAGCGTGACGATTGACTTACCTGCCGCACTGGCGGCGGGAATGCTACAGGAACGCGCGGCAAGCCCGTCGATATGAATAGTACAGGCACCGCATTCACCAATGCCGCAGCCGTACTTTGGGCCATTCAGTTGGAAATCATTTCGCAGAATATAAAGCAGGGGGGTATCAGACAGCGCATCGTCGATCTCGACGTGCCTGCCGTTAAGCGTGAAGTGCATAGCTGAATCGTCCGTTGATGGTCAGGCACGTCCATCATAAAAGCGCCTGCCCTGAAATAATAAAAACCATGAAATAAGCATGGGTTTTAAAATTTTAGGCGATAATTGTGCCTGTTGTTAAGCGTATTTCCCGGCAAGCGCACGATTGCATAAAGCGTAGGGTTATCGCAGCATTTTCCCCTTCAGCAGTTTACGCACCCAGTAGCGATTGGGATTGGTTGCGGCCAGCGTGGCGTGGTCCAGCGGTATCGGCTCGCCGCACATCTGCGCGGCAAGCACCTCTGCCGCCAGCGGGCCGCTGCACAGGCCGCGAGAACCCAGCGCCCCCAGCACAAAGACCCCCTCGTGCACCGGGGACGGTTCGGCCTGCTCCGGATGTTGTGAAAGCTGCGCATACTGAACAACCAGCCGATCGTAGTCTGGCAGCGCACCAATGAGCGGCAGATGATCGCGCGAGGCGCAGCGTACGCCGCAGCGTGCGGACTTCGCGCTGGTATCAATCTCTTTCGCCCACTGCGCCTGCGGCAGGCAGCGCAGCAGGCGTTCACGGTTTTCCCGCTGATCCTCATCGCGATAATCAGTTTTGCTGTCGCCGCGGCGGTAGCTGGCGCCGATGCAGTGCTGCTGGTACTGCGGACTGACCGGAGTCAGGTAACCGTCATAGCACAATACCTGCTTCAGGGCCGCCAGCCCGCTGCCGCCGGTGACGTGGCTGACCTGGCCGCCCACGGCATAAACCGGCAGTTTTTCGCTCTGAGTGAGATCGGCAATACGGTGGCCGTTGCACAGCACGACGTTGCGATGCTGCACGGGTTCCTGCTGGCTGAAGCTTAGCTGCCACCCCTCCTGCTGGCGGATTAACCCGGTCAGTTCGTGCTGCCACTGCACGGTCATTCCCTGTTCGCAGGCCTGACGGATCAGTCCGGCGGTCAGTTCGGCGGGGGAAAGCCAGCCGCCCGCAGGATAGGTAATGCCGCCGCAGTCGGTTGCCACACCGGTAATGCGCTGAACCTCTGCGGCATCCACTGCACTAGCGATATCCGGCGGCAGGTTCATGCCCAGCATATTAGCAATCTTATCCTGGCTTTTTTGATCCCAGCCGAGCTGGGTTACGCCACACCAGTCGTGCTCGAAAGGAACGTCCAGCGCATCGTACATGCGCCGGGCAAAAGTAAAGGCGGCGGGGAAAAACGTCGCCAGCGCCGGGTCGTGATGGGTCAGTAAAGGATAGAGTGCCCCCTGACGATTGCCGGAAGCCCCTTCGGCGGGCGCGGATGCCTCACTGTAGAGCGTGACGCGCTTACCGCGACGCAGCAGCGCAAGGGCCAGCAGCGCGCTGGCAACACCGCCGCCAATCAGGGCGATATCGTCACCGCTGGCCGCAGGGCGGGCATACCACGGCGCCTGCATGGGTGACTCAATGGCAGCAGGCAGATGGCCGACCAGCATCTCACGCTTTTGTCCGTAGCCTTTGCGCTTGCTGACGCTAAACCCTGCTGCCAGCAGCCCACGGCGGACGAATCCGGCGCAGGTAAAGGTGGCCAGCGTTGCGCCCGGGCGGGCCAGCCGCGCCATGCAGGCGAACAGCGCATCGGTCCACATGTCCGGGTTTTTCGACGGCGCGAAGCCGTCCAGGAACCAGGCATCGACCTGCTGGTTCAGCGTGTCATCAAAAGTGTGAATAAGCTGGTTAATATCGCCAAACCACAGGTCCAGGGTAACTCGCCCGCCGTCCAGCAACAGGCGATGGCAGCCCGCCAGCGCGGAAGGCCACTGTTGACGCAGGGCGCGTGCCCAGGGTTCCAGCTCCGGCCAGCTGGCGTGCGCGGCGGCTAAATCGTCAGGATTAAGCGGGAATTTCTCACAGCTGATGAAATGCAGCCGCTGGAGCGGGGCATCGGGCTGCTGTTGACGGAAGCGATCGAACGCCTGCCACAGGGTGAGAAAATTTAAGCCGGTGCCAAACCCGGTTTCGGCGACGATAAACAGATCGCGCGGATGCTGAGCAAAACGATCGGGCAGGCCGTTGCCGTCCAGGAAGACATATTCGGTCTCTTTCAGACCATTCTGGTTGGAGAAATAGACGTCATCAAACGCTCGGGATACAGGTGTACCCTGTTCGTTCCAGCTTAGCGCAGCATACTCAATTGGGGCGGTTTTCACGGCAAAGGCTCATTGCTCAGGCGGTGGCGGGATTCTAACTATGTGAGCCAGGCTACGCAAATTTACACAGGGAAAACGCTGATCGGACTTGTTCGGCGTACATCTGTAAGCTAGAGTGCGTGTCGAATCCTAATAATAGAGAAGTAGAAGAGGTATTGAATGAAACGTGCTGTGATTACTGGCCTTGGAATCGTATCCAGTATCGGTAACAACCAGGAAGAAGTTCTGGCGTCATTACGCGAAGGACGTTCCGGTATTACCTTCTCGCAGGAGCTGAAAGATTCGGGCATGCGTAGTCACGTCTGGGGTAACGTCAAACTGTCTAAGGACGATATCTCCGCGCGTATCGATCGCAAAATGCTGCGCTTTATGAGCGACGCTTCTATCTATGCTTTCCTGGCTATGCAGGATGCCGTAAAGGATTCCGGCCTGACTGTAGAGCAGTATCAGAATAATCCACGCGTGGGTCTGGTTGCCGGTTCCGGCGGCGGTTCCCCGTTCTATCAGGCGGCCAGCGTTGACGGTATGCGCGCGAAAGGCCTGCGCGGTGTCGGTCCTTACATGGTGACCAAAGCCATGGCTTCCGGCGTTTCTGCCTGCCTGGCGACCCCGTTCAAAATTCACGGCGTGAACTACTCGATCAGCTCCGCCTGTGCGACCTCTGCCCACTGCATCGGTAATGCGGTTGAGCAGATCCAGCTGGGCAAGCAGGACATCGTGTTTGCCGGTGGCGGCGAAGAGCTGTGCTGGGAAATGTCCTGTGAGTTTGACGCCATGGGCGCACTCTCTACCAAATACAACGAAACCCCGGAAAAAGCCTCCCGTACCTACGATACCAGCCGTGACGGCTTCGTTATCGCTGGCGGCGGCGGCATGGTCGTGGTTGAAGAGCTGGAGCACGCGCTGGCGCGTGGCGCTCACATCTATGCTGAAATCGTCGGCTACGGTGCGACCTCTGACGGTGCGGACATGGTTGCGCCATCGGGCGAAGGCGCAATGCGCTGCATGCGTATGGCAATGGAAGGCGTGGATACGCCGGTTGATTACCTCAACACTCACGGCACCTCTACTCCGGTAGGCGACGTGAAAGAGCTGGGCGCAATCCGTGCGGTCTTCCCGGACAAAACCCCGGCGATGTCGGCGACCAAAGCGATGACCGGCCACTCTCTGGGTGCCGCAGGCGTGCAGGAAGCTATCTACTCGCTGCTGATGCTGGAACACGGCTTTATCGCGCCAAGTATCAACATCGACGAACTGGACCCGGCGGCTGAAGGCCTGGATATCATCACCAAGCCAACCGAGCGTGAACTGACCACCGTCATGTCCAACAGCTTCGGTTTCGGCGGCACCAACGCCACCCTGGTGATGCGCAAGCTGAAGTAAGTTTTAGCGGGGGTGAGCTCTCACCCCCGTTCACTCAATCCGCGACCTTGCTGTTTCCCTTCCCGCCGTCATCCGGCGTCTGATAGTAGTACCAGCCGTCAAACGGGGTCATAAGCGTGTCACCCACTACCGACAGCGGCAGATCGAGCGCGCACAGCGCCGAATCAAAAAAGCAGTGATAGTCCTGCTGCGTGCCTGAATAGAATGAATTTCTCTGATAGTTTTCCGGGGTTCTGCTGTCCATGGTGGCGCAACCGGCGAGGGCCGTGAGGCAAATCATCAGCGTGAGCATCCGTAACATAGTTGGTTCCCTGTGTGCGATGGGCGTAAACAACTTACGGAGGATCGCAAAAAGGGTTTGGGCGATACGTGCGGATAACGTTTATCTGCGGGGGAGCGTCCGGCGTCAACCACTCACTTCTGACGCCATCGCGGGGTTACTTGAGTATAAAATCGTACTGCAGATTCATCTTGATATCGTAATAGTCCAGCCGATCGCCAAAAGCACTGCCGTTGCGATGTTCCCGGGCTTTGTTCAGCACCAGCAGCGCCTTCGCTCCCTTGAACAGCCCGCCCTGTGGCTGATAGCCAAACAGCAGATTGGTACTCAGCCCGTTAATGGTCACCCGGTGGCGGGTATCCTCATAGCCGTGGGTCAGAATCGGGGCGATGCCGACAAACGTATCACCCGGCAGATTCAGCGTGCCGCCAAGCTGTACCGACCACATATCGCTGTGGTTACGGTCGATGCTTAAATCGAACGGATAGCCCAAATCGGTATCAATACCGCTCAGCCCGTTGGGTTTATTACCGGTTTTACCCACGCCAAACGAGAGCCGACCGCGCGGTACGATATAACTCAGCTGCCCGCTCATCACCCACGCATTATCCGGTCCGTCATAGCCCGCGCTGGTGCCGTTAAGCCGGGCATAAAACGCCATAAATTCGGGCTTGATCGTCGCCTGTCCGTCGCCCGCCAGCGGGATGCACCGCGCGGCTTTGGTCATCACCTGCGCCGCCACGTCCTCCTGCCAGGAAACGGCCAGCCCGGCGTTATCGCACTGGCGCTGCCAGGCCAGCGCGGCGATATACTGTGGCCGGAGCGTGTCGTGACGATAGGTTGCCGGATTAACCGGTCCGGTTTTGTGTACCCCTTCCGCCACGTCGGGATAGGTATAAATCCCGTGGCGATACATGGCATAAATATCCAGCTCATCATCGACCCGATATTGCATTAATACCGCATCGGATAATGTCGGCACCGTTCTCTGCGACGACGAATTAATAATTAACAGATCCTTGCCACCGGTATAGACACTGTCGGTGACCATCCGTCCCGCTTTAATATACAGCTGCTCGGAAACTTTAAATTTTAACGCGGCGGTATAGCGATTAAAACTGTCCGTTCCGTTAAGATACCAGCGTGAACTCCAGTTATTTCGTGCGCCCAGCTTATATACGTAGAAATCGCCGATATCCACGCCCACCCGATCCTGAAAATAACGGCTGTTATATTCCAATGCCGCTCCCTGCACCCAGGCGTAAATATCCCGCCCGCTGCCTGCACTGGGTTTGTCTGCCCGGCGCAGTTCGTTTCTCAAACGTAGTCTTACCTCATCATCATCCTGCTGATTAAATGAGGATGCATACAGCGGCCAGCTGCAGAGCAGCACGCAGCCGCCGATCAGCGTATTTCTCGCTATCAGTGTCATCATTATTCACCCCGAATGGGTTATTATTCTGTTCTGCGGCGGTAGACCTGGTTTTCTTCCAGTGTCTCTAAGAATTCCTGGCTATTTTTCTTGCGCTGTTCAATCTCAATTAATATCTGCTGATAGCGTTTTTCAGTCAGCGGATAAAAAACCATCCCGATAAAAGCCAGCAGCATAAAGAGCGCGGGGATAACCGCCACCGACAGTTTAATTCCCATCACCGCTTCAGCCGTTTGCGGCTGGTTAGAAACATAGCCGAACGACACAAGAATAAACGCGGGCAGGGAGCCGCCCAGCGCCTGGCCACATTTGCGGGTGAAGGAAAACAGCGAGTAGGTTAAGCCTTCAATGCGCACCCCGGTGCGATATTCGCCGTATTCCACGGTATCCGCCTCCAGCGCCCACATCACCGTCATGCACAGGCTGGCACCAAAAGACGCGCAGGCAAACAGGGCAAAAGCGACGTATGGCGATGCAGAGAGGAAAAAGAACAGCGTGAGGTAGCTGCAGGCGGCAATCCCCGAGCCGAGCAGGAAGGTCGATTTTTTGCCGATGCGCCTGACCAGCCGTGGCACCAGCGGGGCGGCCAGTACCGCGCCGAGGAAGGTTTGAATAAAAATCAGCACGCTGAAGTAGCTCATATCGTTGAGGATATAGCGCACGTAGTACAGCCCGGCGGCGCTGAGTGAAAAGGTGCCGGTCAGAGTGGCTATCGCCACCAGGCACAGAATAATCAGCGGGCGATTGCTCTTCAGCGTGCGCAGGCTGATGCGCAGCGACGGCTGCTCGACCGTGCGGGTGATATTTTCCCGCGTGCTGGCAAAGCACATCCAGTAGAGACCCACGCCGACCACCGCCAGAATCGCCGTATACAGCGTGTAGGTGGACTGCGACTCACCGTGTCCGCCGCCGATAGCCGGGGAGATGACGAAGGCCAGCAGCGTATAGGTAAACGAGGCCATAATCGTGCGGGCGGCCCCCAGCCTGGCGCGCTCCTCCGGGTTCTGGGTCATGGCGGTGGAAAGCGATCCGTAGGGAATATTAACCAGCGAATAGCAAACCCCAAGTCCCATATAGGTCAGATAGATATAGAAGATTTTCTGTCCGTCGCTTAAAAATGACGGCACGGAAAACACCAGGATGCTGAAGATCATCAGCGGCACTGCGCCAAAAAGAATAAACGGCCGGAATTTTCCCCAGCGGCTGCGGGTGCTGTCCACCACTCTGCCCACCACCACATCGGCGACGGCATCGAAAATACGCACCACCAGCAGCATGGTTCCGGCGACGGCCGCATGAATACCGGCGGTATCGGTGTAATAGTTCAGTAAAAACATCGCGCCCATAGCAAAGGCGAAGTTGTTAGCAACGTCGCCCAGGCCATAGCCCACAATATTTTTCCATGTGAGGCTATTTTTCATCGGGGATTACTCCGCATCGCCGGGTTTGGTGAACGGGGTACGCGAGGTCCAGCGATCGCGCAGAATAAATGCGGAAGATTTCGGCTTTCTGTCACGCGTGAAGATGCCTTTTTTGTTACCGCCGACGCGAATGATGTTCTGCGAGGTGGCAAAGTCGGCAAAGTTCCACACGTGTTCACCCACTACCGCACTGACGCGATCGAAGACCCGATGATACATATCGAGGAAGGCGTTCTGGAACTCTTCGCTCCACATCTCCTGATAGGACGAGTGCAGCCCCGCCAGCGTATCGGCACCGTATTCGGTGATGATAATCGGTCGGTGCAGCTTCTCCTGCCAGGCGCGCAGCTCGGCTTCCAGCGCGCGTTCCGCCTTCGCCAGATTCGCCGACTGGGTGTACCAGCCGAAGTAACGGTTCAGGCATACCACATCAAACAGATCGGTGATGGTGTCGCTCTCGGCGGTGCAGAACATCACGTTAACGCAGGTGATAGGGCGGGTAGGGTCCAGTTCGCGCGTGGCGGCAGCCAGTGGAGCAAAGTAGTCCCGGGCACCCTGCTGGTTGGCATCCGGCTCGTTGGCGATGCTCCACATTACCACCGACGGGTGATTTTTATCGCGGGCAATCAGCTCTTCAATCGCCCGCAGGTGCGCCCGCTGGGTTTCATCGTTGACCGCTTCGTCGGAGAACAGCTGCGCCGGTTTGGCCGCGCCGTCAAAGGTGATGCCCAGCGCCAGATTCAGCCCCACCGCAGGGGTTTCGTTAATCACCACAATGCCGTGTTCGTCCGCCCAGTCGAGCATCTCTTCGGCGTACGGATAGTGCGATGTCCGGTAGGAGTTGGCCCCGATCCAGTTCATCAGCGCGTGGTCGTGAACCATCAGCGCGTGATCGAATCCTTTACCGCGAATATCGGCGTCTTCATGTCGGCCAAAGCCAGTGAAGTAGAAAGGCCGATCGTTGATCAGGAACTGTTCGCCCACCACTTTTACCGTACGAATACCGACGCGCAGCGGATACTCGTCGTGGCTGCTGCCGTCACTGACCGTGGCCCACAGGGTATAGAGATAGGCATTGCCCGGCTGCCACAGATGCGGCGCATTCACCTGCAGTTCACCGCTGGCTCCCTCGCTTTCGGCGACGATCTGCTGCTGGCTGTCCTTCAGTACCACGCGCACCTTGCCTTCTGCCGCCACGCTGTAGCGGACGGTGGCCTGCTGGTGGTTGTCGGCGAGATCGGTGACCACGTGGATATCGCGGACGTGGGTTTCCGGGGTGGTGTAAAGCATCACGCTGCGATGGATACCGGCGTAGTTAAAGAAATCGTGGAAGTAGAGCTGCTCGCGTTTACCGGCATCGTCCTGCACGGTGGTGCCCGGCGGGATGGTGTGCCAGCTCAGTTCGTTGTTGACGCAGACGGTGATGCGGATGCTCTCGCCGGGTTTGGCCTGCGGGGAAATCACGCATTCAAACGGGGTATAGCCGCCCTGATGTTCCATCACTTCGCGATCGTTCACCCACACCTTGCCGTAATGGGTGACCGCGTCAAAGCGCAGTACGATGCGGCGATCCTGCCAGCCGGCCGGGACGATCACCGTGCGCTGATACCAGACGTTGCCGACGTGATTGCGGATTTCCGCATCGGCGAACTGCTCGTTAAAGCTGCCGGGAACCGCAATGCTACGGCTGTCATTCAGCGGTTGAAGCCACCACTGCTGGGTCATTCCCTGGTTGTCGCGGTCAACGGCAAAGTCCCACAGGCCATCCAGCGTTTTGATTTCGCGACTACGGGTTTCAATGGGTTTTAACATCGATCTCTCTCCATTACAGGTTTAAAAAACGTAAAGGTTAACCAGTTTTAAAATGGTCAACCAAATTGCTAACGGCTTAAACAAATACCATGCACGTCTCAGGAGCGTTATCGGCAGAAGCGATCGATGGTGGATGGATCATAAAAGCCGCGCGCCAACAGATGGAAAGGAGAGGGAGTTCACGTTCGTCGATTGAGGGTCATTGACTTTCAGCGCCAAGTGATCAATCGAACGTTCGTTCGAATGAGGGGTGTGAGAAATAGCACGATGACATTAGTCTCATGTTGCTGTTTTCACGGTTATTATTTAAAAAAATGGAGTGCTGAGTGCTGAGTGCTGAGTGCTGAGTGCTGAGTGCTGGCTGGCCGCGCCGTTTAGCCAACCGGGCGCAGCACGCCGTTTATCATTGCCGACAGCGCCCGGCGGCGCTGCGTTTCGCTCAGCGCGGAACCGGTGGCGGTATCGGCCAGAATACCGTAGGTCAGTGAAAGCAGCAGGCTGGACGTGGCGGGCAGATCGAGATCGGCAGCCACCGCGCCCTGCTGCTGCGCCTGCCGAAGGCGAGACTCAATCATCGCCATAATCGCCTGGTGTTTGCGGTCCAGCATCTCCGCCACCAGCGGGTTACGCATGCCTTCGGCCATAATCTCTACCACCAGCGCGCGCTGCGCGCGATCTTCTTCGCGCACCGCCAGCAGGTTGTTGACGATCGTCTCCACCAGGTCGCTATCGGGTTTATCCTGCGCAAAGCGTGAGAAAGCGCGCAGCTGGTCTTCCTCGATGATTGCCTCCACCAGCGCCTCTTTACTCGGGAAGTGGTGATAGAGCGTGCCGGGGCTGATTTCGCTGGCTTTGCAGATGTTTTTCATCGACGCGCCGTGGAAGCCATCGCGGGAAAAACAGGCGCGGGCCGCAGCCAGCACGCGCAGCCGGGTTGGGGAAGGCGGAGTGTTTTCAGAATCCATGCTGCTCGCTCAACGTCAGGAATTAAGGTGATTTAACGGCCATGAGGTAAACAGGTAGCCGTCAAAATTGATGTCATCAACGTCGGAGAACTCCAGCAGTCGGTTTTTGACGTTTTCCAGGTGCTGCCACATGGCCTGCTTGGCGGCTTTGGCATCCTTCTTAATCAGCGCCGCGAGGATTTGCTGATGGTCGGTCAGCCACTGTTGACGGTAGTGGGTATCTTTCAGATGGCTGTGCAACTGGGTCCACATCGGATTATTTTCACGCCACTGCCAGGACTGGCGAAACAGGTCAACCAGCATGCTGTTGTGGGTGGCTTCGGCAATCGCCAGATGAAACTGCATATCGCCGCTTTCGTGGTCGTCGCTGACCAGCTCCTGCTCTTCGATCTGCAATGCCCGCCGCATTTTAATGATGTCATCGCGGGTAACCTGCTGGGCGGCAAACTCGGCAATATTGCTCTCCAGCAGCTGGCGCGCCTGCAGCAGCTCGAACGGACCGGCGGCGCTGTCGGAGGTGACCGCCGCCGGAGCCGCGTCGGATGGCTCAGCAGGCATATCGGTAACGAAGATCCCCGCGCCGCGCCGCACGTCGACAAGGCCTTCGATCTCCAGCATGATCAGCGCTTCACGCACCACCGTCCGGCTGACGTTCAGCCGTTCGGCGATTTCACGCTCGGGGGGCAGCCTGTCGCCCACCGCATACTGCTGCTGGGCAATCATGTTACGCAGCAGGGTCCCCACTTCCTGATAGGGGCGCTGCTGGCCGGTCTGTTTTATCGTGCTATCCGCTTTCATCTTCTGTACAGGCATCCGCAGTCACCGATTGATGTCGGCCACTATAGCATAATGGGTCAGCCAGTTTCTGCGTCTGCCGTGGGGAAGATCACGCTATGGCGAAATAGCGCCGCGCGTTTTTAAAGCAGATGTCCTCAACCAGTCCGCTGAGCATTGTCTCATCGTCCGGCAGCTCGCCGTCCTCTACCCACTGGCCGATCATATTGCACAGCAGACGGCGGAAGTACTCGTGGCGGGTGTAGGAGAGGAAGCTGCGCGAATCGGTGAGCATGCCGACAAAGTGGCTGAGGAAGCCCATCTGTGCCAGCTGGGTCAGCTGCGCGGTCATGCCGTCTTTCTGGTCGTTATACCACCAGCCTGAACCAAACTGCACCTTCCCGGCGATCCCCGCTCCCTGGAAATTGCCGATCATCGTCGCCAGCACCGCGTTATCGCGCGGGTTAAGGCAGTAGAGAATGGTTTTCGGCAGCTCGTTGCTAACGTCCATGCTGTCCAGCAGGCGGCAGAGCGGCCAGGCGATAGCTCCGTCGCCGATGGAATCAAAGCCGCTGTCGGCACCGAGCTGCCGGAACATCCGCGTATTGGTGTTGCGGATAGCACCAATATGCAGCTGCATTACCCAGCCGCGCGCCGCATACTGCCGCCCCAGCCACACCAGCACGGCGGTGCTGAACTGCGCCGTTTCCAGTTCGCTCAGTTCGCCACCGGAAAGGCGCTTGCTGAGGATGTGGTCCAGCTGCGCGTCGTCCGGCACCGGCGCATAGCGCAGCGTTTCAATGCCGTGATCGGCCGCACGACAGCCGTGGCGGGCAAAGTGATCCAGCCGTCGGCTCAGCGCGGTGCGCAGATGCTCAAAGCGGGTGATGCTGACGTCCGCTGCTGCGGCCAGATGGTGCAGATAGTCGACGAAGCCCGCAAGCTCGATTTTAAAGACTTTGTCCGGTCGCCAGCTCGGGGTAACCTCAACGGAAAACCCCGGGTCTTCCGCTATCTGGCGATGGTAAACCAGCGAGTCGATGGGATCGTCGGTGGTGCCGACCATCTGCACGTTCATCTGGCGCATAATCCCGCGCGCGGAAAATTCCGGCGTGGCCAGCTGCTGGTTACACTGCTGCCAGATGGCCTGCGCGGTATCTGGCCCGAACAGCATATCCCGGATGCCAAACGGGCGGCGCAGCTCCAGATGCGTCCAGTGATAGAGCGGGTTGCCCAGCGTGCGCGGCACGGTATTCGCCCAGGCGAGATATTTTTCGTAATCACTGCTTTCGCTGCCGGTAATCAGCGATTCATCGACTCCGGCGGCACGCAGCGCCCGCCATTTGTAGTGATCGCCCGCCAGCCAGATCTGGCTGAGATTCTCAAAACGCCGATCCTCGGCAATTTCCTGCGGGTTGAGGTGGCAGTGGTAATCAAAAATCGGCATGGCTGCCGCATAGCGATGGTACAGCTCGCGTCCGGTGCCGTTATGCAGTAGAAAATCCTCACTCATAAATCTGCTCATCAGTTCCTCCCGGAGGTTAGCGTGCGGCAACCGCAGCGGCGGCTCCGTCATTGAGTAGCTGGCAGTAGGCCACGGTAATCGCATCAACAAAGTGCGGATGCGCCGGTAAGTCGCTGCCGAAGATATCGCCGATGTCCAGCAGGGCACGAACCCGCTCTGCCGGGGTTTGCGGCTGCTGGTGGATGGCTGCGAAGGTGGCGGCCAGCGGGTCAACCACCGTATAGCGCTCGCCGCGATCGTCAACGCCACCGACGTAGCGCATCCACCCGGCCACGCCCAGGGCCAGGTAGCGCCAGTCGCTGCCCTCGCGCAGATGCTGACGAATGGGATCGAGCAGCCGCTGCGGCAGCTTCTGGCTGCTGTCGCTGGCGATCTGTGCGGTCTGATGCTTCAGCGCCGGGTTGCTGAAGCGCTCAATCAGCCGTGCGGCGTAGCCGGACAGGTCGGTGTCCGGCGGCATGGTCAACGTCGGTGCCTGCTCATCCTGCATCAGCGAACGGGCCGCACGGCGAAACGCCGGGTCGCTGACCGTTTCCGCAATGGTGCGGTAGCCCGCCAGATATCCCAGACAGGCCAGGAAGGTGTGGCTGCCGTTGAGCATCCGCAGCTTCATCAGCTCAAAAGGCACGACATCGCTGACGAACTGCGCACCGACGCGATCCCACTCCGGGCGGCCGTTGACGAAGTTGTCTTCAATAACCCACTGGTGGAAAGGCTCGCAGGCGATGGCGCAGGGGTCGTAAACGCCGAGCTGCTGCGCAATCTCATCCAGGGTTTCAGCGGTCGCGGCGGGGACAATGCGGTCGACCATGGTGCAGGGGAAGGTGACGTGTTGCGCGATCCAGGCGGCCAGTTCGGCATCTCGCGCCTGCGCCAGGCCAGTGACCGCCGCTTTGGCTACATGGCCGTTCTCACGCACGTTATCGCACGAGAGCACGGTAAAGCCCGGCAGCCCCCGACGGCGGCGAATAGCCAGCGCTTCGACCAGATAGCCAATTGCCGACTGCGGCTGCTGCGGATCGGCAAGATCGTGCTGAATCAGCGGATTATTCAGATCCAGCTGACCGCTGGCGGCACCGGTACAGTAGCCTTTTTCAGTAATGGTCAGCGAGACGACCGCCGTTTCCGGCCGGGCCAGCGCCTCCAGGATTGCCTGGCAGCCGTCGGACTGCGGATGCAGGGCTTCTGCCACTGCGCCGACAATATGCAGTTCGGTGCCACCGGCACCGCGTTCGGCAACGGTGTACAGCCGGTTTTGCGCGTTCAGATCGCCAATCAGCTGCGCGCCGCGGCCCGACATCAGGCTGACTTCGCAGATGCCCCAGTCGCTGTCGCTGCTGCTCAGCAGCCGATGGGTATAAAGCGCCTGATGCGCCCGGTGAAACGCGCCGCAGCCAAGGTGGACGATGCGCGGCACAAGGCGTGAAGCATCCCAGCTCGGGCGTGCAGCGTTAACCGCCCCGCTAACGAGGTTCTGTTCCATAGCAAACTCCTGTTATCCGCTACGCCTGCGCGGCGGCAGGGTCTGCGGGTAAGACGATAAGGCCGGAAAGTGTGATATCGGCAGGGAAGACCCCCTGCCGCAACGGTTTACTGAGTGAAGAAGGCGCGGTGAATCGCTAATTCAACGCCGCGCATTTCGGCCAGTCCTTTCAGACGGCCAATGGCTGAATAGCCGGGGTTGGTTTTTTTATGCAGGTCGTCCAGCATCTGGTGGCCGTGATCGGGGCGCATCGGGATAAGATCGTCGCTGCCTTCATCCCGGCGGCGCTGCTCCTCTTCGGCAATCGCCTTGATCACCGCATACATGTCCACGTCGCCGTACAGATGCGCGGCCTCATGGAAGGTGCGCGGATTTTCTTCGCGGCGGGTGGAGCGCAGGTGGGCGAACCAGACGCGCGGCGCAAACTCTTTGAACATCGCCACCAGATCGTTCTCGGCAAGCACGCCGTAGGAACCGGTGCAGAAGGTAAAGCCGTTAGCCGGGCTGCTGACCGTTTCCACCATCCACTGCATGTCATCACGGGTGGAGACAATGCGCGGCAGGCCGAGAATGGGGCGCGGCGGATCGTCCGGGTGAACCGCCATGCGGATACCCACTTCTTCCGCCACCGGAATGATTGCCCGCAGGAAGTAAGCGAAGTTTTCGCGCAGTTTGGCTTTATCAATCCCGTCATAGGTTGCCAGTACCTGGCCGAAGGCTTCCAGCGTATAGCCCTCTTCGGCACCCGGCAGACCGGCAATAATGTTACGTACCAGCCGCTCTTTATGCGCGTCGCTCATGCTGGCAAAGCGTTCTGCGGCTTCACGAATCTCTTCCGGCGTGTAGTCCGCTTCCGCGCCTGCGCGTTTCAGCAGATGCAGCTCGAACACCGCAAATTCAATCTGGTCGAAGCGCAGCGCCTTCGCGCCGTCCGGCAGCAGGTATTCCAGATCGGTTCGCGTCCAGTCCAGCACCGGCATAAAGTTGTAGCACACCACGCGGATACCGCACTGCGCCAGGTTGCGCAGGGTTTGCTGGTAGTTGCGGCACCAGAGATCGACCTGACCGCTGTGGGTTTTGATCTCTTCATGGATCGGCACGCTTTCCACCACCGACCAGACGAGCCCTGCGGCTTCGATAATGGCTTTACGCTTGAGGATTTCCTCCACCGACCAGATCTGGCCGTTGGGGATATGGTGCAAGGCAGTGACTACGCCGGTAGCGCCCGCCTGGCGCACATCGGCCAGGGTTACCGGATCGTCAGGGCCATACCAGCGCCAGGTCTGTTTCATGTTGAATTCCTCTTTTATCTGCTGTGAACGGTGTGATGACGCATCCGCCGCGAAGCTGGCGGACGCAAGATCATCTGCTGGCAGATAAAATCGGTCAGGCGGGAAGCGAAGTCAACCAATTATCTTTCATTGGTTGACCTGTGTAGCATTTTTAACGATTACTCCTGTGCTTCGCGTAGCACCTTACCGACGTTACCGCCGGGATGCACGGCCAGCAGCGTCTCTTTACTGTAGCCGCTGCGGCTCATCAGTGCGGCCACCATCGCGTCGAAAACCGCCAGTACGCTGATAATTGAGGTGGTTGCCAGCATCTGTAACGGGTCGACCTCCTGACTTTTCGGTATCAGCAGCAGCAGGTCGGCCTGCTGAGCAATGGCCGACGCGGCATTTTCAGTGACGGCAATAAGCGTGGTGCCTTTCGCTTTCACCGTCGGCAGCAGCCGCGTCAGTTCGTCCGAGTTGCCGCCGCGCGACAGCATAATCAACACGTCGCCTTCGCGCAGAAAGCCGATATCGCCGTGGGCGGCATCGGCCGCGCTCAGCCAGATCGCCGGATGCTCAATGCAGGCCAGCATATGGGCGATTTTGCGCGCGGCAATGCCGGAGGTGCCGATGCCGGTGACCGCAATTTTTCCACGGCAGCTCGCCAGCGCGTCGAGCACCGCCTGCCACTGCTGGCGATCGAGCTCGCTTTCCAGCGCGGTCAGCGCCTGGCGGTAGGTTTGCCAGGCCGCCGTCGCCTGCTGCCAGTCGGGCAGGGAACTCATGAGCCCTCCTGCATCATCTGGCGATACTTCATCTGGTCGTGATACATCTCGCGGAACACCTGATACTTGCGATCGTAGTAGCGTTTGATTTCGTTGGTCTGCGGCGTCACGGTCTTGCCGATGCGGCTCATGGCGTTCATCGCTTCCGGCAGCGTGTCGTACACGCCCGCGGCTACGGTGCCCATGATCGCGCCGCCCAGCAGCATCGCCTCGCTCTCTTCGGCCAGCAGCATGGTGCAGCCGGTGGCGTTAGCGTGCTCCTGCACGAAGATCGGGTTCTTGGTGCCGCCGCCGCTCGCCATAATCGTATCGATGCTGTAGCCGCTCTGGTTCATCGTTTCGACGATATGGCGGGTGCCCAGCGCGATTGCCTGAATCGTGGCCAGATATTGCAGCGCCATATCTTCCGGCGTGCGGGAGAGCTTCAGCCCGGTCAGCATGCCGGTCAGATGCGGGTTAGCGCGCGGGGAACGATTGCCGTGGAAGTAGGGCAGCATATGGATATCGCGGGTGAGGAAAGCGATCTGGTCAACCTCTCCAGCCATCTTACGCAGCAGCTCGTTCAGCACCTCGTAGATGGTTTTCCCCTGGCTTTTGCCCTGTTCACGCAGCGTGGTGTAGCACGGGTGCGACTGGATAATATGGTCAATCAGCGCGCCGGTAGCCGACTGGCCGCCTTCATTCAGCCAGAAGTCCGGCAGCACCGCCGAGAAGTACGGCCCCCAGACGCCCTTGATAAAACGCGGCTCGCGGGAGATGGCCATATGCCCGGTTGAGGTGCCGCCAATCAGCGCGATGCGGCGGTCAAAGTCAGCCAGCTCGCCGGAAGGGCCGGAGGCACCCAGCGTGCCCAGGCTCCCGGCGTGGGCATCGATGATCGAGGCGCTGACCGCCGTGCCCGGCAGCAGCCCCAGCTCCAGCGCGGCGCGCTGGGTCAGACCGCGGCCCAGCGGTTCGCCCATGCTTTTCACTTCGCTGCCGATCTTCGCCATATCATGTTCAAGCAGGTCTTCCAGGCCAATTTCGCGGAAGTAGCTGGCATCCCAGCCCTCTTTGTGCGCCAGATAGGTCCACTTACAGACCAGCGAACAGAGCGAGCGGGTAGTATCGCCGGTGGCGCGCCAGGTCAGAAAGTCGGGCAGGTCGAACAGGTGGCCGATATTATTCCAGCTGCCCGGCATATGCTGTTTCAGCCACATCAGCTTCGGCGTTTGCATCTCCGGGGAGATCACCCCGCCCACGTAGTCCAGCACTTCATGCTGCATGGCGTTGATGCGCTCGGCCTGCACGATGGCGCGGTGATCCATCCACACCACCACGTTCTGCTCATTGCGGCCGGACGGGCTGACCGTCAGCGGCTGCCCCTCTTTATCCAGCACCACCAGCGAACAGGTGGCATCAAATCCCAGCCCCTTGATCTGTACCGGGTTGATATTGCACTGGTTAAGCGCATCGCGCACCGACTGACACACGGCCTGCCAGATATTATCCGAGGACTGTTCAACGAAGTCCGCCTGCGGGCGATACAGCGCGATTTCGCGGCTGGCCTGGCCCATCATTCGGCCGGTAATATCGAAAATGCCCGCGCGTGCGCTACCGGTCCCTACATCCACACCAATGTAATAGCTGCTCATTTTTTCCCTCGATAATCAGTTTTTGCGATTCTGTAGCGCAATAAACAGGATAAGTACGCCGCCCCAGAGCGCCATGGTCAGGTAGCTACTGACCCCCAGCAGGTTCAGTCCGCTTTCCAGCATTTGTAAGACAATCAGCGCCAGCACCAGCCCGATCACCCGGCCAAATCCGCCGTCCGGGTTAATACCTCCCAGCACCGAGGCCAGAATGGTTACCAGCAGCCAGGACTCGCCGTAGCCCGCCTTTGCCGAGTTAAACATCGACATCATCAGCAGCGCCGCGCCCCAGCTCATCAGGGCTGACAGAACGTAAACGGTAATCAGCACGCGGGTGGTATTCACGCCGCTAAAGCGTGTGGCCTGTAAATTCGACCCGAGCAGCAGGATGCTGCGGCCCAGCGTGGTGCGCTCCAGCAGCAGCCACAGCAGGGCGGCCACGGCCAGGAACAGCAGCAGCGACAGCGGAATGCCCGCCAGCGAACTGTTGCCAATCGCCTGGATCACCGGCGGGAAGCCGGAAATCACCGCACCGTTGGTCAGCAGAATATTCAGTCCGGCAATCAGCGTCATGGTGCCGAGCGTGGCCAGAATTGGTGAGACGCCAATAACCGCAATCAGCACGCCGTTCAGTACGCCGATAGCCACCGCCAGCAGCAGCCCGGCCAGCAGGGCAATCGCCAGCCAGGCCGGCTGATCGGGATGGGCAACGATAATCGCCGCCATCACCAGCGAACAGGCGTTGGCACTGGCGATAATCGACAGGTTGATACCGCCCGTCAGCATCGTGACGCCCATTCCCAGCGCCAGCAGTCCCAGCACCGGCAACTGCCCGGCGATAGACTGGAAGTTACCTAAACTAAAAAAGCGTGAACCCAGCGTCAGGGAAAACAGCACCAGCACGATGGCGATCATCAACAGCTGCAGGCGAATAATCCGGTCGCCTGGCAAAACCTTCAGCAGACTTTGCATCTTAATTCCCCTTAACCTGTTTGCGTTTCTCATTCCACGCCGTCGCACTGACGCTGAACAGAATAATCGCGCCGCTGAAGACCATGTGCCAGTAGGAGGAGACGGCCAGCAGCGTCAGTCCGTTTTGCAGGAAGGCCAGCAGCAGCACGCCAAGCAGCGTCCCGGTCAGCGAGCCGCGCCCGCCGCTCATGCTGGTGCCACCGAGCACCACCGCCGCCAGTACCGTCAGCTCATAGCCGACCAGTGAGTTAGGTGCCACCGACTGGGTAGTCTGGGCCTGAACGACCGCCGCCACGCCCGCCAGCAGGCCCATATAGCCATACACCCGTAAGTGCAGGCCGCGCAGATTAATCCCGAGGCGTGCCGCCGATTCGCGGTTACCGCCCATGGCGAAGATCTGCCGACCCAGGCGGGTGTAGTTCATCAGGAATCCGGTCACAATAAAGGTGCCCAGCAGGCAGAGCAGCGGCAGCGTCAGGCCGTATTCATAGCCGTCGGCGGCGGTGAAGGAGAACCAGTTGATGCCGTTCATAAACCAGTCCGGGAAGCCGTACAGCCAGGTCCCACCGGTGAACCACACCAGCAGGCCATAGAACAGATTCAGCGTGGCGATGGTGATAATAATCGCCGGAACCCGCAGCAGATAAACCAGCAGCCCGTTCACCATGCCCAGCAGCAGGCCGACGGCCATTGCCACGGCAAACACGCTGATCAGATTGCCGCCGTGCGCCAGCATGGTGCTGGCCGTCACGTACTGCGCGATGGCGGTCATCGCCGGGAAGGAGATATCGATCCCACCGGCAATCAGCACCACAAACAGACCGCAGGCCAGAATGCCGAGAATGGCATAGCTGGTGGCCACGTCGGTCAGGTTACCGAGGGTTAAGAATTCGCTGGTGCGCAGGCTGAGGCCCACCGCCAGCAGCAGGATCAGCATGCCCAGCCAGAACTCGTGATAGCCGATAAGCTGGCGTAATTTATTATTCATTGACCACCCCGGCGATCTCTTCTTCGCGGCACTGGTGTGGTGCGAAGCTGGCAACCAGCTCGCCTTTGCGCATCACCAGTATCCGATGGCTGTTGTAGTAAGCTTCCGGGATCTCATCGCAGATCATCAGCACCGCCATGCCCGATTCGGCCAGCTGGCGTGCAATGCGATAGATCCCTTCTTTATTAGCGATATCGACACCAACGGTCGGCGAGTCGAGGATCAGCACTTTCGGCTGCGTCGCCACCCATTTACCGATCGCCACGCGCTGGGCGTTACCCCCGGAGAGCGTCTGCACAGGCAGCTGGCTGTCGGAGACTTTGATATTCAGTTCGCGGATCAGATCGGCCGCCTGCTGCCGCGCTTTCTGGCGATCCATCAGGCCCAGCCCGCCGCGCAGACGATCGAAGATCGACACCAGCAGGTTGTCGAAAATCGACTGCGGCATAATCAGCCCTTCGCTCTGGCGATCTTCCGAAACGTAGGCGATACCGTGGCGGATGGCGTCGCGGTTGTGGCGCAGCGTCACCGGCTGGCCGTCAACGATCAGCTCACCGCTGTCCGGTTTGCTGATGCCAAACAGCGACAGGCACAGTTCGGTGCGTCCGGCCCCCAGCAGGCCGACGATAGAGACGATCTCCCCGCGCCGCAGCTGTAAATTGATATTCTGATACTCGTTGCGGCGGCTGAGGTTGCGCACCTCCAGCAGCGGCGTTTCGTCGCCGTCGGCGCGCTGCGGCAGGTGGCTAAAGCTGAAGCGCTGGCCGGTCATCAGAAACGCCAGTTCATCGCTGTCCAGCTCGCTGGCCTGCCAGGTGCCGACCAGCTTACCGTCGCGGATCACGCTGATGCGGTCGGAGACTTCCATCACCTCATCCAGCTTGTGGCTGACGAATACCACGCAGATCCCGGCGGCCTTCAGCTCGTTGACTACCCGCAGCAGGCCGTTAACTTCATGACGAGTCAGGGAGGCGGTGGGCTCATCCATAATCACCAGGCTGGCTTTGGCGGCCAGCGCCCGGCAGATGGCGACCAGCTGGCGATCGGCGATCGACAGCTTTTCCACTTTGCGAGACGGATCGAGGTTAACCCCGATGCGGTTCATGGTGTCCACCGCCAGCTGGCGCATCGCGCGGCGATTGACCAGCAGATCGCCGCCCGGCAGCATGCGGTGGATGGCGATGTTTTCCATCACTGTCAGGTTCGGGAACAGCGACAGATCCTGATAAATCACCTGCACGCCGTAGAATGAGGAGAGCGCCGGAGTCAGGCGCGGGAAACGCTTGCCGTCAACACTGATATGCGAGCCTTTATCGGGCTGATAAACGCCGGATATCACTTTGATCAGCGTGCTTTTACCGCAGCCGTTTTGCCCGGCCAGGCAGTGGACTTCACCACGATTCAGCGTCAGCGAGACGTTATCCAGCGCGCGTACGCCCGGGAACGATTTGCTGATATTTTCCAGCGAAATAAAGGTATTTTGCGTGGCCATAAGTTAGTGCCCTGGTGTTGGGGAGGGGCCAGCAAGCGCTGGCCCGAATCAATCAAAAGCCGAGGGATGCTGCGTTGTCTTTGGTGACTTCCAGAATGCGGTTGAAGCGGATGACGTGATGTTCCATGTCCACATCCGCCTTGCCGATGCCGTCGATGGTCAGGTCAGGCGTGACCTGTTTGCCGTCCAGCAGCTGATCTGCCAGGCTGACCAGCGCGAATCCGGCATCTTTCGGGTCCCACAGCAGCGCTTTTTTGATATCGCCGGAGGCCAGGTATGGCGCTGCCTGAGCCGGCATCGCAATGCCGACCACGGCAATTTTGTTTTTCGCACGTTTGCTCTTCACGGCCTGACCGGCACCGATTGGGCCGAGTGAACCAAAGCCGATAATGCCTTTCAGGTCCGGGTACGTGCGCATCAGGTCAAGCGTGGTGGCGTAGGATTTATCAATGCTTTCCGCCACCGGCAGGCGGGAGGTGACTTCGTGCATGTTAGGATATTTTTCTTTCTGGTATTTAATCGCCGCATCCGCCCAGGCATTGTGCAGAGGCACGGTCAGCGAACCAACGTAAATGGCATAGCCGCCCTGGCCGCCCATCGCGCTGGCCAGTTCAT
The DNA here is from genome assembly GCF_016624745.1 of Erwinia sp. S43. Lineage (NCBI taxonomy): Bacteria > Pseudomonadati > Pseudomonadota > Gammaproteobacteria > Enterobacterales > Erwiniaceae > Erwinia > Erwinia sp. S43. Next base: position 28,554 of record NZ_JACVTX010000025.1, on the reverse strand, counting down.
CCATGTTCTTCTCGGCGTACTTCACGCTGTCGATGGTTTCCACATCCCACTGGCCGATCTGCTGGTCCGGGGACTCGTGAGTCAGTACGACAATGCCCTGATCGCGGGCTTTTTTCAGCACCGGCTCCAGTACCTTGGCGTCGTTGGGTACCACGATAATCGCGTCGACTTTTTTAGCGATCAGGTCTTCAATCACTTTAACCTGCTGCGCCGGATCGGCGGTGGAGCCTCCCACCTGATAGGCGTTGACGTCGAGTTTTTTCGCTGCTTCATCCACGCCTACGGCCATGCGGGTGAACCAGGGAATACCGGTCACTTTGGCGACCAGCGCAATATCGTGTTTTTCCGCGGCCATCAGCGGGGTGGTTAACAGCATGCAGGCGGAAACAACACATGCATTCAGTAATGCGAGATTGAATTTCATAGCAGTACCTTTGTTTTGTAGGGCGTGTTTTTGTCAGGTAACGGGGTTTTAACAACGGCACCAGGATAGCAAGAACGATTTGCAGAGGATCTGAGCGGAAGGAGATTATGTGATCGGTAACTTTTTATGTTTATTTATGTGACTTATTTGGTTAAATAATTGTTAATTTAATTCGTGTGATAGTAATTTTACGCCAAATTTAAGTTAAAAAATTGTTATTTAATTTAAATTAAATAACATATTGGCATCATTTGGCCGGGTGAGTCCGCTGTTTCGGGCATAAATGGGCATTCAGAGCATAATTCAGGCGATTTTGTTATCGGAATTGCGAGGATTATCCCATTTTGTCTTCCGGCTACGCTCTGTCTGACGAGAATAAAGTTGGAAATAGTTACGTTATTTTCATACAAAGCGCGGCGAACCCCTCAAAATTTGTGAATGCGAGGCATCTCACGATCTCCGTTTTCATTTATTGACGAAATGAAATCTAACAGCCAATATTTTCATCTTTGAAAAAAAAATTCCATATCCTTGCCGCATCCTTCAGCGGGCAGCGTGGGTTTTCCTCAGGAGAAGTAAGCATGTCGGTCAGTGTTGAAGCGCGCCCTGCGCAGGCTACCCGCGAGCTGGCGCGGATTTCGTTTGCCGTTTTCCTTACCTATCTGACCGCCGGGCTGGCGTTGCCGGTGATCCCGCTTTACGTCCATCAGGAGCTGGGCCTCAGCAACGTGATGGTGGGCATCGCGGTCGGCATTCAGTTTTTTGCCACGCTGCTGACGCGCGGCTATGCCGGCAGGCTGGCCGACCAGCGCGGCGCTAAACGCACCACCGTGCAGGGGATTCTGGCGCTGGCGCTGGTTGGCGTGGCCTATCTGCTGGCGGCTTTTCTGCCGCTGCCGGTGGCGGGAAAGTTTGCGCTGCTGGTGGCGGGCAGGCTGCTGCTCGGCTTCGGTGAAAGTCTGCTGCTGACCGGTAATCTGACCTGGGGAATGGGACTGGTGGGGGCGAAACGCTCCGGTCAGGTGATGTCGTGGAACGGCATGGCAATTTACGGCTCGCTGGCCGCTGGGGCACCGCTGGGCCTGATGCTGCACAGCCAGTGGGGCTTTATGGCGCTGGGTGCGGCGACGATCCTGTTGCCGCTGGTGGCGCTGCTGATTAATTTCAGCATCAGAGCGCTGCCGGTGCTGGGTGGCGAACGCCCCTCTTTGTGGAAAGTGGTGGGGCAGATTATGCAACCCGGCTGCGCGCTGGCGCTACAGGGCACCGGCTTTGCGGTCATTGGTACGTTTACCTCGCTCTATTTTGCCGACCGTCTGTGGGGCAATGCCGGATTTGCGCTCACCGCGTTTGGCGTGGCGTTTGTGATGGTGCGAATTTTCTTCGGTGGTCTGCCGGACCGGCTGGGCGGCGCGCGGGTTGCGCTGGTCTCGCTGGGCGTTGAGGCGCTGGGCCTGCTGCTGCTGGGCATTGCGCCGAACGGCTGGGTGGCGCTGGCCGGGGCGGCTTTGACCGGCTGCGGCTGTTCGCTGGTATTCCCGTCGCTGGGCGTTGAGGTGCTGAAGCGAGTCGCACCCCAGGTGCGCGGTACGGCACTGGGCGGATTTTCCGCCTTCCAGGATATCGCCTACGGTGCCAGCGGCCCGCTGACCGGTATTCTGGCTACCACCTTCGGCTACGGTTCGGTATTTCTTGCCGGAGCCGCCTGTGCGGCACTGGGCATCATCGTCACCTTTAGCTTCGCCCGCAGCGCGGTCAGTAGCTGAGACGAGCCAGCTTATCGACCGCCTGGGTGATTTCATTCGGCTGCAGCGCCGAGTATCCCAGTATCCATCCCTCGCGCGCCTCGCTGCCCGACTGGTGATACAGCGGCGACAGGCGCGGCAGCAGCAGCCCCTGCGCGGCGGCCTGCTCCGTCAGCCGCCGTTCGCCGCCGTAGTTTAATTGCACGGTGAGCTGTAATCCTCCCTGATGGGCCAGCGGCGTCAGCCTGTCCCCCAACTTTTCCGCCAGCTCCCGGCGGAGCAGGTCGCGGCGGCTGCCGTACAGCTGGCGCATCAGCCGCAGGTGGGCGGCAAAGTGGCCGTGCTGAATAAAATCGGCGGTCACCGCCTGCATCAGCTGTGCGCTGTGGCCGTCCATCATGCTGCGCAGGCGGCAAAGCGGGGCGATCAGCGCATCGGGCACCACCAGATACGCCAGCCGCAGTGAGGGAAACAGCACCTTGGAGAAGGTGCCGAGGTACAGCACCCGCGCGTTATCCTCCAGCCCCTGTAGCGCAGGCTGCGGATTACCGTCGTAATGAAATTCGCTGTCGTAGTCGTCTTCAACCAGCCAGCAGCCGCTGCGGCGGGCAAACTCCAGCCACGCCAGCCGACGAGGCAGGCTGAGGGTGACGCCGGTGGGATACTGATGGGAAGGCGTCAGATATACCAGCTTGGGTGCAGCTTGCGTAGCGGGTACCGCGCCGCGTTCATCCACGCTGATACCACTCACTTGCGCCCCGGCGCTGCGAAAGGCATGCCAGGCCCCGGCATAGCCCGGCTGCTCCAGCCACACCGGATCGCCGCTGTCGCACAGCAGCAGCGCAATCATCTGCAATGCCTGCTGTGAGCTGGTAAGGATCATCACTCGCCCGGCGCTGCATCGGACGCCGCGCGACTGCCCAAGGTAGTCCGCCACCGCCTCTCGCAGCTGCGGTAATCCCTGAGGATCGCCGTAGCCCATCAGCTTTTCCCCCTCCAGCCTTTGCCGCTGCTGCATTATCCGCCGCCAGGTACGGTGCGGAAAAGCGCGCAGATCGGGCGACCCGGCTGCAAAGGCCTGCGGAAACTGCGGGTCGTTACAGCCGCCGCCGCGATCGATCAGGCCGCCGCGTGTGGAAAGCTGAACCGGTGGAGACGTCACCGGCCTGACGGGGGCAGCAGGTAAATCGCTGGCTACAAAAGTACCGCGCCCGGTTTGTCGGCTCAGATAGCCCTCGCTTTCCAGCTGGGCATAGGCGGCTTCAACCGTTACGCGGGATATCGCCAGATCCTGCGCCAGCAGGCGGGAAGAGGGCAGACGCGCAGCATGGCCGAGTACACCGCTGCGGATGGCTTTACGCAGCATCGCGCAGACGCGCTCGCGCACGGTAGTGGCCTGCTGCTGGCCCAGCAGTGCCAGAAACGGCACGGCGTTATGCGGCATATGGGTCTTATCCTCTGTTGATTAATGGTCTTACTGTTAAGGCCAATCTGGCCCTATCATGGCAGCACTTACTGCAAGAGGATATTCATTATGACGTCATCCGCCGTTTTACAGTTCCCGCCGCTGCCAGCCGACCAGAGCGAAGCCCATCTGCGGCAAAAGCTGGCCTGGTATGCGGATGCCTGGGATCTGGCGCAGGATTTAGCGCAGGGGATCGAAGAGATTGTGGCAATCGATACGCGTTCACCGGAACAGTATCAGGCCGGGCATATCTGTGGGGCTGTCAGTTTCCCTCATCGCACCATGACCGCCGAAACCCTGGCGGCGCTGGATCGCAGCAGGGTGTACGTAACCTATTGCGATGGCATCGGCTGCAACGGTTCAACTAAAGGCGCATGGAAGCTGGCGGCGGCGGGGTTTCAGGTCAAAGAGTTGATTGGCGGACTGGATTTCTGGCTGCGCGACGGCCATCCGGTGGCCACCGGTGACGCGCCGGGCAGCTGGCCGGCAGCGGCAGCGCTACCCGACTGCGGCTGCTGAACACCAGCAAACGATAGCATTACAGAACGCTGATGGGTAAATCGCTGCCGGTGACGACCATTGTTTCACTGCGCTGACAGAACCGAAGATGACGAGCCGCAATTGCTTAGCGGCGAAGATTGACGCGAAGCTGCCCATTAGCGGCAGCTAAATGCGTGTTTCAGACCAGCTGTTGAAGATCGTTGGGTGCCTTTAAAGCAGTACCCAGAGCAGCAGCACGATCAGCAGCAGCAGCGAAAAGGCGGTAAACACCGGGCGGCGGCTGAACGGTTGCAGCATGGGCGGCAGCGTACTCCACAGCGGCTGCGGCGTGACATCTTCCCCGGCACGCAGCTGCGCGGCGCGATGCTTAAACAGCGCATTCAGCAGATCCTGCACCTGGGCGGTACTCAACAGCGTCAACGGCTGCGCGTTAAAGCGCTGCTGGCAGCGATCGTCCAACAGGCGCAGTTCGGCGGCATCCGGCGGCTGCTTCAGTGCGGCGATCAGCTGGCTTAGCGTCGGGTTGCCGTGCTGGCTCAGCGTGTGGCTGGCCTGAAGGTACTGGGTCAGCAGTGGGAAAAATCGTGAAGGGATCGGATCGCCGCTGTGCAGGTTCACCACCTTCATCAGCGCTGCCCACAGCTTCACCGGCGACTCACCGGTCGCGGCGGCCAGACGGGCAATCTGCAAATTCAGCGCCTGATGTTCGGCCGGAAGCAGCGAGCGATCGGTCACCCGATTCTGCTGCGGCTGCGGAATCGTCATCTGCCCGTTTTGCAGCATGGTCAGCACCTGGCGCAGCTGATCGGGGTTCAGCGAACTGAGCACGGTCTGGCCAAACTGCTGGCGGATAAAATCGCTGACCGCCTGTCGATTATTCCCGGCGGGCAGCAGCTCGGTCAGCTGCTGCTGAAGCTGCCGGGTAGCATGGGTGTTCTGCACCTGTGCCAGACGGGTATTCAGGAACTGTTCGGCCAGCGGAAAATGGCGAGCCAGCAGTCCGGCATCGTTTTTCACGCCCACCTCATGACGCAGCCCGGCCCACAGCTCAACGGATTTCAGCGAACTCAGAGACATGATCTTGACGATCAGGCGTTCCAGCGTGGTGCGCTGGGCAGGGGAGAGCGGCTGGTCGCCGGAGGTACTGCGCGGCGTATCGGACAGAGGGGCGATCGTCGGACGATCGCCGGGAGATGGCGCTCCGGGGCCACTTAACGGTTGCATGGCGAAAATCCTTCAGTCGGGTTCCGGGGCGTGCCGTAACAGAGAAAATAATGCCATATGATAACAATCCCCCCCGGCGATCGAAAGGCCGCCGGGCGGGAATAAGGTGCATTATCCCTGTTTTTTATCCTGATAGCTGCGTGCGAGCGGCATTCTCAGCTGCTGGGCGAGGATTACGCCAAGCAGGGTCACGCCGCCGCCAATAAAGTGGTAGGCATGCAGGCTTTCATGCAGGAAACCCACGGCGATAACGGCGGTAAAAATCGGTGCCAGATTCATAAAGATGCTGGCAGTACTGGCCCCGAGGCGCATCACGCCCTGAATCCAGACGAATGGCGCAATGATCGAGGCCGGGATAGCTGCAAACAGCACCAGAGGAATATTGTGCATATTCAGCGATACATCCGGTGCCATCAGGAAACCTGGCGTCAGCAGCAGGACGCCAAACAGGATCTGCATCCACAGGCTCTGCCAGTTCGGTAGCGGGATTGCCCAGCATTTGGTCAACACACCGTACAGCGCATAGGAAGTGGACGCCGCGAACATCATCAGCTCACCTTTGCCCATGCCGTGGGTCAGCAGCTGTGCCGGATTGCCCTGGCTGACCAGCCATACCAGCCCGCCGAATGACAGCACGCTGCCCAGCAGAATGCCCACGGTGGGTGCCAGCCGCAGGATAAAGATGCTCAATAACACCGTCAGCAGCGGGATCAGCGCGTTAAGAATACCCATAAACAGCGCGCTGACGCTGTGCGCGGCGAAGTACGCCAGGCTTTGATAGAGCACCATGCCCAGCAGGCCGAGGATCAGCAGTTTCCACCAAACCTGGGCGATCTGCTGCCGGTGCCGCCAGACGCCGGGTAGCGCGAAGGGGGCCAGAACGACGAGGGCAATCAGCCAGCGATAAAAGGAGATCGCCGCAGGATCGATAGCACTGGCCGACATTTTGCTGACGATGGCATTAATTGACCAGATCAGTACGGCCAGCAGGGGAAACATAAAATTCATCAGGTTCTCGCGTTGTTGTCTTCACAGTCCAGAGGGGGGAAGTGTAATCTTGTCTCATTGAAAACAAATAACGACAATCAGACATTATTGCTCTGGGACCGGACAAGATGATTCAGCAACTGACGTACACCCCGCCGGAGAATGCCGCCGAGATGACGCTGTTTTTCCGCTATGAGCAGACCAACGCCCAGACGGAGTATTTGCCCCACAGCCACAGCTGGGGCCAGGCGATCTTTGTCAAATGCAACGTGCTGGAAATGCAGGTGGAGGGCGAGCGTCTGTTAACCCCGGCCAATATTCCCATCTGGATACCTCCGGGGAAAATACATGCCAGCTATAACCACCGCCAGGCCTTTTTCCGCACGCTGAACATCGCCGGTTCGCTTTGCCATCAGCTGCCCGATCGTGCCTGCCTGCTCAGAGTCAGTCCGATTGTGCACGCCATTATGGACGATATCGCCGCGCGCGAACTGCTGGTGCCGGAAACGGCAGAAGATCGCCGTCTGGGGGAGGTGCTGCTCGATCAGCTGCGGCAGGCGCAGATCGGCCCCAGCTACCTGCCGTCGACCAGCGATAAATATCTGGCCCCGGTGTTACAGGCGCTGGAGCTGAATCCGGCCGATGACACCACGCTGGCGCAGTGGGCCAGCCGTGTGTACACCACCGAACGCACGCTGTCGCGCCGCTGCCAGGCGCTGCTGGGGATGTCGTTTAGCGAATGGCGGCAGCGCCTGCGCTTTTTGCACGCCGTGGCGCTGCTTGAACAGGGCAAGAGTGTACAGGAGGTGGCGCTGGAGCTGGGCTACAGTTCGGCATCGGCGCTGATTGTGATGTTTCATCAGCAGTCAGGCACCACGCCGGAGCGCTATCGCCAGCGCATCTGAGGGGGCAGCTTTCGGGCAAACGGGGGGTTATTCGGCAGGGGGCTTTATGGCAGAATAGCGCTCCTTATTGAGCCAGACTGGATGCCGCTAGTGAAAATCCTCGTTGATGAAAATATGCCGTATGCGCGTGAACTGTTCAGCCGTACCGGCACTGTGGTTGCTGTTCCCGGACGCCCAATCCCGGCGGCGGAGCTGGATGATGCCGACGGCCTGATGGTGCGCTCGGTAACCAAAGTGAACGCCGCACTGCTGGACGGTAAGCCGGTTAAATTTGTCGGCACCGCAACGGCAGGCACCGATCATATCGACGAGAACTATCTCAGCCAGCAGGATATCGCCTTCTCTGCGGCTCCCGGCTGTAACGCGATTGCCGTAGTGGAATATGTTTTCTCCGCGCTGCTGCTGCTGGCCGAGCGCGACGGCTTCCTGCTGAAAGATCGCACCGTCGGCATCGTTGGCGTTGGCAACGTTGGCGGACGCCTGCAGGCGCGGCTGGAAGCATTAGGCATCCGTACGCTGCTCTGCGATCCGCCGCGCGCCGATCGTGGGGATGCGGGCGAGTTCCTGCCGTTGGAAACGCTGGTGGCCGAAGCCGATGTGCTCACCTTCCATACCCCGCTCTTCAAGCAGGGACCGTACCAGACGCTGCACATCGCCGACGAAGCGCTGCTGCTGGCGTTAAAACCCGGCACTATCCTGATTAACGCCTGCCGTGGCCCGGTGGTGGATAACGCTGCCCTGCTGAACGTGCTGGAGCAGCGCGACGATCTGAGCGTGGTACTGGATGTCTGGGAGCCGGAGCCGGAACTGTCGCTGCCGCTGCTGGATAAAGTGGATATCGCTACCGCACATATCGCTGGTTATACCCTGGAAGGGAAGGCACGCGGGACCACTCAGGTGTTTGAAGCCTGGACGCAGTTTATCGGCCAGCCGCAGCAGGTGCCGCTGGATACCCTGCTGCCCGCCCCGGAATTTGGCACCATCACTCTGCGCGGCGAGCTGGATCAGCCAACGCTGAAACGCCTGGTGCATCTGGTGTATGATGTGCGCCGCGATGACGCACCGCTGCGCCATGTGGCCGCCATTCCGGGTGAGTTTGACCGTTTGAGGAAGAACTATCTGGAACGGCGTGAATGGTCATCGCTGCGGGTCGTGTGCGATAACGCCGAAACGGCCTCGCTGCTGGCGAAGCTGGGTTTTAATGCGACCGGTGAGTAAGTATTTGTAAAACCGTGCGTTCCCCTCCCTTTATGGGAAGTATTCTGAAACATTGCGGTGTTCCGGCACCGCACTTTTTTTATGTCATTATCTGGAGTAAACCAACATGTCTGACGGCTGGAATATCGCGCTATTGGGCGCAACAGGCGCAGTAGGGGGAGCTTTACTGGAATTACTGGCTGAACGCCAGTTCCCGGTTGGTGAGCTGTATTTACTGGCAAGCGAGCGCAGCGCGGGTGAAGTGCTGCGCTTCGAGGGTAAATCGGTGCGGGTGACCGATGCCGCTGAGTTTGACTGGTCGCAGGCGCAGCTGGCGTTTTTCGCCGCCGGCCGTGAAGCTTCCGCCCGCTATGCGGACGATGCCGCCAACGCCGGATGCCTGGTCATCGACAGCAGCGACCTGTTCGCGCTGGAGCCGGATGTGCCGCTGGTGGTGCCGGACGTTAACCCGCAGGTGCTGGCCGACTACCGTAACCGCAACATTGTTACCGTAGCGGACGGCTTAACCAGCCAGCTGCTGAGCGCGATCAAGCCGCTGGTTGATAATGCCGGTCTGGGCCGCTTACAGGTGACCAACCTGCTGGCCGTTTCCTCCCACGGTAAGGTGGCGGTAGATTCGCTGGCCGGTGAGAGCGCGCGTTTGCTGAACGGTATGCCGGTGGAAGAGAGCCACTTTGGCCGTCAGCTGGCGTTTAACCTGTTGCCGCTGCTGGCCGATGCGGAAGGCAGCGTGGCGCAGGAGCGTCAGCTGGTGGAGCAGGTGCGTAAAGTGCTGCAGGACGAAGGCCTGCCGATTGCGGTCAGTACCGTGCAGGCGCCGGTGTTCTACGGTAACGCCCAGATTGTACATATCGAAAATCTGCGCCCGGTTTCCGCCGAAGAAGCGCGTGAAATCCTGCTGGAAGCGGAAGATATCAACGTCACCGATGAAACGGATTACCCGACGCCGGTGGGGGATGCCTCCGGCAGCGCACACCTGAGCATCGGCTGCCTGCGCAACGATTACGGCATCCCGGAGCTGCTGCAGTTCTGGTCAGTGGCCGACAACGTGCGCTTTGGCGGCGCGCTGATGGCGGTGAAAACGGCCGAGAGGCTGGTGCAGGAGTATATGTACTGATGTCGGACATCAACGTGCCACAGACGGTGTATAAGCTGGCGCTGGGCATTGAATATGATGGCAGCCAATATTATGGCTGGCAGCGACAGAACGAAGTGCGCAGCGTGCAGGAAAAGCTGGAGAAGGCGCTGTCAAAGGTCGCCAACCATCCGGTGGTGGTGTTCTGTGCCGGCCGCACCGATGCGGGCGTCCACGGCACCGGTCAGGTGGTGCATTTTGAAACGACCGTACAGCGCAAGGATGCGGCGTGGACGCTCGGTGCCAACACGAATCTGCCGGGCGATATCGCCGTGCGCTGGGTTCATGCGGTGCCGGATGACTTCCACGCGCGCTTCAGCGCCACCGCGCGGCGCTATCGCTATGTGATTTACAACCAGCGGCTGCGCCCGGCGATCCTCGGCGGCGGCATGACCCATTTTTATCATCCGCTGGACGTAGAAAAAATGCAGCGCGCCGGTCAGTGCCTGCTGGGCGAGAACGACTTCACCTCGTTCCGCGCCGTGCAGTGCCAGTCGCGCACGCCAATGCGTAACGTGATGCATCTGAACGTCAGCCGCCACGGCGCTTACGTGGTGGTTGATATCAAAGCCAACGCCTTTGTTCACCATATGGTGCGCAATATCGTCGGCAGCCTGATGGAAATCGGCTGCGGGAATCAGCATGAAGGCTGGATGGCCGAGCTGTTAGCGGCGAAAGACCGGACGCTGGCGGCCGCGACGGCGCGTGCGGAAGGGTTGTATCTGGTCGCGGTAGATTACCCCGATCGTTTTGCTTTACCACGTCCACCGATGGGACCTTTGTTCCTCGGGGATTAATCTGGCCTGGATTTCTAAAGGAAGCCTTTATGGAACTGATTCGTTTTGTTGTCGATTTCATTTTGCATATCGACGTCCACCTCGCGGAGCTGGTGGCGCAGTACGGCGTGTGGGTTTACGCCATCCTGTTCCTGATCCTGTTCTGCGAAACCGGGCTGGTGGTGACGCCGTTCCTGCCGGGCGATTCGCTGCTGTTCGTGGCCGGGGCGCTGGCTGCACTGCCGGGTAACGATCTTAACGTTCACACCATGGTGGCACTGATGGTGGTCGCGGCGATTATTGGCGATGCGGTGAACTACACTATCGGGCGGCTGTTCGGCGATAAGCTGTTCAGTAACCCGAACTCGAAAATTTTCCGCCGCAGCTATCTTGATAAGACCCACGCATTTTACGAGCGTCACGGTGGGAAAACGATTATTCTTGCTCGCTTCGTGCCAATCGTTCGTACTTTCGCGCCGTTTGTGGCCGGAATGGGTAAAATGTCCTATCGTCATTTTGCTATTTACAACGTATCGGGCGCGCTGCTGTGGGTGCTGCTGTTTACCTATGCCGGTTATCTGTTTGGTAACATGCCGATGGTGCAGGAAAACCTTAAGCTGCTGATTGTGGCGATTATCCTGCTGTCTATTCTGCCGGGTGTAATCGAAGTGTGGCGTCATCGCCGCGCGGCGCGTCAGCAGAAACAGCAGTAACAGAAATCATCAGGCGATACCCGTCCGACCAGATTTTTATCCACAGTCACGGGCGGTTATGGTTTAATGAGCGACAATTTATGGTTTGTGCCGCCGGCTTTTTTGCGGCACAAAAAAGAAAAACTGGCTTACCCTGCGGGGAAACCAGGTTCAAACAGAAAGGTCATCAATGAGCTGGATTGAACGAATTCTCAATAAGAGCACAATCACCCCATCGCGTAAGGCAAGCATTCCTGAAGGCGTCTGGACCAAATGTGACAGCTGCGGGCAGGTTCTTTATCGTGCCGAGCTGGAGCGTAATCTGGAAGTCTGCCCGAAATGCGATCACCATATGCGTATGCATGGTCGTGACCGTCTGAACAGCCTGCTGGACGAAGGTTCAACCACTGAACTGGGCAGCGAGCTGGAACCGAAAGATGTGCTCAAGTTCCGGGATTCCAAAAAATACAAAGATCGTCTTGCGGCTGCTCAGAAAGAGACCGACGAAACCGACGCGCTGATCGTGATGAAAGGTACCCTGCATGGGATGCCGGTTGTTGCTGCGGCGTTTGAGTTCTCCTTTATGGGTGGCTCAATGGGTTCCGTGGTTGGCGCGCGCTTCGTGCGTGCGGTTGAGCGGGCGCTGGAAGATAACTGCCCGATGATCTGCTTCTCCGCTTCCGGCGGTGCGCGTATGCAGGAAGCGCTGATGTCGCTGATGCAGATGGCGAAAACCAGTGCTGCACTGGCTAAGATGCAGGAGCGCGGTCTGCCCTATATCTCCGTGCTGACCGACCCAACCATGGGTGGCGTCTCCGCCAGCTTCGCGATGCTGGGCGATCTGAATATTGCTGAACCAAAAGCGCTGATCGGTTTTGCTGGTCCACGCGTTATTGAGCAAACGGTACGTGAGAAACTGCCACCGGGCTTCCAGCGCAGTGAGTTCCTGATTGAAAAAGGCGCGATTGATATGATCGTTCGCCGCCCGGTTATGCGCTTCAAACTGGCCAGCCTGCTGGCTAAAATGATGAATCTGCCTGCCCCGCAGGAAGAAGAAGTCAAAGAGGCCGAAGCGACCGGCCCACAGAGCCAAGAGGCCTGACCGATGATGAGAAAGAGGTCTTCGGGCCTCTTTCACCAATGAACCGTAACTTTGTGAACGGGACACATGGATAATCTTCCTCAAGCCACGTCGCCTCTTGCCACGTGGCTTTATTATCTTGAGCATTTACACTCTCAGGCTATTGAACTCGGGCTGGATCGTATCCGCCGGGTAGCCACCTCACTCGATCTGTTAACACCCGCCCCGAAGGTCTTTACCGTTGCCGGTACGAACGGCAAGGGCACCACCTGCCGCACGCTGGAAACCGTACTGATGGCTGCCGGTTATCGCGTGGGCGTGTACAGCTCTCCACATTTAATCCGCTACACTGAACGTGTACGCATTCAGGGCGAAGAGCTGGCCGAGTCGGCGTATACCGCGTCGTTTGCGGCCATTGAAGCCGGGCGCGGAGAGACCTCGCTGACCTATTTCGAATACGGCACGCTGTCGGCGCTGTGGCTGTTTAAGCAGGCGCAGCTGGACGTGGTCATTCTCGAAGTCGGTTTGGGTGGGCGGCTGGATGCGACCAATATCGTTGATGCGGACGTTGCGGCGATCACCAGCATTGCGCTGGACCACGTTGACTGGCTTGGCCCGGACCGCGAAAGCATCGGCCGTGAAAAGGCCGGAGTGTTTCGCCAGGGGAAACCGGCCATCGTCGGGGAACCTGATATGCCGTCAACCATTGCCGACGTGGCGCGAGAGGTTGGCGCGCAGCTGCAGCAGCGCGATCGCGACTGGTCTTACAGCCTGACCGACGGCGGCTGGTCGTTCCGCGATGCCAGCGGCAGTATTGAAAACCTGCCGCTGCCGCAGGTGCCGCTGCCGAATGCCGCCACCGCGCTGGCTGCACTGCGGGCGTCGGGTCTGTCGATTGATGAGGCCACTATTCGTGCCAGCCTGCATCAGGCAATCCTGCCCGGCCGCTTCCAGACCGTGGCGCATTCACCGCAGGTGATTCTGGACGTGGCGCATAACCCGCACGCGGCCGCGTATCTTGCCGGTCGGCTGGCAGAACTGCCGCAGCGCGGTAAAGTTCACGCGGTAGTGGGGATGCTGCACGACAAAGATATCGCCGGGACGCTGGCCTGCCTCAGTCCGCAGGTGGATTACTGGTATTGCGCACCGCTGGAAGGCCCGCGCGGTGCTTCTGCCGAGCAGCTGATTGCCCATCTTAGCGGGGCGCAGGCGTTTGGCTCCGTGGCCGATGCCTGGCATCAGGCGATGCAGCAGGCGGCGGAACAGGACATTGTGCTGGTGTGTGGGTCATTCCACACCGTCGCACACGTAATGGAAACGATGACAGCGGAGAACGGCAGTGGCAAGTAAGTTTCAAAACCGTTTAGTCGGCACCGTTATTATTGTTGCGCTGGGCGTGATCGTGCTGCCTGGCCTGCTGGATGGTAAAAAGAAACACTATAAGGAAGAGTTCGCGGCCATTCCGCTGGTGCCAAAACCAGGCGACCAGCAGGAGACCGAACTGGCACCGCCGGTAACGCAGTCGCTGCCGGCGCAGCCGCCGGAAGGGGCAAGCGAAGCCATCAGCCGTGCCGACGGGGAAAATTCCTCGCAGGCCGACAGCGGATCGACCGCGCCGAAGTCGAACAATCAGCCTACGCTGGTTTCGCCGCCGCCGGTGCAGCAACAGCCGGTCCAGCAACCGGTACAGCAGCCGCCGAAAGTGGTTGAAAAGCCGAAGCCGGTAGAGAAACCGAAACCGGTGGAAAAACCGGTCGAGAAGCCGAAGCCGATTGAGAAGCCTCCTGTTCAGCAGCAGCAGCAGCAGACTCAGCCTAAGGTGGAAACGCCTGCTGATAAACCGGCTGTCGCTGAAGCCGCACCGACCGGCCAGGCGTATGTGGTCCAGTTGGGTGCGCTGAAAAATGCGGCCAAGGTTAACGAAATCGTCGCGCAGCTGCGGCTTTCGGGCTATCGTGCTTTCACCGTGCCAGCAACGCCGGTTGCCGGACAGATCACTCGTATCTACGTCGGTCCGGATGCATCAAAAGCCAAAATGCAGGCGGCAGTCGGTGAACTACAGGGCATTTCCGGCCTTGGTGGCGTCGTCAAGCCTTGGGGTGCACGCTAGTCGCCTCTGCGGATTGAGCGGAAATAACAATAGCTGTAACAGGTGCCACTCGTTGAAGCGCGGCGTGGCACCGGGCTGTGTCTGGCCGAAGGCAACATGATATAAAGCAAATCAACGAATTGCATTCTGGCGTGGTGAGCGGCAGGAATGTCGCCCACCCGACGGTTTTTTCAGCGTTTTCGTTTATTTAAAACGACGCAGGAAAACCCTACGCAAACGTTTTCTTTTTCTGTTAGAATTCGCCCCGAACTGGATGCAGGGGCGTTTTCACGATTACTGTCACTGGAAGAGTTCATGGTCTGGATAGATAACGTCATTATTGCGGTTATAGCTTTTTCGGCTCTGGTTAGCCTGATCCGTGGGTTTATTCGGGAAGCACTTTCTCTCGTCACCTGGGGATGCGCATTCTTTGTCGCCAGTCATTACTTCTCCTACCTTGCCGTCTGGTTCACAGGATTTGAAGACGAGCTGATTCGGAATGGAATCGCCATTGCAGTGTTATTTGTTGCCACGCTAATCGTTGGCGCAATCGTTAACTATGTAATTGGTTCGCTGGTTGAGAAAACCGGCCTGTCGGGTACCGACAGAGTACTGGGCGTCTGTTTTGGGGCACTGCGTGGCGTACTGATTGTGGCCGCTATGCTGTTTTTCCTCGATACATTCACCGGCTTTTCCAAAAGCCTCGACTGGCAGCAGTCGAAGTTAATCCCTCAGTTCAGTTACATTATCGGGTGGTTCTTTGACTACCTGAAGAGTACGTCGAGTTTTTTGCCCCGGTAATCGCACCGGGGTTGCGGCTATGAGGAAATGTCAATATGTGCGGTATTGTCGGGATCGCCGGTTTTATGCCGGTCAACCAGTCGATTTATGACGCGTTAACGGTGCTTCAGCACCGTGGGCAGGATGCCGCAGGCATCGTTACCATCGATGCATTAAATTGCTTCCGCCTGCGTAAAGCAAACGGTCTGGTCAGCGATGTATTTGAAGCCCGCCACATGCAACGTATGCAGGGTAATATGGGTATCGGCCACGTGCGTTACCCAACCGCAGGAAGCTCCAGCGCTTCTGAAGCCCAGCCCTTCTATGTGAACTCTCCTTACGGGATTACACTGGCCCATAACGGCAACCTGACCAATGCGCACGAGCTGCGTAAAGAACTGTTTGAAACCGGTCGCCGTCATGTTAATACCACGTCGGATTCTGAAATCCTGCTGAACATCTTTGCGCAGGAAGTGGATCGTTTCCAACAGGACCCGCTGGAAGCCGAAAATATCTTTTCCGCCGTTGCCGCTGTGCATCAGCGCGTGCGCGGTGCCTATGCCTGCGTAGCGATGATTATCGGTCACGGTCTGGTTGCTTTCCGCGATCCGAACGGCATTCGTCCGTTAGTGATCGGCAAGCGCGCGCTGGTTGATGGCCGTACCGAGTATATGGTGGCCTCTGAAAGCGTGGCGCTGGATACGCTGGGCTTTGAGTTCCTGCGCGATGTTGCCCCAGGCGAAGCGGTTTACGTGACTGAAAAAGGTCAGCTGTTTACCCGCCAGTGCGCTGAGAATCCAAAGGTTAACCCGTGCCTGTTCGAGTACGTTTACTTCGCGCGCCCGGACTCCTTCCTCGACAAGATTTCGGTGTACAGCGCACGTGTGCGTATGGGCACCAAGCTGGGTGAGAAAATCGCCCGCGAATGGGAAGATCTGGACATCGACGTGGTGATCCCAATCCCTGAAACCTCCTGCGATATCGCTCTGGAGATGGCACGCATTCTTGATAAGCCATACCGTCAGGGTTTTGTGAAAAACCGTTACGTTGGCCGTACCTTTATCATGCCGGGACAGCAGCTGCGCCGCAGTGCGGTTCGCCGTAAGCTGAATGCTAACCGTGCGGAATTCCGCGGTAAGAACGTGCTGCTGGTGGATGATTCTATCGTGCGCGGTACGACCTCCGAGCAGATTATCGAAATGGCCCGTGAAGCCGGTGCGAAAAAAGTGTACCTGGCGTCGGCGGCTCCGGAAATTCGTTTCCCGAACGTCTACGGCATTGATATGCCAAGCGCTACCGAGCTGATTGCTCACGGCCGCGAAGTGGAAGAGATTCGCCAGCTGATCGGTGCCGATGCGCTGATTTTCCAGGACCTTGACGATCTGATCGAAGCGGTGAAGGAAGAGAACCCGGATATCGCCCAGTTCGAATGTTCGGTGTTCAACGGTATTTACGTCACCAAAGACGTCGACCAGCAGTACCTTGAGTATCTGCAGTCGCTGCGTAATGACGATGCCAAAGCGATGGCGCGTCAGAACGAAGTCGAAAACCTGGAAATTCATAACGAAGGCTAAGCGCTTCGCGGTGTAAGCAGGTAAGATGGGCCGGAAGCAATTCCGGCCCGTTTTTTTTAAGGATTTGGTATGAAAAGACTGATTATCGGCATCTCCGGTGCCAGTGGTGTGATCTATGGTATTCGCACGCTGCAGGTGTTACAGCAGGTCAGCGACGTGGAGACACACCTGATAATGAGTCAGGCCGCGCGGCAAACTCTGGCGCTGGAGAGTGACTACACGCTGCGTGAGGTGCAGGCGCTGGCCGACGTGGTTCACGATGTGCGTGATATTGCCGCCAGCATCTCTTCCGGATCGTTCAAAACCGACGGCATGGCGATCCTGCCGTGCTCAATGAAAACTCTGTCCGGTATTGTGCACAGCTACAGCGACGGCCTGCTGACCCGCGCGGCGGATGTGGTGCTGAAAGAGCGCCGCCGACTGGTGCTCTGCGTGCGCGAAACGCCGCTGCACCTGGGCCATCTGCGGATGATGACCACCGCAGCGGAGCTGGGGGCGATTATTATGCCGCCGGTGCCGGCGTTTTATCACCGCCCGGAAAATGTGATGCAGATTGTCGACCAGACGGTGAACCGCGTGCTGGACCAGTTCGATATCACCCTCGACAACGATTTGTTCACGCGCTGGCAGGGTGCATAGCGGATGGTGCATTGCACCAGCATGGTTCAAATGTTGGTGCTGAATCGCATTTCGTGCAGATGTTGCACCATTGTGAAACATTGTTGCCGCTAAGTCCCTTCAAACCTGCTATATATTCCCCAGCAAACCGGGCATTTACGCTGCCTTGCTTTACGCGCTGAAAAAAGCGGAGATTGCCACAAAATGTGGCATGAAATCTGCAAAACAATTGCGTGGACAAACATCACGAATCCTATAATAAGACGACTCGAGGGTAATCTATGAAAAAGCAGGTCCTGGCTCTTTCCCTGTTGCTGGCAATCACCTCAGCAGGCAGCGCATTTGCTGCCGGTCCAAAAACGCTGCGTATCGGCACCGATCCAACCTATGCACCGTTTGAAATGAAAAATGCCCAGGGGCAGCTGGTAGGCTTTGATATCGATCTGGCCACCGAAATTTGTAAGCGTATGGAAACCAAATGTACCTTCGTGGAAAGCGACTTTGATGCGCTTATCCCTTCATTAAAAGCGAAGAAAATTGACGCTATCATCTCCTCTCTGTCGATTACTGAAAAACGCCAGCAGGAGATCGCCTTCTCAGAAAAACTGTACGCGGCCGACTCCCGCCTGATCGCGCCAAAAGGCTCTAAAATCGAGCCAACCCTGGAATCGCTGAAAGGCAAAAACATCGGCCTGCTGCAGGGCACCACCCAGGAAACCTACGCCAATGATAACTGGCGTCCAAAAGGTGTGACAGTCACGCCATACGCGAACCAGGATCTGGTATATCAGGATCTGACCGCCGGTCGTATCGACGCCGCATTCCAGGATGAAGTGGCCGCCAGCGAAGGCTTCCTCAAGCAGCCTGCCGGTAAGGACTACGCCTTTGCCGGTCCGTCGGTGAAAGATGAAAAAATCTTCGGTATCGGTACTGGTATGGGCATGCGTAAAGACGATCCGGCGTTAAAAGCAGCGATCGATAAAGCATTCGACGAAATTCGCAAAGATGGTACCTACGATAAGTTGGCAAAAAAATATTTCGACTTTAATGTATACGGCGATTAAGTAGTCCCTGTCTGCCAGCCTCACTGTGCTTGCGGTGAGGCTGCATTTTTGACCACAACGACAGGATAATATTTATGCTGTATGGCTATTCTGAAGTCATTTTTAAAGGCGCCATAGTGACGCTTGAGCTGGCACTCAGCTCGGTAGTACTCGCCGTGGTGCTGGGATTAATCGGTGCCGGGGCAAAACTCTCCAATAACCGCCCGCTGGCGATGATCTTTGAAGGTTACACCACGCTGATCCGTGGCGTGCCTGACCTCGTTCTGATGCTGTTAATCTTCTACGGTCTGCAAATCATTCTGAACCACCTGACCGATTTGATCGGCGTGGGGCAGTTTGATATCGATCCCATGGTGGCCGGTATTATCACCCTCGGCTTTATCTACGGGGCCTACTTTACTGAAACCTTCCGTGGGGCCTATATGGCGGTGCCGAAGGGGCAGATTGAAGCAGCAACCGCCTACGGTTTTACGCCTTCACAAACCTTCCGCCGCGTGCTGTTTCCCGGCATGATGCGCTTTGCGTTGCCTGGCATCGGCAATAACTGGCAGGTTATTCTCAAAGCTACCGCGCTGGTTTCACTCCTCGGGCTGGAAGACGTGGTGAAGGCGACACAGCTGGCGGGTAAAACCACCTGGCAGCCGTTCTACTTTGCCATCGTTGCCGGGGTGATTTATCTGATCTTTACCACGCTGTCTAATGGCGTGCTGTGGTGGCTGGAACGTCGTTACACTGTGGGTGTGAAAAGGGCTGATTTATGATTGAGATTGTTCAGGAATACTGGAAAGCCCTGCTGTGGACCGACGGCTATCGTTTTACCGGTGTGGCAATGACCCTGTGGCTACTGATTATTTCAGTAGCGATCGGCGGCTGTATGGCGGTGTTTTTATCCATTGCCCGCGTGTCGCAGCACAAAGCCGTGTGGTTCCCGGTGTGGCTGTTTACCTATGTGTTTCGCGGCACGCCGCTCTATGTGCAGCTGCTGGTGTTCTACTCTGGCATGTACACGCTGGAGATCGTCAAAGGCACCGAGATGCTGAATGCGTTCTTCCGCAGCGGACTGAACTGTACGCTGCTGGCCTTTACGCTCAATACCTGCGCCTATACCACGGAGATTTTCGCCGGGGCGATCCGCTCGGTGCCGCACGGTGAGATTGAAGCCGCTCGCGCCTACGGTTTCTCCACTTTCAAACTTTACCGCTGCATTATCATGCCTTCGGCGCTGCGCACCGCGCTGCCCGCCTACAGTAATGAAGTGATTCTGATGCTGCACTCTACGGCGCTGGCATTTACCGCCACCGTGCCGGATCTGCTGAAAGTGGCCCGAGATATTAACTCCGCCACCTATCAGCCGTTTATCGCCTTCGGACTGGCGGCGGTGCTGTATCTGATTATTTCCTATGTGCTGATCAGCCTGTTCCGTAAAGCGGAAAAACGCTGGCTGGCACACGTTAAACCTTCATCGTCACACTGAGTAAAACTATGGCTGACAATAAATTAAGCGTTACCGAACTGCACAAACGCTATGGTGAACATGAGGTGCTGAAGGGCGTATCGCTACAGGCCAATGCCGGCGATGTCATCAGTATTATCGGATCTTCCGGTTCGGGGAAAAGCACCTTCCTGCGCTGCATTAACTTCCTGGAGAAGCCAAGCGAAGGCACTATCTCGGTTAACAATGAAAATATTAATCTGGTGCGTGATAAAGACGGCCAGCTGAAAGTGTCCAATAAAGAGCAGCTGCGCACCCTGCGTACCCGCCTGACCATGGTGTTCCAGCACTTCAACCTCTGGAGCCACATGACGGTGCTGGAGAACGTGATGGAAGCGCCGATTCAGGTGCTGGGGCTGGGCAAAAGCGAAGCGCGCGAGCGGGCGATCCGCTATCTGGATAAGGTCGGCATTGACGAGCGTGCGCGTGCCAAATACCCGGTGCATCTCTCCGGCGGCCAGCAGCAGCGCGTATCCATTGCCCGTGCGCTGGCAATGGAGCCGGAGGTGCTGCTGTTTGATGAGCCGACCTCGGCGCTGGACCCGGAACTGGTGGGCGAAGTGCTGCGCATTATGCAGAAACTGGCCGAAGAGGGGAAAACCATGGTGGTGGTAACGCATGAGATGGAGTTTGCCCGTCATGTCTCCAGCCACGTGATTTTCCTGCATCAGGGTAAAATTGAAGAGGAAGGCGCGCCGGACGAGCTGTTTAATAACCCGAAAAGCGCCCGCCTGCAGCAGTTTTTATCCGGTGCACTGAAGTAACTGCCCGTAAGGGGAAGGCCGCGTAAGGCGTTCCCCTGCTAACCGCCTGTCATCTGCTTAACGACGTGTTGTTCACCGTGCAATCCTGCTCCGGCATGAAAAGCGGCGGGCAGGTTGACTGTACGATGCGTTTACTGACCTAAACCCGATGGCGATACGTCAGAGGGTTATTTTTTACTGTCGATCACATCAGCCAGTGCCTCATCTAACTCATACCAGCGGAAACGAAAGCCGGATGCCTCAAGGCGCTGCGGCAATACGTGCTGCCCGCCGAGCACCAGCACCGCGGATTCACCCATCAGCAGGCGGATTGCGCTGGCTGGCGTACGCACGATAGCAGGGCGGTGCATGGCTTCGCCCAGCGCGGCGGCAAACTGCTGATTGCGCACCGCATAGGGGGCGACCAGGTTAAACGGCCCGCTCAGCGTCGGATGCTCCAGCAGCCAGAGAATGCCGTTCAGCATGTCGTCGATATGGATCCACGGCAAAAACTGCTTGCCGCTGCCGAGCGGCCCGCCAAC
Source organism: Erwinia sp. S43 (assembly GCF_016624745.1). Lineage (NCBI taxonomy): Bacteria > Pseudomonadati > Pseudomonadota > Gammaproteobacteria > Enterobacterales > Erwiniaceae > Erwinia > Erwinia sp. S43. The sequence continues at coordinate 7,499 of NZ_JACVTX010000025.1, read as the reverse complement.
GCCCATCTTAAACGGTAGCTTCATCTTCTCCAGCGCACCACCGGAACGGCTCAGCACCACGCCGGTACGCAACAGGCAGACGCGAGTCCGCTCGCTCGCCGCCAGCATCGCCAGTTTTTCCCAAGTATCGCACAGGCGATGGGTGAACTCATCGTGGCCGGGATCGTCTTCGGTCACCACCAGCTCGCCGGTGTTCCCGTAAAAACCGGTGGCAGAGCCCGATATCAGCACGGCAGGCGGCGAACTGCTGGCAGAGATTAACGCGGCAAGCCGTTCGGTGATCTGCCAGCGGCTGCGGCACAGCAGCTGTTTTTGCGTCTCGCTCCAGCGTTTGGCGGCAATCGGCTCCCCGGCCAGATTAATCACCGCGTCAATGCCGTTGAGATCGCGCTGTTTCTCCAGCCCGGACCATAGCCGGACCTTCTCGCCGAGTTTTTTCCTTGCGCCAGCCACATCGCGGGTCACCACGCTGACCTCGTGACCAGCCTGAAGCAGACGGGCAACGAGCGGCTGGCCGATCAGCCCGGTGCCGCCGGTGAGCAGAATATGCATACTGTTTATCCTTTTCAGTGGATCGCGGTTACGGTCACTTTCAGCATAGGTGAAGATAGCGTTGTCACCTGTGACAATGCGCACGGTGGCTGATAACAATGGATTTTTGGTTCATTTCGGGCAGGTAAACCGTACCGATGATTGCTGCCATTCTGATTTGCTATCTGACTCACACGAGATGTTTGCCTTCGGCCGAAAAACCAGCTAAACAGGTGTTTCAATCCGTAACCGTCGAAGGACGCCTGATGAGTCACCCGAATATTATTCTGTGGTCAGATGCTAACTATTTTAGTCCGTATGTGATGTCAGTTTACGTTGCGCTCAGTGAGAAAGGGCTGCCCTTTGCGCTGAAACGCATCGATCTCACGCGCGAAGAACACCATCAGCAGGCCTACGGTGAGATATCGCTTACGCGCCGCGTTCCGACACTTCAGGTTGATGATTTCCTGCTCTCGGAATCCTCAGCGATCGCCGAATACCTTGAAGATCGCTTTCCTGCACCCGAATATGAACGCCTCTATCCGCGCGATCGGGAAAAACGAGCCAGAGCACGTGAGCTACAGGCCTGGCTGCGCAGCGATTTTATGCCCATTCGCCAGCAGCGCCCAACCGAAGTCCTGTTCGCCGGTGCGCGTCTGGCACCGCTGGATGAGGCCGGGCAGGCCAGTGCCGAAAGATTGATTGCCGCCGCCGAGCGTTTGCTTCCTGCTGGTCAGCAAAATCTGTTTGGCGAATGGACCATTGCCGACACCGATTTTGCCGTGATGCTGAATCGCCTGGCGCTGCATGGTGACACGTTGCCGCAGCGGATTGCCGACTATGCAAACTTCCAGTGGCAGCGCGCCTCCGTGCAGCTGTGGCTGGCGGAATCTGCCAAACTGGCCTGAACTGAATGCGCACAAATGGATGATTGCGTCGCGGGGCGTTAATCATTAATTTAGGCGGATCGCGCTGCGCCGCGAATAATAATGACTAAACGGCGCAAAGCGCCAGAACAAAAAGGGATACGGATGGTGGAGCAAGAGCCAGGCACTGAGTGGGTCGATATCGTTAATGAAGATAACGAGGTCATCGCCCAATCCAGCCGAGCACAAATGCGTGCCCAGTGTTTACGACACCGGGCTACCTACATCGTGGTTCACGATGGCATGGGTAAAATTCTGGTACAGCGCCGTACCGAGATTAAAGACTTTATGCCGGGCATGCTGGACGCCACCGCAGGCGGCGTGGTGCAAAGTGGCGAAGTGATGCTGGAGTCTGCACGGCGCGAAGCGGAAGAGGAACTGGGAATCGCTGCCGTACCGTTTGCGGAGCATGGCCTGTTTTACTACGAAGATGAGCACTGCCGCGTCTGGGGTGGCCTGTTCAGCTGCGTGTCTCACGGCCCGTTCGCCATGCAGGAAGAGGAAGTGGATGAGATTTTCTGGATGACGCCGGAAGAGATTACCTCTCGCTGCGATGAATTCACCGCCGACTCGCTGAAAGCCCTGTCGCTGTGGCTGAGCCGTAACGGCGAAGGCGAGTAATCGCTGATTTTGTGGATAGCGGGGCGCAGCGCAGGCTGCGCCCCATTTCTTTTCCGCGCTAGCAGCTGTCGCGCAGGCACAGCCTGGGTGCCAGCGGCTTGCCTTCCCATGGTTCCTCTTCCAACCTTGCCAGAAGCGCTTTACCTGCGTTGATGCCGATCTGGAGATGGGGGATGGTGACGGTGGTCAGGGGCGGCTGGCAAACCTGGCTGACGTCGCTGTTGCCGTAGCCGACAACGGCTAAATCATCCGGCACCTTGATACGCCGCCGCTGGCACTCGTACATCACGCCGCAGGCCAGTTCGTCGGAAACACAGACCAGCGCATCCAGCTCCGGCCAGTTGAGGATAAACTCCGGCAGCTGCCGTGCCCCGGCGGAAAAACTGGCAGGCGTGGCAGCGTTGATGACCCGATGGGGCGACATATGATGGCGCAGCATTGCTTTATGCCAGCCGCGCAGGTGCTGCTGAAACAGGCGCTGCTCCTGGCTGGCGCACAGCAGCCCGATATTCTGATAGCCGCGCTCGGCCAGCAGGCAGGTCAGTTGAAACATCCCTTCAACGTTATCAATACCGATATTCATATCCAGCGGATCGGTGCGAATTGAGCCGATTTCCATCACCGGTATGCGGGCGGAACTGAGCCACTTGCGCAGATTCGGGCCATGTTCAACGCTCAGCAGGATCACTGCGGCCAGGTTCCACGACAGCAGCGTCTCCAGCAGCGCTTCCTCATTTTCCAGGCGATGGTGCGACTCGGTAAGCATAATCTGGTAGCCCGCCGGTTGCAGAATCTGCTGCAACCCGGCAAACATCGTTGAGCATCCCGCTTCGGCCAGGCCGGGAACCACCATGGCGATGGTTCGCGAAGAGGCGGAAGCCAGAGCGCTGGCGGCAAGATTAGGCAGATAGCCCAGCTCATTGACCGCGGCTTCAATTTTTTCCCTGAGTTTGTCGGAAACCTGGTCGGGCGTGCGCAACGCGCGCGAAACGGTCATCGTTCCCACCCCGGCAAGATTGGCGACATCGGACAGCGTTACCCGCCCCGTACCGCGTCGTTTTCGATTGACTGACATGGCTGTTTCCGTTTTTGCGTCCATTTAGCTGTCAATTTACCAGTATCTGCAAAGAACATGTTAGTCGTCAGGTTATTGCTTTGGTGAAAAAACGGCTGACGTGATGCTCTTTATGATAGCGCTATCACAAATCCACTGAATAACTTTTGGTAGCGCTATCTTTGTGAGAATAGTCACGGATGATTATTTATCCGTTGATTACAGTTTGTTCACCCAGCGCAAAATGAAAACAGGAGGTGGCGTGTTAAATCACTGGTTGCACGATGGCACTATCCAGCTGGCTGATGAAATATCCGACTGGCAGCAGGCACTGCAATTATGTGCCACACCCTTGCTGAAAGCAGGTGTGATTAATAGCGACTACGTTCCGGCTATTATTCGCGGTCATCAGCAAATTGGCCCTTATTATGTACTGGCACCAGGTCTGGCAATGCCACATGCTCGCCCGGAGGAAGGGGCCTGCGAAATGGGGCTGTCGCTGCTTAAACTTCGGCGCGGCGTAAATTTTGGTGCAGGAGAATTTGACCCGGTGAATGTCATTGTGATGCTGGCGGCGAAAGACAGTCATTCGCATATTGCGATGTTATCCAGCCTCAGCGAGTTATTTTCTAATGACAAGGCGCTGGAAAACCTGCACCGCGCCATAACGCTGGAGGAAATTAAAAAAGTTATCGCTCCGTTCTGAATGATTTCGAAAAATAATGACGCTGTGCTTTTATCGGCATGGTTCCGTTCGACTGTAAATAAGGTGGCGTTATGAGAATCATGGCCGTATGCGGTTCAGGTCTTGGCAGCAGCTTTATGGTTGAAATGAATATCAAAAAAGTGCTGAAGAAACTCAATATTGAAGCGGAGGTAGAGCACTCTGACCTCTCATCGGCAACGCCGGGTGCGGCGGATCTGTTTGTCATGGCACGAGATATTGCGGAAAGCGCCAATGTGCCCCCGGACAGGCTGGTGGTGTTGAAAAGTATTATCGACATGACGGAGTTGGAAACAAAACTCAAGGAATATTTCTCTTCCCATTAATCCTTCGAAGCGAGGCGGATATGATTATCCAGGAAACGCTGAAGTTTGTGGTAGATATATTAAAAGTTCCCTCTGTACTGGTGGGGCTAATCGCCATGATTGGCCTGATTGCTCAAAAAAAACCTTTTACTGACGTGGTAAAAGGCACAGTAAAAACCATACTCGGCTTTATCGTTCTGGGCGGTGGTGCTACCGTGCTGGTCAGCTCACTCAATCCCTTAGGGGGAATGTTTGAGCACGCATTTAATATTCAGGGGATTATTCCTAATAACGAAGCGATAGTCTCAATTGCCTTAGAAAAATACGGAGCCTCTACCGCGCTGATTATGGCATTTGGCATGGTGGCGAATATCATTGTTGCCCGATTCACCCGCCTTAAATATATCTTCCTGACCGGGCATCATACGTTTTATATGGCCTGCATGATTGCGGTTATTCTCAGCGTGCCGGGCTTTGATGGCGTGCTGCTGGTATTTACTGGCGCGCTGACGCTGGGACTGATAATGGCGATTTTCCCGGCCATCGCTCAGCGTTATATGCGGCAGATCACCGGTAATGATGATATCGGTTTCGGCCATTTCGGCACGATTGGTTATGTGCTGGCGGGCTGGATCGGCAGTAAAACCGGTAAAAGCTCGCGCTCTACCGAAGAGATGAACCTGCCGAAAAATCTGAGCTTCCTGCGCGACAGTTCCATCTCTATCTCCCTGACCATGATCGTTATTTATATGATTATGGCCTTCTGCGCCGGGAGTGAATACGTTGAATCGCAGCTCAGCGGCGGCCAGAACTTCCTGGTGTACGCCATCATCCAGGCCATCACCTTCGCCGCCGGGGTGTTTATCATCCTGCAGGGCGTGAGGTTGATTCTGGCCGAGATCGTCCCCGCGTTTACCGGCTTCTCGGAAAAACTGGTGCCGAACGCGCGTCCCGCCCTCGACTGCCCGGTGGTTTACCCTTATGCGCCGAACGCGGTGCTGATTGGCTTCCTGTTCAGCTTCCTCGGTGGGCTGGTGGGGCTGTTCCTGCTGGGCCAGCTGAAGCTGGTGCTGATCCTGCCCGGCGTGGTGCCGCACTTCTTTACCGGTGCTACCGCAGGCGTCTTTGGCAATGCCACCGGCGGCCGACGCGGTGCGATGTGTGGGGCATTTGCCAACGGCCTGCTGATCACCTTCCTGCCGGTACTGCTGCTGCCGGTGCTGGGGGCGCTCGGCTTTGCCAATACCACCTTCTCGGATGCCGACTTCGGCGTGGTGGGCATCATCCTGGGGAACCTGGCGCAGTATCTGTCGAAAGAGATGATTACCGTGGTGATTGTCGGCATCTTCGCGCTGCTGGTGCTGCATAACCTGTTCCGCAAACCCAAACCGGCTGACGATAGCAGCAAAAATGATTCGGAGGTTAATCCATGAATACCCGAGAACTGACGCAGTTAGCGAACGATATCCGCGTGGAAACCCTGAAGGCGCTGACCCATCTTGGCTTCGGCCACTACGGCGGCAGCATGTCGGTGGTGGAAACCCTGGCGGTACTCTACGGCGATGTGATGCGCATCGATCCGGGCGATCCGGACTGGTCTGAACGCGACTACTTTGTACTGTCGAAGGGGCATGCCGGGCCTGCGCTTTACAGTACGCTAGCGATCAAAGGTTATTTCCCCCGGGAGCAGCTGATCACGCTAAATGAGAACGGTACGCTGTTGCCCAGCCATCCGGACCGGCTGAAAACGCGCGGCGTGGATGCGACGACCGGTTCGCTGGGGCAGGGGATCTCGATTGCCGCCGGGATGGCGCTTTCCCACAGGCTGGCGGGGCGCAGCAATCGCGTGTTTTGCATCGTCGGCGACGGAGAGCTGAATGAGGGGCAGTGCTGGGAAGCGTTTCAGTTTATCGCTCACCACAAGCTGAACAATCTGACCGTGCTGGTGGACTGGAATAAGCAGCAGCTGGACGGCACGCTCGATGAAGTGATTCAGCCGTTCGACCTGGCGGAAAAATTCACCGCCTTTGGTTTTGAGGCGCAGACCGTACCCGGTGCCGATATCCCCGCGCTGTATGGCGCGCTGAAACCGGTCAGGGAGGCGCAGCAGCGGCCGCTGGCTATCGTTCTCGACAGTATTAAAGGGCAGGGGGTGCCGTGGCTTGAACAGTTAAGTAACAGCCACCATCTGCGCCTGACGCCGGAGCAGCGGCAGGCTATTGACGCTGAAATTGCTGCCCTGGAGGCCGCCCATGACTGAAACAACTGCTGTAACGCTTGAGCGTGATACCACTGAAATGCGTAAAGTTTACGCCAACTTCATTCGTGAGCAGGTTTCCGCCGGAACGCCGGTGATTGCGCTGGAAGCCGATCTGATGAGTTCGATGGCGATGGACGGCGTGCAGCGGGACTGGCCGCAGCACGTTATCAACTGCGGCATTATGGAGGCTAACGTGATTGGCGTTTCTGCCGGTCTGTCGCTGACCGGGCGCACGCCGTTTGTGCATACTTTTACCGCTTTTGCCAGCCGCCGCTGCTTCGATCAGCTGTTTATGGCACTCGATTATCAAAAGAACAACGTTAAGGTTATCGCCTCCGATGCAGGGGTGACGGCCTGCCACAACGGCGGCACGCATATGTCGTTTGAAGATATGGGCATTGTGCGCGGCCTGGCAAACTCGGTAGTGATGGAGGTCACCGATGCGACGATGTTCCGCGATATTTTGCAGCAGCTGGCGACGCTGCGCGGTTTTTACTGGGTTCGCACTATCCGCAAGCAGGCGGCAAAAATCTATCCGGAGGGCACGCGTTTTACCATTGGCAAAGGCAATGTACTGCGCGACGGCAGTGATATTACGCTTATCGCCAACGGCATCATGGTGGCTGAAGCGCTGGTAGCCGCCGATCGGCTGGCGGAGCAGGGCGTAAGCGCGGCGGTGATCGATATGTTTACCCTTAAGCCGATCGACCGCATGCTGGTTAAAAACTATGCGGAGAAAACCGGACGGATCGTGACCTGTGAGAATCACAGTATTCATAACGGGCTGGGGTCGGCGGTGGCGGAGGTGCTGGTGGAAAGTTGTCCGGTGCCGATGCGTCGTGTTGGGGTGAAGGAGCGCTATGGTCAGGTGGGAACGCAGGAGTGGCTTCAGCAGGAGTATGGGCTGACGGCGGATGAGATTGCGGCTGCGGCGCGCGAATTGCTGTAGGGGGGATCGCACGGCTACCTTTGTTGTAGCGCCTGTGATGTTGGCGTTCGTGCTGGTTGGTTGCTGCCTCGTCTGGCCGGTCCTCGCGCCACGCGTTGCGTGGTGCCCTCACTGCGTTCGTCAGCCTGT
>NZ_JACVTX010000024.1:0-83165 GCF_016624745.1 Erwinia sp. S43 | reverse complement strand
ACCCACTTACCCACTTACCCACTTACCCACTTACCCACTTACCCACTTACCTACAGCATTATCCCGCCCTGTCACCGCCCTGAGCCAACACCGAATTCAGCGCCAGATGCTGAATCAGCATAATGGTTTTTGCATCCTGAATTTCCCCGCTGCGAATGGCGGCCAGAGCCTGTGCGAAGGGCCACTCCAGCACCTCAATATCCTCGCCCTCTTCGACCAGCCCGCCGCCGCTGGTGCTGCGGTCGCGATCGGTATATTCAGCGATAAAGAAGTACAGCTTTTCGGTCACCGAACCGGGGCTCATATAGGCTTCAAACACCTTCTCCACGTTAGCCACTTTGTAGCCGGTTTCCTCTTCCGCCTCGGCCATAATTCGCTCTTCGGGAGAGGCGTTATCCAGCAGCCCGGCGGCGGCCTCGATCAAAAATCCCGAATGGCCGTTGATATAAATCGGGAAGCGGAACTGGCGGGTGAGCACCACCGTTTGGCGCGCTTTGTTGTACAGCAGGATAACCGCGCCGTTGCCGCGATCGTAGGCTTCGCGGCTCTGTTCCTGCCATTGCCCGTCCCGGCGCTGCAGTTCAAAGGTGAATTTCTTTAGCGTGTACCAATTATCCGACAGCAGCTGTTCACGTATATTGCGGATTTTTAGCGGTTCAGTTTGCATGGTTTTCCCCAGAAGAGATGACAGCAGGCACGCTAACATGCATAATCGTGCAAGATCAAGAAAAAAACAAGAAGGAAGAATTATGCTCTCCAGCCAGAGAAAACAGCTTATTCTGGACATCCTTGCTGATGAAAAGCAGGTTATTTCCCGCGAACTGAGCCAGCGATTTTCCATCTCTGAAGACTCTATCCGCCGCGATCTCAGGGAGCTGGCAGCCGAGGGGAAGCTTCAGCGAGTGCACGGTGGTGCGCTGGCGGTCTCCACGGCGATTGCGCCATTTGAAACGCGCAAAAACGTGCAAACTCAGGCAAAAAAAGTTATCGCTCAGAAAGCGGCAGCCCTGATTCAACCGGGAAATATTGTGATTGTTGACGGGGGCACCACCACCGGGGAGATGGCTCGGCTGATCCCCAAAACGCTGCCGTTTACGCTGGTCACCCACAGCCCGAGCATTGCGGTCAGCATGGTCGATCACCCGCTGGCCGAGGTGATTCTGATTGGCGGCCAGCTGTATAAGCATTCGCTGGTTACGGTCGGCGCGGCGATGATCGAATCCATCCAGCGCATTCATGCCGACCTGTTTTTTATGGGCGTGACGGGCATTCATCACACTGCCGGATTTACCACTGCGAATTATGAAGAGTCCTGCGTGAAGCGCGCCCTTTCCGAACGTGCCGCTGAAACCGTGGTGATGGCGTCACCGGAAAAACTGAATTCCGCTTCGGCCTTTGCGATCGGCGGCCTTGAGATTGCCAGCGCGCTGATTGTGGAAGAGAGCCTGGATGATGAGATGAGCCAGCTGCTGGCGCGGTTGCAGATTACGGTGATTTAATGGCGGAGAATGCCGCGCTATCGTCGAACCGATCATCTGATTGCACAGAGTATGCCTGCGCAGACCGACGGTGACGGATGATGTTCGCTCCAGAACCGCAGCCGGAGCGAACATTGGCAGCAAATCTGGCAGGATTAATAAAGCTCCAGATGCAGCCGTCCCTGCTGTGCAAGCTGCTGCCACAGCGTCTCTTCGGCCTGGCCTGCTAAGCCGCAAACCGTCGTCAGCGCATTTTCCACTGCGTTTTCCAGATGCTGCTTGTTACCGCACAGATAAACGTGCGCGCCGCGCTGGAGCATCGCGCTGATGTGCTCTGCGTGATCGGCGATGGCATCCTGCACGTAGTACTTACCGGCTCCGTCGCGCGAGAAGGCCGTAATCAGCTGGCCGATCGTGCCCTGCTGCCGGAGTGACTCCAGTTCTCCCCGGTAGAGGAAATCCCCCTCGCGGCGCTTTTCACCGAAGATCAGGCAGGTTTCGCGCGCCGAAGCGCTCTCCATCGCCTGCTCGCGCAGCAGCCCGATCAGCGGTGCAATACCGGTGCCGGTGCCGATCAGCAGCAGCGGCGCACGCTCGTCTTTCGGCAGCCAGAACCCCGGGTTCGCGCGGCTGAAAATACGCATCGCTCCGTTGTCACCCAGCAGCCAGCCGGTGGCGACGCCCCTGCGCGCCCGGCCCCGACGTTCATAGCACACTTCACGTACGCAGAGATCGACGATCTCCGTATCGGGTCGCGAAGCGATAGAGTAAGCGCGCGGCAGGCAGCCGGGCAGTAACTCCAGTAGCGCATCCAGCGTCACCGACTGCGGCGTGCAGAAATCTTCGAGCACATCGAGCAGATCCGAGCCGTAAAGGTACGCCTCCAGCGTTTTGCGCTGGCTGATTTTCAGCAGTGCCTTCAGCTCGTCGCTGCCGGAAAGCTTCGCCAGCTCGCGCAGGGTAGTTTTGCTTATCTGCCGCAGTTCCCGGCGGCGCAGGGCCTCGGCAGCATCGTTGCGGCCAAGCCAGGTGCCAATTGCGGCCAGCAGATTGGCGTCATTTTCCGGCTGGAGATACAGCGTATCCCCGGCGCGATAGTGGATGCCGCTGCCGGCAATATTCAGGCGGATATGCCACGCACAGGGCGCTTCGGCGCTGAGTCGACGGCGTTCGATTATCGGTGCAGCAAAAGCGTTATCTTCGCTCCAGGCTGTCACCTGCAGGTGCAGATCGCGCCCCGCCTGTTCATCGCCGTTCAGCACTTTTTCCAGCACCGACAGCCACTGAGAGAAAAAGCCCTCAAACGCGGCATCGGCATCCACGCGGTTAATCACGCTGTGCGCCCCGCGCTCGGCCAGTGCCGCATCAAGCGTTTTGGTAAAACCACAAAAGTTGGGATAGGCGGTGTCGCCAAGGCCAAAGATGGCGTAGCGCAGGCCGTCAGCCCCCGCATAGTGTTGCAGCTGGTCAATAAACTGTTCCGCGTTGGCCGGAGGTTCGCCATCGCCAAACGAGCTGGAGACGATCAACAGCAGATCGCCGGAACGCGGCTCTGCCTGAAAGAGATGGTTAAGCTCCAGAACCTGCGGAGCGAAAGGTTGCAGAAAAGGCTGCTCGCCCAGGCGCAGTGCCAGCGCCCGGGCATTGCCCGATTCCGAACCGTAGCCAATAACGATACGTTCGATGAGATCGGCCATAGTGATGTCTTAGTTATCGTAGAATTCGTCGAACTGCTCTTTAGAGAACTCTACCGCTTCAAAATCGGTCATCAGGTCGTTAATCACCCGGCGGATGCTGATGTAAGAAGAGATAGCGCCCTGCTCGTCGTACAGCGGTTGCACGGTGGTATCCACCACGTACAGGCCACCGCCCTTACCGACGTTAGGGATGATGCCGGTCCAGATATTGCCCGCTTTGATGGTGTCCCACATGTCCTTATAGGTCGCTTTTGGTACTGACGGATGACGCACGATGCTATGCGGCTGCCCCAGCAGTTCTTCGCGGCTGTAGCCGGTCAGCTGACAGAACAGGTCGTTGACGTAGGTGATGGTGCCCTGCAGATCGGTGGTGGAAATCACCATCACTTTATCGAGGGCGGACAGCAGCTGGTCGGAATTGAGAGTCTGGCTCATAGCAAATTTCCTTGTGTTTAACCTGTTGAGGTGACTCAGTGCAGGTGAGGTCAGTATATCGTTTTGATGCGAACTATAAGTTGCATTTGAAATGCATCTTATAGGGAATACCCCGACAAGATCAAGTTAAATGATTGTTGCAAAAAGGAAATAAACCCCTGCTAAAAATGCAACATCCGCGCTTGTACCCGTCTCAGCACGACGGAATACCCTTTCGAAGTGAAGGCGTTAGCCACCGTTGGCTAATTTGCTATCAGTCGTAATCCACACCATTTGTAATTTTTTGAAATGGTGAATGAAAATTGTTCTCCCTGAGTTATAGCCTGTGCTATAACTCATAGCATCAGCTAATTGCCTTGCGTAACTTTCTTACAGGAGAACATTGATGCTTCGTCTGAACTGGTTTAAAGGATTGTGCTGCGTTGCCCTGCTGGCGGCGCTGCCGCTAACGCCCGCCGCTGCCGCAGAGAAATTCCGCGTGATCACCACTTTTACGGTGATTGCCGATATGGCGCAGAACGTGGCCGGAGACGCCGCCGAGGTGGCATCGATCACCAAGCCAGGTGCGGAGATCCATGAATATCAGCCGACGCCCGGCGACATCAAACGCGCGCAGGGTGCACAGCTGATCCTCGCCAACGGCCTGAACCTGGAGCGCTGGTTCAGCCGCTTCTATCGCCATCTGAAAGGGGTGCCGGAAGTCGTGGTCTCCGCTGGCGTGGAGCCGATGGGCATCAGCGAAGGCCCTTACAGCGGTAAACCAAACCCGCACGCGTGGATGTCGGCGAAAAACGCACTGATCTACGTCGATAATATTCGCGATGCGCTGGTGAAATACGATCCGGCCAACGCCGCCACCTACCAGCGCAACGCCGAGCGATACAAACAGCAAATCAGCGCTACCGTTGCGCCGGTTCAGCAGGCGCTGGCGCAGATCCCGGAAGACAAACGCTGGCTGGTGAGCAGCGAAGGCGCATTCTCCTATCTGACCCGCGACTACGGCCTGAAAGAGCTATATCTGTGGCCGATCAACGCCGATCAGCAGGGTACACCGCAGCAGGTTCGCCGGGTGATTGACCAGGTGAAACAGCATCAGATCCCGGCAGTATTCAGCGAAAGCACCATCTCCGACAAGGCCGCGCGTCAGGTTGCGCGTGAAACCGGCAGCCACTACGGCGGCGTGCTCTACGTGGATTCACTCAGCCAGCAGGACGGCCCGGTGCCGACGTATCTGGATTTACTGCGGGTGACCAGCGAGACCATCGTGCGCGGTATCCAGCAGGGGTTAGCAAAATGACCGAACTCAGTGCCCTTCAGCAGCCCGGCGGCATCCACGTGAGCGATGTCACCGTGACCTATCGCAACGGCCACACCGCGCTGCGCAACACCACGCTTGATATTCCCACCGCCAGCATCGCCGCGCTGGTGGGGATTAACGGCTCCGGCAAGTCGACGCTGTTTAAGGCGATTATGGGGTTTGTGCCGCTCTCTTCCGGCAGCATCACCCTGCTTGGCCGCCCCGGCAGCCAGGCGCTGAAGCAGAACCTGGTTTCCTACGTGCCGCAGGCCGAGGACGTGGACTGGTCGTTTCCGGTGCTGGTAGAAGATGTGGTGATGATGGGGCGCTATGGCCATATGGGCATGCTGCGCATCACCCGCCAGCAGGACCGCGATATCGTCGCCGACGCGCTTGCGCGGGTGGGGATGTCCGACTATCGCCACCGGCAGATTGGTGAGCTTTCCGGCGGCCAGAAGAAGCGCGTATTTCTGGCCCGCGCCATCGCCCAGCGCGGCCGGGTGATCCTGCTGGATGAGCCGTTTACCGGGGTGGATGTGAATACCGAACGGCAGATTATCAGCCTGCTGCACGAGCTGCGCGATGAGGGGCGAACGCTGCTGGTTTCGACGCATAATCTGGCGTCGGTGAGCGAATACTGCGACCACACGGTGATCATTAAAGGCACGGTGCTGGCCTGCGGCACCACCGCCACCACCTTCACCCGCGAGAATCTGGAGAATGCCTTCAGCGGCGCGCTGCGCGATATCGTCTGGGAGAATCCCTAATGGGCTGGCTGGCGGAACCGTTCCACTATGAGTATATGCTCAACGCGATGTGGGTCTCCGCGCTGGTCGGCGGCGTGTGCGCGTTTCTCTCCTGCTATTTAATGCTGAAGGGCTGGTCGCTGATTGGCGATGCGCTGTCGCACTCCATCGTTCCCGGCGTGGCGGGTGCCTATATGCTCGGCCTGCCGTTTGCCCTTGGCGCGTTCTTTTCCGGCGGGCTGGCGGCGGCCGGAATGCTGTTTCTTAACCAGCGCACCCGGCTGAAAGAGGACGCGATTATCGGGCTGATCTTCTCCTCATTCTTCGGCCTTGGGCTGTTTATGGTGTCGCTGAATCCCACCTCGGTGAATATTCAAACCATCGTGATGGGCAATATTCTGGCGATTGCGCCCGGCGATATCCTGCAGCTGGCGATTATCGGCCTCACCTCGCTGGCGATCCTGCTGATTAAGTGGAAAGACCTGATGGTGACCTTTTTCGACGAGAACCACGCCCGCTCGATCGGCCTGAATCCTGCCCGATTGAAGCTGCTGTTCTTCACCCTGCTTTCCGCCTCAACCGTGGCCGCCCTGCAAACCGTCGGCGCGTTTCTGGTGATCTGTCTGGTGGTGACGCCGGGTGCAACCGCCTATCTGCTGACCGACCGCTTCCCGCGGCTGCTGATGATTGCGGTGGCGATTGGCAGCATCACCAGCTTTTTCGGTGCCTGGCTCAGCTACTATCTGGACGGTGCGACCGGCGGCATTATCGTGGTGGCACAGACGGTTATCTTCCTGCTGGCGTTTATCTGGGCCCCTAAACACGGGATGCTGGCGCGCCGTCGCCTGGCCCGACAAACGCAGGAGGCACAGCCATGAACCTGACCGAACTGCTGCTCAGCCCGTTTGAGTTTGATTTTATGCAGAACGCGCTGGCGATTTCGCTGCTGGTGGCGATCCCCTGCGCCCTGCTCTCCTGCTTTATGGTGCTGAAAGGCTGGTCGCTGATGGGCGATGCGATGAGCCACGCGGTGTTTCCCGGCGTGGTGCTGGCCTACATCATCGGTATTCCTGTTGCAATCGGCGCGTTCGTCGCCGGGCTGTTCTGCGCGCTGGCCACCGGCTTTGTGGCGGAGAACAGCCGCATCAAGCGCGATACGGTGATGGGCATTATTTTCTCGGGGATGTTTGCCCTCGGGCTGATCCTCTATCTGTCCATCGAATCTGACGTGCATCTCGACCATATTCTGTTCGGCGATATGCTGGGGATTGGGCTGTCGGATATGCTGCAGACCGGCGGGATTGCCGCGCTGATTGCGCTGATTGTACTGGTGAAGTGGAAGGATTTACTGCTGCACGCTTTCGATCCGCATCAGGCGAAAGCCTGCGGAATTAACACTTCGCTGCTGCACTACGGCCTGCTGTGCATGATCGCCATGACCATCGTCGCCACGCTGTCGGCGGTGGGGATTATTCTGTCGATTGCGCTGCTGATTGCGCCGGGGGCGATTGCTCTGCTGCTGATGCGCCGCTTCTCGTCGGTGCTGATTTTCGCCGTGCTGCTGTCGATGGCCGTCTGCTTCCTCGGCACCTGGCTGTCGTTTTTCCTCGACAGCGCGCCCGCACCGACGATCGTGGTGCTGTTCAGCCTGATCTTTATCGTGGCGTTTGTCTGGTCCAGCCTGCGCGCCCGCGCGGTGATGGCTTAGAGGAGCCGATCACTGCCTGCTGAAGCAAGCGTGCCCGTGCGGCTGCCTAAGGCACATACGTTGCGCTTCTTTCGGATCCAGCCCGGGCCGGGTGCGGCGTTAAGCGTTAAGACAGGCTGCCCCCTGCGGGGCAGCCATAGTCTTAGCCAAGATCCTGGCCGTTGGTGGCGATGACCTGCTTATACCAGTGGAAGGATTTTTTACGGTAGCGATCGCCGGTGCCGTTGATGTTGTCATCCAGATCGACGTAGATCATGCCGTAGCGTTTGCTCATCTCCCCGGTCGACATACTCACCAGATCGATACAGCCCCACGGCGTGTAGCCCATCAGGTCGACCCCGTCCTCAACCGCTTCCGCCATGGCGCTGATGTGCTGGCGCAGATAGTTAATGCGGTAGTCATCGGCGACGTAGTGATTTTCATCCGGCTTATCTATCGCACCCAGGCCGTTTTCAACGATGAACAGCGGCTTCTCGTAGCGGTCGTACAGCTCGTTCAGCGCGATGCGCAGGCCGGTTGGGTCGATCTCCCAGCCCCAGTCGCTGGCTTCCAGGAACGGGTTACGCGCGCCGCCCAGCAGGTTGCCGTGCGCCGCTGCGGCTTCCGGGTTGGTGGCGTAGATAGTGCGCGACATGTAGTAGCTGAAGCCAATGTAGTCGACGGGGTGCGCTTTCAGCAGGTCCAGATCGCCCGGCTGGATATCCAGCTTGACGCCCAGCGACTGCCACAGGCTTTTCGCGTAGTACGGATATTTGCCGCCCACCTGCACGTCGGCACAGTAGAAGTCGGAAGACTGACGCTCTTTCAGCGCCGCCAGCTGGTTCACCGGGTTGCAGTCGAAGCCGTAGCTTGTTGCATAGAGGATCATGCAGCCAATTTTGATTTCCGGGTTGGTTTCATGGGCAATTTTCACCGCCAGGCTGCTGGCAACGAACTGATTATGCAGCGCCTGGAATTTGGCCTGCGGCTCCAGCGCGCCGGTTTTCACCGTCAGGCCCTGGCTCATGATTGGGAAGTGGAAGGCGCTGTTGATCTCGTTAAAGGTCATCCAGTACTTCACCTGCTGACCAAAGCGCTCCAGCACCGTGCGGGCAAAGCGCTCGAAGTGGCCGATCACCTCGCGCCCCTGCCAGCCGCCGAACGCGTTGGCCAGGTGCAGCGGCATTTCATAGTGGGAAATGGTGATCACCGGCTCGATGCCGTGGGCGATACAGGTGTCGATGACCTGCTGATAGTGGTTGAGGCCCGCCTCGTTCGGCTGCTGCTCTACCCCGTTCGGGTAGATGCGCGTCCAGGCAATGGAGAAGCGATAGCATTTAAAGCCCATCTCCGCGAACAGCGCGATATCTTCACGGAAACGATGATAGTGATCGATGCCTTTATGGTTCGGGTAGGTATAGCGCTCGGTATCCAGCGAGAAATCAAAATCCGGCGAGGAAACGATGCTCAGACGCGCCTTGCCGCCGGGAATGGCATCGACAATCGACAGACCTTTGCCGTCCTTATCGTATGCGCCTTCCACCTGATTGGCAGCGGTTGCGCCACCCCACATAAAGCCTTGCGGAAATCTTTCTTTCATTGCCGTAATCCTTTAAAAATTCGCCGAGTTTGCGGGCCCGCCAGGGGATGGATCGATTCAGCGCACCCATCGCCGATAATACTAGAGCCTTTGGCAAAGCGTAACCCGCTGCCCGCCGGGAAGGCGCAAATGGCGTAAAAATGAGGAGGATGCTGAGATAAATGCCGACGAAACCAGCGTTTTGCTGCAAACATCAGCAGTTGGCTGATTTTATTGATTTTCCACGTTGACACACCCGGCCCCGATGATTAATATGCGCCTCGTTCACACGATTCCTCTGTAGTTCAGTCGGTAGAACGGCGGACTGTTAATCCGTATGTCACTGGTTCGAGTCCAGTCAGAGGAGCCATATTTAGAGAAGCCCGCTTAAGGAAACTTAAGCGGGCTTTTTGTTTTGATGCCTTTATACGAATTTTTATCTTATTAAAATTCAACAGGTTAGTGAGAGAAGTCATCCTGATGTGTTTTCAGTTTACCCTCTGCATCGGGAGAATTTGGTGGTCAGATTTGGGGGTAAGTTAGTTCGATGACGGAGTACCCCCCAAATGTCTCTTAACGACTCAAAAATCCGCAACTAAAATCATCCGCTAAAACCCTTTAAAGTTTCCGATTCCTATGGCTTGTACCTTTTAGTCAATCTAGGCGGTTCACGTCTCTGGTATCTCCAATATCGTATCAATGGTAAAGAATCCCGCCTCGGCCTAGCTGCCTATCCCGATGTTTCTCTGGCTTACGCCCGTCAGCAACGTGATGGCATACGCAAACTGCTGCCGCAGAATATCAATCCAGCACAATCTCTGTGAGATGAAAGAAAGACCGGATACTTCAGTTTAGCCTAGTACGGTTTTCAGGGAGAAGGTCAATACTACATAAAAAATCTATCTTATTGATGTATATCCACCATTTCAATGACAGAAAATTAATGATACGATTATTGAAAAATGATAAGCATTTAGTAGTAAATAAAAAATCAACAAAAAAACCTTTTCCATGTCACACATTATCATAAAGGTAAACAACAATGCCTCTTGAAGAAATTCCGAAACCAATATTGTACTCAACAATGACTTATCTTGCGTATAATATAAACAAAAGATATTATGAAGGTAAACATTACTTATGGTGCACTCCTTACTTCGGAGTTAATATAGAATCACCTTATTTTACAGTTCCTCCCAGTTCATCTCCACTTGAAATTTATAACAACCTAAAAAAAGATGTTGATGCCAGTGACATACATAGTTCAAAAATACAGTTAAATAGAGTTGGCATTAGGCAAGGAGCATCCATCAACTTAAGATTAGGTGTAATAAACCAAGAACAACATGATGATATTGTGGAAATATCAAAGCTATCAGATATAAATCTCTTTAGACCTCTACTCTGTGTAATACCGAAGGTTGAGGCAATAAAGTACTATAAAAAAGTAGCGATCAAAGATCGCGCTAACCCATTATCACATGAATACATATTATCAGACCTGCCAGAATCAGCGTTTGATATTATAAGGATTGGTTAAAAATGAATATTTTTTCAAGCGTATTAGTTGATTATTCAACAACTGAAATAAGAAGCGCATTATATTATTTAGGAAGACATTTAAAGCAAGCATCCTTCGCATCAGATTATGCAAAAGATATTTTTGATGATGGTTCAAAAATATCACCTTCTGAAGAAGTAAAAACGTTAACTATCAAATTATTAAAATTCATCGAACTTCATTCAAAAAAACTAGCTAGTGAATTTGATGATTTGGAATTTAACTTTTGGGTAACAAAAATAAACGAAATAGATTCATCTCTTGATCCTGATATCACAGAAGAAAAGAAGTTGAATATTTTAAAGAAGATTTCTGATTTTTCAGTTAAGAATTGACTATACTTTATGTCATTAAAAATATAATAAATCTCCGATAACTAAAATGGGAGGCCACCCCCTCCCTATATATGATGTTTGTAGTCCTTGCGGTTTTTAGCATCACCCAATTAGGACATTTGGTCAGTTCTTTACACGAAACATTCGGACCCGAAAAAACATGGTTACCTAAATGGCTGATATGGAAAATTCTCTTAAAATGGTTCAATTCAATAAAAGAAATGTCCTATTCTTCCTTGTCGCATAACCTCCGTATTAGCATTGTTCTATTTGGTGGTCACTATGGTGTTCTTGACAGAGCAGCAACTCAGGTTTAGCTCACTTATTATCCACTTGCTGGCAAAGACGATCCCAGTCAGAGGAGCCATATTTAGAGAACCCCGCTTAAGTTTCCTTAAGCGGGCTTTTTGTTTTTCAGCTCCCGCGATAAGTCGAATAACCATACTGGCTCAGCAGCAGCGGAACATGATAGGTGGTGGAGGTATTGCTGATGTGGAATTCCACCGGGATTTCCGGGAAGAAACTTTCCTGCTTGCGATCCGCGAAATATTTGCCGGTTTTAAAGATCACGCGATAGTCGCCCGCCTCAAACGGTTTCTCCGGCCACAGCGCCGCCACGCGGCCATCTTCGTCGGTGCTGGCCGTGTTCAGCACGGTCCATTTCTCACCCTGCTTTTTCTCCAGCGTTACCGCTACATGCGGGGCGGGCATCCCCGTTTGCTGGTTCAGGATATGCACGCTGATCGGGTTTTTACCGGCGGCAAGGGCCATACCGGGCGCAGCCAGCAGCATAGAGAGGGACAGCGCCGCAACAGACTTTTTCATGTTTTATTCTCCTGTGTTAATGACCGTGCTGTTATACCTGCGCGCGGGTCGTGGTTACCTGTCACGAAGATGACCATATTGTCATCTGGCGCTGAAACGCTGTGGCGCCCCCGTCTTTCATGGCACACTGCGCCCATGAAACTGTTACTGATTGAAGATAACCAGAAGGCCAGCGCCTGGGTGCGCAAAGGGCTTGAGGAAGCGGGCTACATTGTGGATCACGCGGTAGACGGACGGGACGGCCTGCATCTGGCGCTGGCGCACCCTTACAGCCTGGTGATACTGGATATTATGCTGCCGGGCCTGGATGGCTGGCAGGTTCTGAAAACCCTGCGCACCGCCAGCAGCACGCCGGTGATTTGCCTCACGGCCAGAGATTCGGTGGACGATCGCGTTAAAGGCCTGGAGCTGGGCGCGAACGATTACCTGGTTAAACCCTTCTCGTTTGCTGAACTGCTGGCGCGGGTAAGAAATCAGCTTCGCCAGCATCAGCCGCACAGCAGCACGCTGCGCGTGGCGGATCTGGTGATGGATTCGGCGCGCTTTCAGGTCACGCGTAATGGTGTTTCGCTGGCGCTGACCCGCAAAGAGTTTATGCTGCTGTGGCTGATCGCCAGCCGTTACGGCGAGATCCTGCCTCGTACGCTGCTCGCCAGTGAAATCTGGGGCGTAAATTTCGACAGCGAAACCAACATCGTCGATGTCGCCATTCGCCGCCTGCGCCGTAAAGTTGACGATCCTTTTCCGCAAAAGCTGATTACTACGGTCAGGGGCATGGGTTACTGCCTCTCTGAACAGGAGGCAGGCGGTGTATAGCCCTTCCCTCACCCTGCGGCTGACGGCGATCTTCACGCTGATCGTGGCGCTGGCCTGCGGCGGTATCAGCCTGATCCTGTATAGCGCGTTACGCAGCGAGCTGGTGTGGCGCGACGATCAAACGCTGATCAACCGCGCCGCGCAGCTACGGCAACTGCTGGAAGGCGGCGCGCATCCCGACTCTCTGCCGCTCTATTTCAATCGTATGGTTGATACTCGTCAGGATATTCTCAGTATCGGCTCGCAGCATCAGCAAAACGTCAGCATTAACCATACCGGCGTGGCGCTGCCGGAAATGTCCCCCATCCCGGTCAGCACCCCGCCCGGCGAGCAGCAGATCCACCGCTGGATCGGTGCGGATAATATTGAAGCCTCGGCGCTGAGCCTGCAGGCCCGTTCTGAGGAAGGACCGATAGTGATTACCCTTGCGCGGGTGGCGCGGGAGCGGGCGATAATGCTGGAACGCTATCGCCAGCAAAGTATCCTGGTGTCGCTGGCGGCGATTTTGCTGTGCGCCGCGCTCAGCCCGCTGCTTATCCGGCGCGGGCTGCGGGCGATTGGCCGTTTAAGTCAGGCCATGGCGGAAACCGGCAGCGACCGGCTAACCCATACCGTGCCGCTGCAGGCGATGCCGAAAGAGCTGTTGCCGCTGGGTGAGGCGCTGAATACCATGCGCCAGCGCCTGTCGACGGACTTTATCCGGCTGACGCAGTTTGCCGACGATCTGGCCCATGAGATACGTACGCCGATCAACGTATTATTAGGCCAGAATCAGGTGGCGCTGGGCCACGCGCGTTCCACGGAGGAATATCAGGCACTGCTGGAAGGGAATATTGAAGAGCTGGAAGCCCTGTCGCGGCTGACGGAAAATATTCTCTTTCTGGCCCGCGCCACGCACCACAATATCCGGCTCAATAAAGAAACCTTCTTACTGCATGACGCCCTGGAAACCCTTATCGATTTTCTGGAACCGGTAGCGGAAGAGCGGGAAATGGTCATTGAACTCCACGCCAACGGCCACCTCACCGCCGATAAAATGCTGTTCCAGCGGGCGATGACGAATCTGCTTGTCAACGCCATCCGCTATGCGCCAGGCCACGGCGCGATAGCGGTCAGCACCCTTCATCGTGGCGATGTTACCGAAATAGAGGTGGCAAACGCCGGTGATGCGCTGGCGGAACCGGAGAAAGTCTTCGAACGTTTCTGGCGCGGTGATAACGTCCGCCACACCGCAGGCAGCGGCCTGGGGCTGTCGCTGGTCAGCGCCATCGCCGCATTACACGGTGGCAGCGCGTATTACCGGCACGAGGACGGGGGAAACATTTTTGGGGTGAGGCTCGTTTCCTGCTCCAGTCGAGTCGATACCTCTACAGCCAGTTCAGCAAAAACCCGGGCCGCAACGCTTTGATAGGCATCCCTGCGTCGCATAAGGACCACTGTGCGCTGCAGGCGTTCTGGTTCGAGGGTAATCGCCACCAGCCCTTCCTGAGCCAGAGCGGTCTTTACGGGCAACAGCGTTGACAAAAGCGTTCTTCGAACGATTTCGATTACCGCACCGAGAGCATTAGCCTCCATCATCACCTTTGGGTGAATGCCGTGTTTTCTACAGTGGCTGTCTATCTGTTCGCGGGTCGCGAATTCCTTGCTAAGCAAGACGAGGGACTCTGTATTGAGGGTTTGTAATCCCACAGATTTTTCCTTCGCCAGGGGATGTCTGCTGCTGACTACCAGCGCAAGCGTCTCGTTTAGCAACGGGATGGCCTCGATGTCTGGACAGTTGACGTCCCCGAACGCTATCCCCACATCCAACTCGCCCGCCTGAAGCAGATCCTCCATGCGCTCCTGGGATATTTCATGCACGCTGAGGGTGATCTGCGGATAACGCGAATGAAACGCCTCAACCAGCGGCCCGATCAGATAGGTTGTGAAGGTCGGCGTCACTGCAATCCGCAGTGAGCCGCGGCTGAGATCGTTCACGTCATGAATAACCCGCGTCGCTTCCTGCAACTCCTGAGAAGCACGGCGAACATACTGAAGATAGGCCTCCCCCACGTCCGTCAAGCGTGTTGTTTTGCCTGTACGGTCAAACAACTGAGCACTAAGACTTTCCTCCAGCTGCCTGACCAATTGTGAGAGAGCAGGCTGAGAGACGTGTAGCGCCGCTGCAGCCTTGGTGAAGCTGGAATGTTCAGCGACTGCCATAAAATACCGAATACGTCGGTCGAGCATAACCCACCTCATAAGATTATCTGATTCAGATAATAATAAATGAGACTTTTACCTTATACCACGCTCTGTTTAATCTCTGCCTCACACCCAGTGACATTGAGGCAACGTCCATGAAAGAGATCATTGAAGGTTTTCTTAAGTTTCAAAAAAACGCCTTTCCCGAGCGTGTAAAGCTTTTCAAGAACCTTGCTAACCAGCAGAGTCCCCGGGCACTGTTTATCTCCTGCTCTGACAGCCGGCTGGTGCCTGAGCTGGTTACTCAGCGCGAGCCGGGCGATCTATTCGTCATCCGCAACGCCGGTAACATTGTGCCATCCTATGGCCCCGAACCTGGCGGTGTTTCAGCCTCCGTGGAATACGCAGTAGCCGCGCTTCAGGTCAACGATATCGTGATCTGCGGCCACTCTGACTGCGGCGCAATGACGGCCATTGCCACCTGCAAATGCCTGGATCATATGCCCGCAGTCTCAAGCTGGCTGCGTTACGCAGACTCAGCCCGGGTGGTAAATGAGGCCCGCCAGCATGCCGACCAGCCGACCAAAGTCGCATCCATGGTTCGCGAGAACGTCATCGCGCAGTTGGCTAACATTCAGACTCACCCTTCTGTACGCCTTGCGCTGGAAGAAGGCCGCGTGACCCTGCACGGCTGGATCTATGACATTGAGAGTGGGCGTATCGACGCCTTTGACAGCCGCAGCGGCACCTTCATGCCTCTCGCAGATAACCCTGACATTCAGGCCGTTTCCCCACAAACCAGGCGCGTTGCCTGAACACCATATTTATCAAGGAGATGAAAGTATGATCCAGACTCAAGTAACCCAGACCGCTCGCCAGATTCTTACCGAAACCATTATTCTGGCTAAAGCCCGCAAAGACCTTTCCTTTGCCGAGATTGTAGACGGGACGGGTTTGTCCGAAGCCTTTGTCACTGCGGCGCTGCTTGGTCAGCACCCGCTACCCTCCAGCGCTGCGGAAGTCGTTGGTCAGAAACTGGGGCTTAGTGCTGATGAAGTCACTTTACTGCAGTCGATGCCAGTTCGCGGAAGTTTTGCGGATGGGATACCGACAGATCCGACAATTTATCGTTTTTACGAGATGATGTCGGTTTACGGTACGACTCTTAAGGCGTTGGTTCACGAGAAGTTTGGCGACGGCATTATCAGCGCCATCAACTTTAAACTGGACATCAAGAAGGTCGAAGATCCGGACGGAGGCCACCGCGCCGTTATCACCCTGGATGGCAAGTACCTGCCTACAAAACCGTTTTAACCTCACAGTGAACAGCCAGGAATGATGACTGTTGTAAGCCCGCGGTAACCGATCTGGCCGATTTGCTTCTCGGCCAGTCGATATAAAAACATGAAGTGGACAACGTATCGCCCCCGGCAGAAATCGGCCTGCTGTAAAAATGAAAACGCTGCCCGGCGTTTTCACACGGGGCAGCGTAGAGTCTGTCAGGCATCAACCTCTTACAAACGACTCAAAGCTCAGCCCTGTTCCAGGCGTGGCCCTGCCAGGGCAATACGCGCACCGGCTTCATTATCACTGTACTGTTTGAAGTTGCTGATAAACAGCTGCGCCAGTTTCTCTGCGGCTTCCTGCCACTGCGCCGGAGAGGCCCAGGCGTTACGCGGATCGAGGGTGGCGGCATCCACACCGGCAATCTCCTGCGGAATGGCAAGGCCAAATATCGGCAGCGCTTCCTCGCGCAGTGCGCCCGTTTCTCCTTCCAGGATGGCGTTAACGATCTGGCGCGTATCCTTCAGCGACAGGCGCTGACCCGCGCCGTTCCAGCCGGTATTCACCAGCCAGACTTCCGCACCGCTCTGCGCGACCTTCTCCTGCAGCACATCGGCGTACTGCGTTGGGTGCAGCAGCAGGAAAGCTGCGCCGTAGCAGGCCGAGAAGGTCGGCGTTGGGGCAGTAATACCGCGCTCGGTTCCCGCAAGCTTCGAGGTGAAGCCGGACAGGAAATGGTACTGCATCTGTTCCGGCGTCAGGCGCGAAACCGGCGGCAGCACCCCAAATCCATCCGCCGCCAGGAAGATAATGCGTGAAGGATGACCGGCGCGGGAAACCGGCTGCACGATATTCTCAATATGCGACAGCGGATAGGAGACACGGGTGTTCTCGGTTTTGCTGCCGTCGGCATAATCCACGCTGCCGTCGTCCCTGACCACCACGTTTTCCAGCAGCGCGTTACGGCGGATGGCGCCATAAATTTCCGGTTCGGACTCCGCCTTCAGATTGATGGTCTTGGCATAGCAGCCGCCTTCAAAGTTGAATACGCCGTCAGCATCCCAGCCGTGCTCATCATCGCCAATCAGCTGGCGGCGCGGATCGGTCGAAAGCGTAGTTTTCCCGGTGCCGGAGAGGCCAAAGAACAGCGCCACGTCGCCCTTTTCACCCCGGTTTGCGGAACAGTGCATGGACGCAATCCCTTTCAGCGGCAGCAGGTAGTTCATCACTGAGAACATCCCTTTCTTCATCTCGCCGCCGTACCAGGTTCCACCAATCAGCTGGATATTTTCCGTCAGGTTAAAGGCAACGAAGTTCTCGGAGTTAAGCCCCTGCTCCTGCCATTGCGGATTCACGCATCCCGCGCCGTTAATCACCGTGAAGTCCGGGGTAAAGTCTGCCAGCTCCTCGTGGGTGGGGGCGATAAACATGTTTTTGACGAAGTGCGCCTGCCACGCCACTTCCGTCACAAAGCGCACCGCCAGGCGGGTATCGGTGCTGGCACCGCACCAGGCATCAACGATGTACAGCGCTTTCTCCGACAGGTAGTCGGCAACCCGCGTTTTCAGGTGAGCCCACACGTCAGCGGACATCGGTTTGTTATCGTTACGGCCCGTACCGGCATCAGACCACCACAGGGTATGACGGGTCACGTCGTCGCGAACGATGTACTTGTCGCGTGGGGAACGGCCGGTGAACTCGCCGGTATCCACCGTCACTGCGCCAGACGTCGTCAGCGTACCGCGAGCGGGTCCCTCAAGGTCGGCGGCGGTTTCATGTTCGAAGAGCAATTCGTAATTCGGGTTATAGATCACCTCGCGAACATCATTGATGCCAAGGCTTGAGAGATGTTGCATGACAGATTGAATGGCGCTCATAGAATACCCTGACTCATTGGATGAATGGCGAGGTGGCAACAGCCGACCTCATGATGCAGCGGATAGTAACACCGGCTTTGTGATGCAGAAATTGCATTTAAATCATCCGTCATGTAAAAATTGCATAGCGATGGGGGCTGAAATTGGAGCAGAGAAGTGCTAAGTAATCTCGAAGTGAAATGGCTTTATGATGTAATTGCGCTGGAAGAGTGCCGCAGCTTTACCCTTGCGGCAGAGAAACGAAATATTTCCCAATCCTCCTTCAGCAGAAGAATTCAGTCACTGGAGTCCAACCTGGGTTTCAGCGTCTTCAACCGCAATGTGAATCCCCCCCAGTTAACGCCGCAGGGCAGAATATTCGTCGGCTATGCCAGGAATATGCTCGACGATATGGACTTCCAGATTAGCCGCATCAAGGGTGAGGATAAGCTGAAGCAGAGCATCCGCATTGATGCCGCCCCGTCGCTTTCCGTGCTGCTGCTGCCCGATCTGTTAGCCGAATACCGCGACAGCCCGGATAAGGTGTTCTTCGTTGAATCGATTAACGTCAACGATGCGGTATTTAATCTGAAAGAGGGGAAAAGTGATTTTATCCTGTCGTTTTATAACGAAGAGCTGATGAATTACCCGTTTATCAATCATAAAATCTTCGATTCGTCTCTGCACCTGGTCTCGCCCTGCGACCCTGACGGCAAGCCGTTATTCTCAATAAACGATAGCCCGCTGCCGCTGGTCAAATATGCTAATGACAGCTACATGGGGCGTCAGGTCAATCAGGTCATCGATCGCATACCGAACACCACCTTTCTGCTGACTTTTGTTTCTTCGATGAGTGAGCTGCTGAAAAGGATGATCCTGAAGGGCGACGCCGTTGGCTGGCTGCCTGATTACTCGATTCAGCGCGAGCTGGAAGAGAAGAGACTCGCGATTATGGACCCAGGCCTTACTCTGAAGATTTCAGCGTATGTTTATCGCTCCGGCGCGCGTTTGAATCTGACGGCAGAGCGCTTCTGGCGTTACATGAAGGAGCGAAATGCTGAGGGTTAAGGGAACTATTGGGCTGCCGTGTGGTTTATCTCAAGGCATCACTATCTGGTGTTGAATCGGAAGATTAAACATGTTACCAGATTTACATAATCCACTATCCATCCCTGCCAGGAGGCCCAAATGCTAAAAGTGATCGCTGAAGACTTTATCAAACCCGAACACATCGAAACCGTGCTGCCGCTTTACCGCGAGCTAGTTGCCGCCACGAAACAAGAACCGCTGTGTATTGCTTACGATCTGTTTATCGATGAGAAAGATCCGGGGCACTTTATCTTTATCGAAGAGTGGCCGGACCGTGCGGCGCTGGATGTACACTGTGCCACTGAGCATTTTCAGCGGCTGGTCCCTGCTATCAATCAGTATCAGCGGCAGGACGGGCGGATTGTTCTAATGGATGCCGTGGTGAGCCCGGCGGCAAAATAATAACCCTCTTCACGGGTGATATTTCCCATCCCGAGATGTCACCTTCTTTAATTTTGTGACCAGCCTCACAAACCACTACGACCGCGAAAGTGAAACAATCCCTTCTACAATCAACACGCTAACAAATCCTGCCTGTCGCAATAAATATGATAAAAGTCACAAAATAACAATCAGTCCACTATTTTCAAGCAAAGGTGACTTTTTTGCTATGTCATCGCCGTAGTGAACAGGGAAAGATAGCAAACCTGTTCTGCAAATTTTGCTCTGCGCACACGCTCAGGAGTCGGCATGGCGGTTTCAATCACCTGGTTATGCGAACTTAATGAAGGGATTCATGCCCGACCCGCGGGCTATATCGCCCGGCAGTGCAACCTGTTTCAGGCCGCTATCGACTGGGAAAACACCCGCACCGGGCTGCGGGCGAATGCAAAAAGCGCCCTCTCGCTGATTGCCAGCGACACGCTGCTCAACGATGAATGCCGCATCACCCTGGACGGGGAGGATGAACAGCAGGCTGCGGCCCGGCTGCGCGCGCTGCTGGCGGATCTTCCGGCGTTCAGCATGCAGCCCGAACCGGTCGTCAGCCAGGGCTACCTGCCCCGCGGTCTGCGCGAGCTGAACCCGCAGGTGATTCAGGGTACCCGTATTCATCCGGGAGCCGCCATTGCCCGGCCGCGGGTGATGCAGAGCCTGACCTTCGCCGACATTATCGATCGCACTCCCGGGCATACCGACGGGGTCGAAAGCGAAACGGCACGCTTTCGCGCCGGGATAGCGTCGCTGCGCGGGGAGAAACAGCGCGCTCTGAGTCAAACCCGGGGTATTGAGCACGATCTGATTGCGGCGCACCTCACGCTGATTGACGACGGTGAGTTTCAGGATGCAACAATCGGGTATCTTAACGACGGAATGAATGCCTGGTCGGCCATCGTCCGGGTGTCGCAGGACGTTTGCCAGCAGCTTGAGCAATCGTCCAGCCGCTACCTGCAGGAGCGCACGCTGGATGTGCTCGACATCGCCACGCAGCTGATCGGCGCGGCCTATGGTGAACGGGCGCTGAACAGAAGCCCGCTGCTGCTCACTGAACCGGCGATTGTTTTCGCCAGCTATCTGACCCCCAGCCTTTTGCTGGCGCTGGACAGAAGCCGGCTGGCGGGTCTGGTGCTGTCATCCACCGGCAAAACCTCGCACACGGCGATACTGGCCCGCACGCTGGGTATTCCCACCCTTGCCGATGTCGACTTTGCGCCGCTGACGCTGGATGCCGGGCAGCCAGTCGTCATCGACGCTGAATCCGGCATTCTTATCATCCATCCGGATGAGAACGCGCTGCGCTACTACCGCCATGAAATCGCCGTTCAGCAGGCGATGCAGCAGCGGCTGCGGGTCAACGGCGCGATAAATAAAAACCAGGCCAGCGCGATGGAAAAACCGCTGCTGACGGTGGAGACGATCCTGTGGGGGATGGACGCCCGCGATAAAAACGAGGCGATCAAAATGATGGTGGATAATCTGTGGCTACAGCAGCGCACCGACGCGCGGGATAAACTCTGCGATGATATCTGGGCACGGGAAGTGCCGTTTCCCACCGTCGTCGGCTCGGGTTTTGCCATCCCCCACGCGCAAACCGATTATATCCATCACTCTACCCTCAGCGTGGCAACGCTCCGGCAGCCGATTGCCTGGGGCGGCGTGCTGGTGGACACACTGTTTATGCTGACCATTAGTAAAGACGCGCAGAATAACGCGCATATGAAACATTTCTCCACCCTGGCGCGCATGCTAATGAACGATGATTTTGTCAGCCGAATTAAGCAGGCGAAAGGCCCGAAAGCGCTGTATACGCTGATATCCCGCACGCTGGCCTGCTGAGCACCCACCCGACGAGGCTGACATGATAAAGATATTAAAAAATACCAAACGGCATTTTATGACCGGCGTGTCGTATATGGTGCCGTTTGTGGTGGCCGGAGGGGTTCTGCTGGCGCTGGCAGTAATGTTCAACGAAAAGGCCGCGGTGCCCGACCACGGCTTTCTGAAGGCGATGTCGCAAATCGGCCTTGCCGGTCTGACCCTGTTTATTCCGATGCTGTCGGGGTTTATTGCCTGGTCGATGGTGGATAAGCCGGGGCTGGCTCCCGGTGCGATAGGCGGGCTGATGGCTTACCAGATGGGGGCCGGTTTTTTAGGTGGCATGCTCTCCGGGATTATTGCCGGGCTGGTGGTCTGGCTGCTGCTTGGTCTGATTGCCCGGCTGCGCATCCCCAATTTTCTGCGCATGGTGCTGCCAATTTTTATTATCCCGCTGCTCGGCACTTTCCTCACCGGCATGGCGGTTTACTACATTATTGGCGATCCGATCGCCGGGCTGATGAAGTGGCTGAGCGCCTGGCTGGGCAATATGCAGGGCACGTCGTTTATCATTCTCGGCACCGTTCTGGGCTGCATGATCGCCGTTGATATGGGCGGCCCGATGAACAAAACCGCCTTTTTCTTTGCCGTGGCGCTGATCTCCACCAATCCGCAGCTGATGGCCGCCGTTGCCGCCGCCGACTGCACGCCGCCGCTGGGAGTGGCGCTGGCGACCTTTCTGTTTAAAGACATTTTTAATGATGTGGAGCGCGAAGCCGGGAAGCCTGCGGTGATCATGGGTTTTATGGGCATTACTGAAGGCGCGATCCCCTTCGCGGCGGCCGATCCGGTCAGGGTGATCCCGGCGATTATGTTCGGCAGCGCGGTGGCGGCCATCCTCTCTCTCTGGTTCGGTGCCACCAACGCCGCGCCATGGGGCGGGCTGATCGTCTTACCGGTAGTCGGCAACCATTTTGGCTATATCGTTTCGGTCATTGCCGGAACCGTCGCCACCGCCGTGGCGGTGAAGGTTCTGAAAACCGTTATCAAACCTCGGGCATAATATGGGCACTTTTATTCAGTCTATCCTCAGCGAATTCAGCGGCCAGGGCGCGATAAACGACAGCGTGCTGGTGGCAAACGGTAACGCGAATCCACCGGCGATGGCCTACTATCTGCACGTGCCGCGCATCGAGCTGACGGTAAAGGGCGCGCTCAGCATGCTGTTGCCCAAAGGGGCGGATCGCATCGTGAAGTATGAGCGCACGGTCGGCACTATCACCTATATTCCCGCCAACAGCTGGAACTCGCCGCAGTGGGAAAGCCCGGTGATCTGCATGTCGATCGTGTTCTGGAAACAGGATGTTGGCTTCAGCATCAGCAACTGGGACGGCACGCAGTTTAAGGAAGTGGAGAAGTACAACCTGCAAAACTCCAGCAGTACGGTCCGCGACCGGCTGCTCGATCTGGCCGAATCGCTGGCGTGGTCGCAGGATACAACCGGCGAGACCTTTGCCCACGTGGTCTACGCGCTGATTAACGATCTGCTGTATCAAATCACCGATGGCCTGATTAACCAGCGGCCCTTCACGCTGCTGGATGAAATTAAGAGCCATATCGACAGCCACTACCATACGGACATTAGCCGGGAAAGCGTCGCCGAGACGTTTAATATTTCCCCCGGCTATCTGTCGCGTCTGTTTTCCAGGGAGTCAGACGTGAAGTTTAATGAATATCTCAAGCTGGCGCGCATCACGCGATCGAAGGCGCTGCTGACCAGTACCAATCTGAAAATCAACGAGCTTTCAGAGCAGTGCGGTTTCACCGATACCAACTATTTCTGCAAGGTATTTCGCGATATCAACGACTGCACGCCGCTAGAATACCGCCGCAAAAATAAGGGAGCAGGCTTATGACTATCCGGACAGGAAGAGAAGAGATCCAGCCGTTCTCCAGCGAACGCAATCTGCATGTGGTGGCAGTGACCGCCTGCGCCACCGGCGTAGCGCACACCTACATGGCAGCGGAACAGCTGGAGAAACTGGCCAGGCAGTATCGCTTTGCGATAAAAATCGAGACGCAGGGCGTGCTGGGGCTGAAGAATAAAATCACCAGCGAGGATATTTTCGCCTCGGAGCTGACCATCATCGCCTCCGATATCACCATCGATAATCCTCTGCGCTTTGACGGCTGCCGCATCCTGAACGTCTGCATTAATTCGCTGCTGCTCAAGCCGGGTGAGGTGATTGGCGCGATGCGCAAGTCGCTGAATCTGCCAAGAGGGAATGTGATCGACCTGTAACCGATCGAGCAGATACAGGCCGGTGGGATCGCCGGTCACTCGCCGTTGAACAGGCCCCTCGTTAGATAAAGGGGCCGTCAGCATCAGGCCAGCAGTGCCCTGGCCTGTTGCAGTATCGCTTCCAGGGTGATGCCAAATTCCTGATAAAGCTGTTCCGCCGGGGCGGATTCACCGAAGCCGTGCATGCCGATGACCGCGCCGTTCAGGCCAACATATTTAAACCAGTAGTCGGCAATTCCCGCTTCCACCGCGATACGTGCGGAAACCGCCTGCGGCAGCACCGACTCGCGATACGCCGCATCCTGCCGATCGAAACAATCGGTAGACGGCATCGACACCACTCGCACCTTCACGCCCTGCGCCGTCAACGCCTGCCACGCGGCTACCGCCAGCCCGACTTCCGAACCGGTGGCGATAACAACCAGCTGCGGCTGGCCCGCACAGTCCTTCAGAACATAGCCACCGCGTGCGATGTCCCGCACCTGCTGCTGCGTCCGCTCCTGCTGTGCCAGGTTTTGCCGGGAGAAAATCAGCGCGGTGGGGCCATCCTGCCGCTCGACGGCGAACTTCCACGCCACCGCCGATTCCACCTGGTCGCAGGGGCGCCAGTTACTCAGGTTTGGCGTCAGGCGCAGCGAGGCCAACTGCTCGACCGGCTGATGGGTCGGGCCATCCTCGCCCAGCCCGATGGAATCATGGGTATAAACCAGCACCTGCCGCTGCTTCATCAGCGCCGCCATCCGCACCGCGTTGCGGGCATATTCTACAAACATCAGGAAAGTAGAGGTGTACGGCAGGAAGCCGCCGTGCAGAGCGATGCCGTTACCGATGGCGGTCATGCCGAACTCGCGCACGCCGTAGTGAATGTAGTTGCCGTCGCCGTGCTGATTAATGGCTTTCGACCCCGACCACAGGGTGAGGTTTGACGGAGCCAGATCCGCCGATCCGCCGAGAAACTCCGGCAGCCACGGGCCAAAGGCTTCGATGGCATTCTGCGACGCTTTACGGCTGGCAATATTGGCCGGATTATTTTGCAGCTGCTCGATCCATGCCTGCGCCTTCGCGGCAAACTCAGCGGGCAGCTGGCCGTTCACCCGGCGGCGGTATTCCGCAGCCAGTTCCGGGAAGGCGCTGGCGTAGGCGTCAAATGCCTCGTTCCACGCCGCCTCCTTCGCCTGGCCGGACTTTCGGGCATCCCACGGCACGGCGATCTCGTCCGGGATCTCAAACGGCGGCCAGTTCCAGCCCAGTGCTTCTCGCGTTGCCGCCACTTCGGCTTCGCCCAGCGGTGCACCGTGCACATCATGCGTTCCCGCCTTGTGCGGTGAACCCGATCCGATCACCGTTTTGCAGATAATCAACGTCGGCAGGGAGCTAATGGACTTCGCGACATCAATCGCCGCGCGGATAGCATCCGGGTCGTGTCCATCCACCCCGCGCACCACGTGCCAGCCGTAGGCCTCAAAGCGCCTGGCGGTATCGTCGGTGAACCAGCCCTCAACGTGGCCATCAATCGAGATGCCGTTATCGTCATAGAAGGCCACCAGCTTGCCGAGTTTCAGCGTACCGGCCAGCGAACACACCTCGTGCGAAATCCCCTCCATCAGGCAGCCGTCGCCCATAAAAACGTAGGTGAAGTGGTCAACGATCGCGTGGCCTGGGCGGTTAAACTGCGCGGCAAGGGTTTTTTCGGCAATCGCCATGCCCACCGCGTTGGCCAGCCCCTGCCCTAACGGCCCGGTGGTGGTTTCCACGCCCGGGGTATAGCCCAACTCGGGGTGACCCGGGGTTTTCGAATGCAGCTGGCGGAAGTTTTTCAGTTCCTCCATCGGCAGATCGTAGCCGGTGAGGTGCAGCAGGCTGTAAAGCAGCATCGATCCGTGGCCGTTGGAGAGCACAAAGCGGTCGCGGTTGCTCCACGTTGGGTTATTCGGGTTGTGGTTCAAAAAATCCCGCCACAGGACTTCGGCGATATCCGCCATGCCCATTGGCGCACCGGGGTGACCGGAGTTCGCCCGCTGAACAGCGTCAACGCTCAGCATGCGGATGGCATTCGCCAGGGTTTTTCGTGATGACATTTAACACTCCCTCTGAATAGTCAGGAAAAATTCGGTCTCGTCCTTCTGCGTCACGCTCAGGCCAGCATAGCGATTGATGGTTTGCCAGGTATCAATATCGTGAACCACCGACTGGCGGGTGAGGACTTCAACCACCACGCACCCTGCCCCACTGGCAGAAAGCAGACCGGCGGTGGAGTCTTCGAAAGCGATACAGCGGGTGGGAGAAACATCAAGCCGGGCGGCACCGATCAGGAACGGTTCAGGATGGGGCTTACCCTGCTGAATGTCTTCGCTGGTCACCAGCACCGGCGGCATGGGGAAACCAGCCTGCCTGATGCGCGCCGACGCGACTTTCAGCGATCCCGAGGTGACGATGGCCCAGGGCACCCGGTTGCGCTCCAGCTGCTGAAGAAAGTCTGCGGCACCGTCAACGGCGGTAATGCCGTCGGTATGGCTCGCCTCATAGTCTTCCAACGCAAGAAATTCGTCCTGAATGGTCTGTTCGCTGGCGTCCGGCATAAAGTGGCGCAGGGTGCTCAGCGCCGGTTTGCCATGCAGGTAATGGCAGACCGTGCGCGGGTCCAGCCCTTTTTGCCTGGCCCACAAACTCCAGGAGGCCTCAACGAAATCCAGCGAGTTCACCAGCGTGCCGTCTAAATCCAGTAATACCCCACGAAAATGCATCGTTCTTTCCACATAAAAAATAAAAGAGTGGGTTTATTCTGTACGCCATTTACCCCGCCATTAAAGAGTAGAAAAGGTACTTAATTAGCAAATATGTCACCACTGCGCGATGATGAATAAAAACGTGACGATTATCACAAGCGGCTTAGCGCGAATTAATTTTATGATTGCGATCACAAAATAATTAACCTGCTTTTTTATTCAAGCAAAGGTCACTTTTTTTCTATTCAAACACGGTCATGAACGGTGAAGGATATAAAACATGAAATGCAGAGCCGTATATCTGCCAACAAATAAACCTGCTTTTGCAAAGCTTTATCGGGAGCGATGATGTCAGAGATAATAGCGTACCAGTGTGAACTGAATGAAGGCATTCACGCCCGGCCTGCAGGGCACATCGAACGACTGTGTAATACATTTCAATCCGACGTGTGCTGGAAGAATATTCGCAGCGGCATTCAGGGTAATGGGAAAAGCGCTCTCTCGGTGGTGGCTACCGACACATTATTCAACGACGCCTGCGAAATATCGCTCAGCGGGAAAGATGCGGCTGAAGCCGCACAGCAGCTGCGGGCGCTGCTGAAAAAGCTGCCCTCTTTCGAGGTCAGTCAGGCGGAGGAAGCCACGGCGCCAGCGGGCTATCTGCCGCGATCCCTGCGGGAAACCCGGCTCGACTTTATTCAGGGTTCACGCATCAGCGGCGGCGTGGCGATTGCGAAGCCGGTGCGCATACAGAGCCTGTCTTTAAACGAAATGCTGGCGCGTAATCCCGGCGGAGAATATTCAGCAGAACAGCAACAGCATATTTTCCTGGCGGGTCTGGCGGCACTGAAGGATGAGAAGCTTACCGCGCTGGAAATTAAGACCGGCGTTGAGCATGATATTTTACAGGCGCATTTATCGATCGTGACCGATGCGACCTTCCAAAGTCAGATTACCACCGCCATTGCAAACGGCGAGAATACGTGGAATGCCGTCATTAAATCGGCGATGGAATTTTGTGAAATTCTTAACCGTTCAGCGAGCAAATATATTAAAGAGAGAACCCTTGACGTTCTCGATATTACCGGACAGCTGCTTACCGCTATTTATGGCGCGGGTGCACTGCCGCAAAACAGCCTGGAATTAACCCAGCCGTCGATTATTCTGGCGAACAGCCTGACGCCGAGCCAGTTCCTCGGCATCAATAAGCAGTACCTTGCCGGCATGGTCCTGTCGGCCACCGGTAAAACCTCGCACACCGCGATCCTCGCGCGTTCGCTCGGCATCCCGACCCTGACGGATATTGATTTTACGGCCCTGGCGCTGGATGCGAACACGGACATCATTATCGACGGTAACCCGGGGATTTTGATTACCGCACCGGACGAGCAGGTCCTGCGCTATTACCGTCATGAAATCACCGTCCAGCAGCAGATGCGGCAGCAGATGATGGCGGGCGTGATACAACCGGCAACGACCTGCGATAACCATAGCGTGGAAATCGCCGCCAATATTGCCAGCGTGGCGGAAGCCGAAGCGGCATTCAACAACGGCGCGGAAGGCATCGGCCTGTTTCGTACCGAAATGTCGTTTATGGACCGCGAAACGCCGCCGGACTACCGCGAGCTGGCGGATCTTTATGGTCAGGTCATGGTACTGGCAGATGTCAGGCCGGTTATCTTCCGCACCTTCGATATCGGCGGCGATAAGCCGGTGGACTATCTGGATACCGGCGAGGAGGAAAACCCGTTTCTCGGCTTCCGCGCCGTGCGCACCTATCCGCGCTATCGCGACCTGTTTGCCATGCAGCTGAGGGCCATCCTCAGCGCCTCCGCACTCGGCGAGGCGAAGATCATGATCCCGATGATTGCCAGCGTCGATGAAGTTATCTGGTGCCGCGAGGTGCTCGAAGAGGTCAAAAGCGCAATGCGCGATGAAGCTCTGCCTTTCAACGAGGCCATCTCGCTGGGCGTGATGCTGGAAATCCCCTCGGTTCTCTTCGCCATTGGCGAAATTGCCGAATACGCCGATTTCTTTAGCGTCGGCAGCAACGATCTGACCCAGTATTTTTTTGCCGCCGACCGTGGCAATTCGCAGGTTGAATCGGTGTACGACAATTATGCCCCGTCCTTCCTGCGCGCCCTGAAGTTTGCCGTCGATGAGGTGCACCGCGCGGGCAAGTGGATCGGTATCTGCGGTGAGCTGGGTGCCAGCAGCGATTTCCTGCCGCTGCTGGTCGGAATGGGCTTTGACGAACTGAGCATGAGCGGGACCGCCATCCCGGGGGTTAAGCACACGCTGCGCGAGCTGGATTTCACCAAATGCCAGCGGCTGGTGCAGGAGATCGTCAGCGTAAAACGTTCCGCCGGGGTGAAAAGCGCCCTGCGCTCGCCGGAGGTCAGGGCAATAAGCAAAATGCCGATCCTCGCGCCGGAATTTATCCTCTGCGCTCTGGATGCTGGTGATAAGAACGAAGCGATCAAGATGATGACAGACAATCTCTGGCTGCATCACCGTACCGATAATCGCGATCGGTTAACCGATGATATCTGGGCGCGGGAAGACTCTTTTTCCACCGCCGTGGGCTATGGCTTCGCCATTCCGCACACCAAATCGGACCATATTCAGCACTCCACTATCAGTATGGCCACCCTTGCGAAGCCCATTACGTGGGGCGATCAGCAGGTTGAAACCGTATTTATGCTGACGGTGAGTAAATCCGCCGATCCTAACGAGCATATGAAATATTTCTCAACGCTTGCCAGAAAGCTAATGAAAGAGGATTTCCGCAATGAAATAAAACAGGCCGAAAACGTGACCGTACTCTACAACCTGATGGCCAGCACGCTGGCTATATAAAAACAGAATAACCGTCAGTCCTATTTTAAAAATCAGCCAATAAAAAATCAGGAGTTCATTATGAAAATTGTCGGCGTTGCAGCATGTATTACCGGAGTTGCCCATACCTATATGGCGCAGGAAGCGATTGAGCAGGAGTGTAAAAAAAGAGGTTATGACGTCAAGGTGGAAACCCAGGGCGGCATGGGCATTGAAAATGAATTAAGTGACGATGACATTGCCGATGCCGACGTGGTGATTCTGGCAATTGCTATCGGTATTGAGGGCGTTGAGCGCTTTGAAGAAAAAGAAGACGAGGGTCGGGTTATTTCCCTCAACCCGGCCGAAGTGGTGCGCGATCCGGCTGCGATTATTGATAAAGCGGTAAGCCTGGTGAATTAAACAACGCGCCGGTGCGTTTTATTTCGACGGCCGTCACCGGAATATTAAAAACGTTAATTACATGTCTGCGAATCCTGCAATTTTAAATAGCGCGCACGGGCGCACGGGTATCGCTGCGTTCAAAAATCTCAGCAGCCAATAAAAAATAGCGGATTCGGGAGGATAAAAAATGTCGGAAAATATCAAAGTCATTAAAGATGATTTAGTCAAAGCGTTCAGTACCGGGGTGTCCTATATGATGCCAGTGGTGGTGGTCGGCGGGATCTGCCTGGCGCTGTCGCTGGTAGGTGGCGAACCGGTCGTGGGCAAAGGGATGGTGGTGACTAACCCGTTCTTACTCAATCTGGGTGCTATCGGCAGTGCCGGGCTGGGGATGATGATCCCGGTGCTGGCGGCCTATATCTCCTACTCGATCGCCGGTAAACCGGGGCTGACGCCGGGCTTTATCACCGGCTTTATGGCCAGCACGCCGCTGGGCGCAGACCACGTGGTGACCGGTTTCCTGGGGGCAATGCTGCTCGGTATTCTCAGCGGCTACGTCGCCAAATGGATCAAAACCTGGAAGGTTGGCAAGGCGTTGATGCCGGTGATGCCCATTATGATCATCCCCATCGCCTCCACCTGTATTGTCGGCATGCTCTATCTCTACGTACTGATTGGGCCAATCGGCTTTGCGATGAAATGGCTGGTTTCCATGCTGTCGAATATGCAGGGAAGCAGCGGCGTTATTCTCGGCCTGATTCTGGGTGCGATGGCGGCCTTTGATATGGGTGGCCCGGTCAATAAAACCGCCACGGCCTTTACCCTAGCCTTAATGGCCGAAGGTATTTATGGCCCGAACGGCGCGTATCGTATTGCCTGCGCTATTCCACCGCTGGGTATTGCCCTCTCAACCTTTATTTCCCAGCGTAAATGGGCGGAAGACGAAAGAAGAATGGGCACCTCTGCTGCCTTTATGGGATTAATCGGTATTACCGAGGGTGCCATTCCGTTTGCCGTTAAGAATCTTAAAACCGTACTGCCGTCAATTATTATCGGCAGCGCCGTCGGTGCCGGTCTGGCAATGATTCACGGCGTTGAATCCATGGTTCCCCACGGCGGATTAATTGCCATCGCGGGCGTGAATAAGGCCCCGATGTGGTACGTCATCGATATGGCCATCGGCGTGATTGTGACCGCCATCTGCCTGCATATTCTGCGACCGAATATTACCGAGCCGGTAAAAAAATCATCGGCTAAAAAATCCATCACTTCTGATATGAATAAAGCCTGAGGAGTTATTATGAAAAACACAATGAAACAGTACGTTGATTATATTGTTAACGGTGGAAAATCTACCATGCTGGGAATTGGCCCCATGTCTCCGGCATTAATTCAGGCCTGTTTTGAACTGGGAAAAGAAAAAGATCTGCCGCTGATGTTTATTGCCAGCCGTAACCAGGTCGATGCCGATGAATTCGGTGCCGGTTACGTGAATAACTGGGATCAGTTCCGCTTTGCCGCTGACCTGAAAGCGATGGCGGATAAAGTCGGTTTTGACGGCGATTACTTCCTCTGCCGCGACCACGGCGGCCCGTGGCAGCGCGATAAAGAACGTAAAGACCATATCCCTGAAGACGAAGCGATGAAGCTGGCCCGCCGCTCCTATCAGATTGATATGGATGCCGGTTTCGACCTGCTGCATATCGACCCGACCAAAGATCCGTACGTTGTCGGTAAAGCGATTGATATCGAACTGGTTCTGAGCCGTACCGTTGAGCTGATCCGCTTCTGCGAAGATTACCGCAAAGCCAACAGCCTGAAAGAGTTCTTCTATGAGGTCGGCACCGAAGAGACCAACGGCGGCCTGACCGATGTCAGCGCCTATGAAGAATTTATTATCGAGCTGAACAAGCGCCTGGCGGCCGAATCGCTGCCGCAGCCGCTGTTTATCGTCGGCCAGACCGGAACCCTGACCCGCCTGACCAAGAACGTCGGTCATTTCAACGATAAGCAGTCCGCTGAACTGTCCGCCATCAGCACCCGTCACGGCGTAGGCCTGAAAGAGCACAACGGCGACTATCTGCCGGATGAGATCCTGCTGAAGCACCCGGGCCTGGGGATCACCGCGATGAACGTGGCCCCGGCTTACGGCACCATTGAAACTCGTGCCTATCTGAAGCTGGCGCAGGTGGAAAAAGATCTGGCGGCGAAAGGCTTTATCAAGACCGCGTCCGACCTGAAAACCGTGCTGACCCGCGAGTGCGTGCTGAGCCACAAGTGGGAAAAATGGATGACTGATGAGCACAAAAACAAGTCCGAAGAGCAGATCTTTAATGAGCCGGACCTGCTGAAAGAGATCCTTGAACTCAGCGGCCACTACAACTACGAAAAACCGGCGGTAGTGAAAGAGATGAAGGCGATGTTTGCCAACCTGAAATCGTTTGGCGTGGAGCCTGAACGTTACGTGGTCAATAAAATCAAGGATATGATTCAGAATGAAGCCGAGTGCTTCAATATGCCAGGCCTGACCACCCGCGTCGCGCAGGCTAACTGATCGCCCTTCCAGCCCCACCACAGGGAGCGGCTCCGTGCCGTTCCCCGTGCATTCAATCCTACTTCTCATTACAGGTCACGATTATGAATCAGCTTGAACAACTAAAGCAGCACACGACGATTGTTGCCGACAGCGGGGATATTGACAGCATTCTGGCGTATCAGCCGGAAGATGCGACCACCAACCCGTCGCTCATCTACAAGGCCGCGCAGCTTCCGCAGTATCAGGCGCTGATTACGGAAGCCGTCGCGGCGGTCAAGGCCCGCCAGGCGGGAAAACCGATAAAAGCGTCAGACATTGCCGACACGCTGGCCGTCAGTATCGGCGCACTGATCCTGAAAAGCGTGCCGGGGCGCATTTCCACCGAGGTGGATGCCCGCCTCTCCTTCGATACCGCAGCCAGCATTGCCAAAGCGCGGGAAATCATTGCCCTGTATGAAGCGAAAGGCATTGGCAAAGAACGGGTGTTGATTAAGCTTGCCGCCACCTGGCAGGGGATACGTGCCGCCGAAACGCTGGAAAAAGAAGGCATCCAGTGCAACCTGACGCTGCTGTTCTCATTTGCCCAGGCCAGAGCCTGCGCCGATGCCGGTGTGTTCCTGATTTCACCGTTTGTCGGCCGTATTTACGACTGGTACAAGAAAAACAATCCCGGCACCGCCTGGACCGTCGACAACGATCCGGGCGTGGAGTCGGTGCAAACTATTTATCGCTTCTATAAACAGCACGGTTACCACACGGTCGTGATGGGTGCCAGCTTCCGCACGCCGGAACAGGTGCTGGCGCTGAACGGCTGCGATCGTCTGACTGTTTCTCCGGCGCTGCTGGCACAGCTACAGCAAAGCCAGGGGCCGGTGCCCGCGCCGCTGAACTATGCGGGCGAAGTACTGGCTAAGCCTGTGGCCATGACCGAAGCGGAATTTTACTGGGCGCATAATCAGGACGCGATGGCGGTGGAAAAACTGGCCGAAGGGATTCGCCTGTTTGCCGTCGACCAGAACAATCTGGAGACGTTGCTGGCGCAGTATCTGTAGGAGGGTGCCCGCGTGACGAAGGGTTTGCCAGCCGCCGGATTAGGCCGTATGTTGAAGGCTGTTCTTTACCCGGCGGGTAATCCCTTTTTCAATGTTGAGGCAAGATGGAATCGTTGTTTGTCTACGGCACGCTGCGCCCGGGCCATTCGAATGCGCATATCATGGAAAACATCGGCGGCGAATGGCTGGCAGGCCACGTGACCGGCACCTTTTACGAGCGGGGCTGGGGCGCGGCGGCGGATTTCCCCGGCATTGTGCTGCACAGCGATGGCGCGCAGGTGAACGGCTACCTGTTTTTATCCGACAATTTGCAGGCGCACTGGCCGATGCTGGATGAATTCGAAGATGGCTATGACCGGGTGACGGTTGACGTCACCACGGTTGATGGCCTGCAGGTGAGCGCCTGGATTTATCAGCTACAGCCCAAGTCCGGGCTGTAGCAGTAAGCGCGGGTCAGGCAGATTGATACCTCTCCGCCACCTTCGCCTGATTGATATCCGCTATCAACGCCTGCCGCGCCGCGTCCAGGCTATTCCAGCTTAATGCACTCTGCACCGGTGGGATGGTGATCGTTTCCCGGCGGTCAAAGCCCACCAGTGCGGCGTCGACCAGATCGCCGGCTTCCATCATTTGCGGCAGGGTGTTGATATCAATGCCCGCACGATCCCAGATTTCGGTGTAAGTGCCGGCAGGCAGCACCGCCTGTACGTATACGCCTTTATCCGCCAGTTCAACGTTCAGCCCCTGTGACAGGAACAGTACGAAGGCTTTCGTTGCGCCATAGACCGACATGCCGAATTCCGGTGCCAGCCCTACGACCGAGCTGATGTTGACGATAGCGCCCTCCCCGGCCTGCACGAAACGTGGCGTGACCGCGTTAGCCAGCCGCGTCAGTGCGGTAACGTTCAGCGCGATTAGGCGCTCAATCGAATCGGCCGTCTGCCCGGCAAATCCCCCCGACTGGGCGATACCGGCATTGTTGATCAGAATGCCAATTTTCGTATCGTCGCGCAGGCGCGCTTCTACCGTGGCGACGTCATCCGACTGGGTAAGATCGGCGGGCAGAATATCCACGGCAACGCCGTTTTCCCGCTGCAAACGTTCGGCCAGTGCGGCCAGCTTTGCTTTATCACGCGCGACCAGCACCAGGTCGTGCCCGCGTTGGGCAAAGCGCTGCGCATAAACTGCGCCAATACCGGTTGAGGCACCTGTAATCAGAACGGAAGGTTTGGACATCTGCGTGTTTCCTCTGTGAATGATTGAATGAGTCGTGCTGCCCATATTGCTCTCTGCCTGCCGCACCCGGTTGGCACGGAAGATCCCGCTGACGGCAACAACGCGACGTGGAATTAATGATGACGATCATAATCTAAACAGTCAACATTTTTTGATTATGGTCATCATCAATGTATAATTGCGCCAGAAATTTCGCTCAGAGGAGCCAGCAGCAATGAAAGTGTCGAAAGAACAGGTACGCGAAAATCGCCAGCATATTGTCGAAACGGCCTCGGCGCTGTTTCGCGAGCGCGGCTTCGACGGGGTTGGCGTGGCGGAACTGATGTCTGCGGCGGGCTTCACCCACGGTGGCTTCTACAAGCACTTTGCTTCCAAGGCGGATCTGATGGCTGAAGCGGTGAGCTGCGGCTTTGTGCAGGCGGCGGGTATGTCAGGCGGCACCACCCGGGAAGAATTTGTTGAGCGCTATCTCTCCCGCCAGCATCGCGATGCGATGGGGTCAGGCTGCGTGATGTCGGCGCTCAGCACCGACACGGCGCGCCAGCCCGAGTCGGTGAAGGCCATATTTGCCGCCGGTATTGAAAAGAATCTGGCCAGGCTCTCGGGTGAAGAAGGGGAAAAAGGCGCAAAGCGTGCCGATCTGATCGACACCCTCGCGCATCTGGTGGGTGCGATGGTGCTGTCCCGCGCCTGCCCGGATGATTCCGCGCTGGCCGATGAAATTCTGGCAGTTTGCCGGGCACGAATTCTTGCAGAGGGCAATGACCAGGATTAAGCCATCCGCGGCTTAACCGTCAGAGCACCGCCAGCGAGGCGTTAACCACCTCGATCAAGACGCCCGCCGGCACGCCGTCCCGCGCCTGTACCGACAGGCCGTGCAGCACCAGCGCGAAATAGTTGCCCAGCAGGTCCGGGTTGGCATCGCTCTTCAGCTGCCCGGACTCCGCCGCCTGGCGGAAGCGGTCAATAATCGCTTCCGTACGCAGGCGGCGCTGTTCTGCCATCCACTGCTGCAACGGCTGATTTTCATCGCTGAGCGCACCGGCGGCGGAAACCACCATACAGCCCGCTGGCGCAAGAGGCCGGGTATAGAGCGCGATGGCATCCATTAACATTCGCTTGATCGCGAGGGCGATCTCGCCCTCTTCCAGCGCCCGCGCGGCAAAACCGCCTTCGTGTTCCGCATAGTGCGCCACCGCCTCGCGGAACAGCTGTTCCTTTGAACCAAACGCTTTGTAAATGCGGGCGGAGGCAATGCCAAGCGCCGCCACCAGATCGGACATCGACGTGCCCTCAAAGCCGTGACGCCAGAATAAATCCCGCGCCTGAATCAGGGCGGCTTCACGATCGAATTCTCTGGGTCTTCCGGCCATAGCGGTTCTCTTCTCTGCGATGATACGTTCAGGATCTGGCAGCAAGAATATCACATTAAATCAGCCACCTTCTGCCCTTGCGACTGAGCACTCTGTGCTGCGTTAACAAAAACGCCTTGTGGCCGTTTCGTCAGACCTCTATTGTTTGCCAATCGACAAACAATAGAGGTTCATATGCAAACGATCAAGGGTCCCAGCCTGCACCTGGCACAATTCAGTGATGATGTTTTCCCGTTTAACAGTCTTGAGGCGATTGCCGGATGGGCAGCGGAGAACGGCTTCCGCGCTCTGCAAATCCCGGCCTGGGATAAGCGACTGTTTGACGTCAATCTGGCGGCGGAAAACCAGCAGTACTGCGATGAGATCACCGACATGCTCGCGCGGCACGGGCTGGTTATCAGCGAGCTGACCACGCATATTTTCGGCCAGCTGATGGCGGTACACCCGGCCTACGATGCGCTGTGCGACAGCTTTGCGCCGCCGCACCTGCACGGCAAACCGGAAGCCCGCACCGCATGGGCAAAACAGCAGCTGCTGGCGGCGGTCAGCGCCTCTTCTCGTCTTGGGCTGACCGAGATGGGCACCTTTTCCGGTTCGCTGGCCTGGCCCTACGTGTTCCCCTTCCCCCAGCGCCCGGCCGGGCTGGTGGAAACCGCCTTTGACGAGCTGGCCCGCCGCTGGCTGCCGATCCTTGATGCCTGCGAGGAGCAGGGTGTGAACCTGTGTTATGAAATTCATCCGGGTGAAGATCTGCACGACGGCATCTCATTTGAGATGTTCTTACAGCGCACCGGCCATCATCCGCGCTGTAAAATCCTGTTCGATCCCAGCCATTTCGTCCTGCAACAGCTGAATTACCTCGATTTTCTGGATATCT
Organism: Erwinia sp. S43; assembly: GCF_016624745.1. Taxonomy (NCBI): domain Bacteria; kingdom Pseudomonadati; phylum Pseudomonadota; class Gammaproteobacteria; order Enterobacterales; family Erwiniaceae; genus Erwinia; species Erwinia sp. S43. Next base: position 46,719 of record NZ_JACVTX010000024.1, on the reverse strand, counting down.
ATCGCGACCACATCGGCATGTTCCACGTTAAAGACGCCGAGTTTAATCCCACCGGGCGCCAGGGCATGTACGGCGGCTACCAGTCGTGGGCCGATCGCGCCGGGCGTTTTCGCTCAACGGGGGACGGCCAGGTCGACTTCAGGGCGATATTCTCCCGCCTGACTCAGAACGGTTACGCCGGATGGGCGGCGCTGGAATGGGAGTGCTGCCTGAAGAATAAGGACGATGGTGCGCGCGAGGGGGCGGCGTTTATCCGCGACCATATTATTCCGGTCACCGATAAAATTTTCGATGATTTCGCGGCAGCCCCGGTCAGCCAGTGTCAGATAGACCGCCTGTTAGGCATCACCACCACGGAGGCTGAACACCATGGCTAACCCAACCCGGCACCATCACTATCTGCGCGTTAACGGAAGCCGTCTGCACTGCGTCACTCAGGGCCACGGCCCGGCGGTCCTGCTGATCCCCGGCTGGCCGCAGACGTGGTACACGTGGCGACACGTGATGGAGCATCTGGCCCGCGCGGGCTATACCGCCGTCGCGGTCGATCCGCCCGGCACCGGCGAGTCGGACGCACCAACCGGCGGTTTTGATACCGGGAATATCGCCGCGCAGCTGGTTGACGCGATGTCCCAGCTCGGCCACCAGCGCTTTCCGGTTATCGGCCATGATATTGGCATGTGGGTGGGCTACGCCATGGGCGCAGATTTCCCGCAGCGCGTACATTCGCTGCTGCTGACCGAAGCGGTGATCCCCGGTCTGGCCCCCGCGCCGGAGATTTTTGTCAGCCCGCAGGAGAATATCTTCCTCTGGCACTTTATGTTCAACCAGCTGAACGGCCTGCCGGAGGCGCTGATTGCGGGGCGCGAACGGCTGTATCTCAGCTATATGTTCGATAAATGGTCATGGCGGCGGGAACGCGTGGCGGCGGAAGTCTATATCGATGCCTACAGCGTGCCGGGGAAACTGGAGGCCGGGTTTAACTACTATCGCGCCATCCCGGAGACCATCCGCCAGAATCAGCAGCGGGCCGCCACGCCGCTGAGTATGCCGGTGCTGGCTATCGGTGCCGAGCACGCCACGCGGGATGCCCCGGCGGAGACGATGAAAAAAGTCGCCCCCGATTTACGCAGCGCGATGGTCAGCGACTGCGGGCATTTTATTACCGAAGAGTGCCCGGATGAATTCTGTGCGCTGATTGCGGCGTTTTTACAGGAGAAAGGCTATGCCGCTCGATAGCGCAACGCAGCGCTGGCTGGCCGCCGCGCCCGCTTTCAGCGCCGCCGTGCCGCTGGCGGTAATGCGGTCGGCCACCGACGCAGGATTGATCGCCGGTCAGCAGCCCGTTGCCGAAGAAACTCGCCTCCGGGAGGCGTTAAGCATTGCGGCGCAGGATGGCTGGCCGATCTCGGTAAGAATGTATTTTCCGGCCGGGGCAGAAGACGGTGAGGCACATCCGGCTTTGGTGTATGCCCCCGGCGGCGGCTGGTGCCTGGGCGGTCTGGATGCCTGGAATACTCCGTGCCAGCAGCTGGCCGACGCCACCGACAGCGTGGTGTTCTCCGTTGGCTATCGCCTGGCCCCGGAGCACCCGTTCCCGGTGCCGTTAAGCGATTATTATGCCGCGCTTTGTGCCATCGCCGACCGGGCGGATTCGCTGGGCATCGACCCGCAGCGCATCGCGGTTGGCGGCGACAGCGCGGGCGGCAACCTGGCCGCGGCGGCCTGCCTGCTGGCGCGAGATCGCCAGGGGCCGTTGATTGCCCGCCAGCTGCTGCTGTACCCGGCGCTGGATGCGGCGATGCAGTCGGCTTCCTTGCAGCAGTTCGGCGAGGGCTTTGGCCTGACGCGGTCGGTGATGGAATACTGCTGGGAGCGCTATTTGCCCGACGCCCGCGAGCAGCAGAATCCGCTGGCCAGCCCGTCTGCGGCAGCGTCGCTGCACGGCCTGCCGGACACGCTGCTGCTGAGCTGTGAATGCGATCCGCTGCGGGATGAGGCGGAAGAGTACGCCCGCGGACTGGCGCGGGATGGGAACAGAGTGCGGCTCGTACGGCTGGCGGGGACGGTCCATGGCGCGATGCATATGACCGCCGTCACGCCCGCCGCGCGGCGGGTATTTGAACAATGCGCAGCGCTGTGGGATAAGCCTGCAACTTAACGCCGCCGGATCTTCCCGTTGAGCGCGTTCCCGCGCCTGCCGCAATGGTCAGGCGCGGTTTTCAACTCGGTTAATGGTGGATAATCTGCTCCAGGAAATCTCTTGCCCGCCCGGAAGCCGGAGCGGTAAAGAAGGCATCGGTCGGCGAATCTTCGATGATTTCTCCGGCGTCCATAAAGATCATCCGGTCGGCGATTTTCCGCGCGAAGCCCAACTCGTGGGTCACGCAGCACATGGTCATGCCCTGCTCCGCCAGTTCCGCCATCACCGCCAGCACTTCGGCGACCATTTCAGGATCCAGCGCCGAAGTCGGTTCATCAAACAGCATCACCTTCGGCTCCATCGCCAGGGCGCGGGCTATCGCCACGCGCTGCTGCTGGCCGCCGGAAAGTTGTGCCGGGTATTTATGACCGTGGGATTTCATGCCGACGCGCTCCAGCAGCTCGTGGGCTTTTTTCTGCGCCTGCTCGCGGCTGTGTTTAAGGATGCGCATCTGCGGCACGATTAAATTGTCCATCACCGTCATATGCGGGAACAGCTCAAACGACTGGAATACCATACCCACCTGCTGGCGCAGCGCGGGCAGGCTGGTTTTTTTATCGCTCAGCACCATACCGTCGATATTAATCTCCCCTTTCTGGAACGGCTCCAGCGCGTTCATGCACTTGATCAGCGTGGATTTCCCGGAGCCGGAAGGACCGCAGATCACCACCACTTCCCCCTTCTGAATATCCAGGGTGCAGTTTTTTAGGACCGGCAGCTCGCCGTAGTATTTAGTCAGATTTTTAATGGCAATCATGCGGTTTTCTCCTGCAAAAGGGTGGCCAGGCTGTTGGCAACCACCAGGGTGGCGCGGCGTAAGTCATCAAGGTGAATGCGTTCGTCGGCGCGATGGCCGTTCGCTTCCAGGAAACTGCGCGGTCCGGCACCGTACATGATGGTCGGGATACCGGCACCGCTGTACAGCCGCGCGTCGGTGTACAGCGGCAGGCCGACCAGCGGAATGGGCTCATTGAATACGGCTTCGGCCTGCTGGCTGAAAATCTCTGCCAGCGCCAGGCTTTGCGGCGAAGGGGTAAACGGACGGGCGAGCAGGATGTGACGCGCGTTGAAGGCCACGCCGGGAACCTGCCGCTGTACGTCGGCGACCAGCGCCAGCAGTTCCTGCTCGACGGCCTCCGGGTTTTCTTCCGGGATAATGCGGCGATCCAGGCGCAGCACGAAATTGTCCGACACGACGTTGGTGTTAATGCCGCCGTTGACCAGGCCAATCACCAGCGTTGGTGAGTCAATACCGTCAATTGCCGAACGGGTTTCGCCCAGCGCATCACGATAGCGGTAGAGCGCGCTCATCAGGCGATTTCCGGCTTCAATAGCATCGCAGCCGGTGGTGGGAAATGCGGCGTGGGCCGACTGGCCTTTTAAATCAATTTCCAGGTGCAGGCAGCCGTTGTGCGCGGTGACCACAAAGTAGCTCAGCGCGGCGCAAACCACGTAGTCCGGTTTGCTGTGGCCGTTGGCCAGCAGCCAGCCGGGGCCGGTCGATCCGCCCGTCTCTTCATCGTAAGTGATATGCAGTTCAACGGTGCCTTGCAAATCTGCACCGCTGTGAATCAGCGCCAGCAGCGCGGAAGTGTAGGTGGTGATATCGGATTTCGATACCGCCGCGCCGCGCCCGTACAGCCAGCCGTCCTCAATTTCCGCGCCGTAGGGATCTTTGCTCCAGCCGCCGCCCGGCGGCACCACGTCACCGTGGGCGTTCAGCGCCACGGTCGGGCCGGGGCCAAAGCGGTGGCGGACAATCAGGTTGGTGGCGCTGCGCATGCCACCTGCGGCGACGACGTCATCGGGCACGGTGAGGATTTCCACCTCCAGCCCGAGGTCGTGCAGGCATTGAGCTGTCATTAACGCGTGCGGAGTACAGTCGCCTGGCGGATTGTCAGACGGCATCTGTACCAGCTTTCTCAGCATCTCAACCTGCTGTTCAAAATGGTTATCAATCCAGCTGGCGAGAGTGTGTTGTGTATTGCTCACGAAAAGAAGTCCTTATTATCAGTGGAATCGGGAAATCGCATAGGGCGCAAGATCGATCTCGCTGCGGCCCTGCAAAATCTGTTGTGACAGGCTCCAGGCGACAACCGGTGCCAGCGTGTAGCCGTTAGAGGTAACCGCGTGGTAAAAGCCCGCTTTGCCGGGGACTTCACCGACGATCGGTGCACCGTCGATATTGATGTTCATCCCCGCCCAGCTGCGCACCATATGCAGGCTGTTGAGGGCGGGCAGCACCTTCCCGGCCACCCACAGGTTGCCTTCAATGCTGGCGCGCAGTGACTGGTTCATCCGCATTTCGGGGTTAAATCCGGCGCTCCAGCCGCCGCCGATCAGAATGCTGCCGTGTGCGGTTTGCTTGAGGCTCAGGTGGCGGCCCGCGTGGGCGATCAGGTGGTCAATACGCGGTGCGGACTGTTCGGTGACGATCATTTGCAGCGGCGCGCCTTTCACCGGCAGCGCAACATCAACCATTTCAGCCACTTTGGCCGCCCAGGCTCCGGCGGCGTTGATCACCCGCCCGGCTTCAATCACCCCACGGCTGGTCTGCACCCGGTAACCGCCGTGCGGCAGTGGTTCGATGGCCTGCACATCGGTCCCGCGCTGGAAGCGTGCACCGGCCTCCGTCGCCAGTCTGTTAACCACGTAGGTGGCACGCAGCGGGTTGATTTTTCCTTCCATCGGGCAAAACTCCGCGCCGAGCAGGTCCGGTGACAGATGAGGAGAAAGCCGGTTGAGCTGGGCGGCATCCAGCAGTTCGGTTTCAATGCCGTAGCGGCGCTCCAGGGCGATTTTCTGCTCCAGAAAACGCATGTCCTGTTCCGTTTCGGCCACCATCAGCCCGCCGGTAATTTTAATTTCCAGCGATTCGCCGCTGGCCTGTTCCAGCGCCTGCCACAGCCTGACCGACGTCGGACCCAGCGGTAGCGTCTGCGCCGCCGGGCCGCCGCCCTCCTGCGCCTTGCTACCAAAATCAAAGGACAGCAGCTGTACGTGCAGGCTGCCCGCATTGGCACCGGAGGCCTGCAGGTTGATCTCGTCACGCTCCACCACTAGCACACCGGCGCCGCCCGCCGCGAGGTAATAACCGAGGCAGTTACCCATCACCCCACCGCCAATCACCAGAATGTCGGTTTTTTGCAACGGCAGCGCGGTCTGCTCCACCGGTCGGGCAAGATTGGGAGTGATGGCGGGCTTATGCCCGCCCCATTCCGGTTTTTCAAAGGCCAGTGCGGCAATCGGAACGGGGCGCACGGGGAAACGCGGTGCGTAAAATCCGCTGACGGTGTTCCGGCGGCCGGTCATCTCCTCCACCAGCTGCGCCACCATTCCTGAACAGGTGCGCCCCTGGCACAGCCCCATGCCGCTGCGCAGATTGCGTTTCAGCGCGGCGGGGGTGTCGATCCCCTGACTAATGGCCTGGCGCAGGCGGCCCAGAGTGATATTTTCGCAGCGGCAGATCACCGTTTCATCTTCCAGCGAGGCCAGGCTGACGGCCGGTGCCTGATAGACCTGCCACAGCGCGCGCTGGAAATCCTCGGCCCGGGTCAGGCGGGATGTAAGGGTGGGAATCTCCTGAGGGCTGACCGTTTTGCCCAGCGCGGCAGCGGCGGCGAGACCCGCCAGCCTGCCACGCGCCTGCGCCACCTGTGCGCCGCCCAGTTTCGCGCCGTCACCCACGACGTAAACCCCGCTGACGCTGGTTGCGCCGTTTGGGTCGGTTTTAATCGTCGGCGTGCTGAACGGCGTGGCGGAAAGCTGCTGTTCGCAGCCGAGCATACGGGCAAGATCGGTGGAAGGGATAAAACCGTGGCCCAGGCAGAGCACATCGCAGTCGATTTCCCGGCGGGAACCGGCAATACGCTGCCCGTTCGCGTCGACGCGCATCACGGTGATCCGCTCCAGGCGCTGTTGCCCATGCGCGGCCACCACCTCATAACCCCAGCTGAGCGGCACGCGATGTTTTTTTAATACGCCAAGGTAGTGCCGCCCCTTCCACAGCAGTTCGGGGGCCGCCTGCAGCATGGTGAAGATCTGGCGGAAATGCTTCAGCCCGGGTTTCGGCGCGCGCTCCAGCACTTCGACAACAGAACCCTGACTCTCCAGCAGGTCGGCGGCAAACTGCAGATTCAGCGGGCCGTTGCCACTCACTACCACCCGGCTGCCCGGGATCACGCGATAGGCTTTAGCCAGCGTCTGCCCGGCTCCGGTGGTCATCACGCCCGGCAGCGTCCAGCCGGGAAACGGCACGGGGCGTTCGTAGGCACCGGTGGCAATAATCAGCTGCGCGGGGCGAAACAGCCGCGTCTGACCGTTAACCATCACGGCGATTTCATTCACGGAGAAGGCCGCCCAGACGGTGGCCTGTTGCACCACGGTAACGCCCGCTGCGACGGCGTCGGTCAGCAGCTTTTCGCCGTCGCGCCACTGCGGCGGCATGTTGCCGTGCAGAATATGGGACGGTGCCAGCGGCTTGAAAAACTGCCCGCCGCTCTGCGGTCGCTCATCGATGACGATCACCGCAGCCCCGGCCTGCGCTGCCGCCAGCGCGGCAGAGAGTCCGGCAGGCCCGGCTCCCAGCACCAGCAGATCGCAGGCGGTTTCAGCGGGTTCAACCGTCGCGGGTGCCGACGCCAGCGGCTGAGGCGTGCGATCGTCTGAACGACGGCTGTGAATTTGCATCCCCTGCTCAACCAGCGTCATACAGCTGCGCTGCGATCCTTTGCCGTCCACTTCCACCACGCATTCATAGCAGGAGCCCATCCCGCACCACAATCCGCGCTTTTCGCCCTGCGTATTTTCGCGCAGCGCCACGATATTACTGCGGGCCAGGGCGGCCGCGATCGTCTCTGAAGCCAGAGCCTGTATGGCCTGGCCATCAAACCAGATGGTCCGGGTTTCGGCACTCTGGCTGATATCTTGAGATTTTAGTTCCACAGATCTTGTGCTCCGACATCGTATACGTATACAGTACGTATACGGTATACAAACGGTGTTCATCAAGAACTTTCTCAAGGAACTCAGCATGTCTACGTTTCGCGGCACTTACACGGTATTGATTACCCCCTTTACCCCTGATGGTTCAGCAATAGATGTGCCAGCTTTGAAAAAACTGGTTAACTGGCAAATTGAACAGGGAATTCATGGACTTATTCCGCTCGGCAGCACCGGTGAATTTTTATCGATGAGCCGCGAGGAGCGCCAACTGGTCACTGAAACGGTAGTTTGCACCGCAAACGGGCGCGTGCCGGTGCTGATGGGCACGGGTGCAGAGTGGACCCCGGAATGCGTTGAGCTGAGCAAAGAAGCGGAAAGCATGGGTGCAGACGGCGTGATGATCATCCCGCCGTTTTACAGCTGCCCGAATGAAGACGAACTGTTTGCCCACTATCGCGCGGTCGGGGAAGCGATCTCCATCCCGATCATGATCTACAACAATCCGGCCACCGCCAACGTTGACCTGCTGCCGAAAACCGTCGCCCGACTGTCGCAGATCGATACGGTCAGCTACATCAAAGAATCCACGCTGGAAGTCACCCGCGTTCGCGACATTATCGAACTGTGCGGCGATCGGATGAACGTCTTTGCCGGAATACTCGGTTACGAATCCTTCTGGCTGGGGGCCTGTGGCTGGGTGGCCGTGGCCTCTAACCTGCTGCCGTCGCAGTGTGCGCAGATGTTTGAAGCCGCAGCGGATCGTCTGGATCGCGACGCGGCCCTCGCCCTGTATCGCCAGATCCTGCCGGTGGTGCGCGCCGTGGGCGGACCGCACTACGTCGCCGCCAGCAAAGCCGGTTTGTCGATGATGGGGCTCGATGTTGGTATCCCGCGCGCGCCGCGCCTGCCGCTGGCCGACGATTTACATCATGTTTTACGTCATGAATTAGAAAAACTTAACGTGCTGAACAGCTTCCAGCATTAATCACTGGCCTGAATTGACACCCGGAGAATCAACATGAAAGCCAAATTAACCTTATTAGCCGCGTTAACGCTGCTGTCCGGCAGCTGCTTCGCCGACTGTACGGCACCACAGGGTGCCAGCCTGGTTACCTCAGGCGAGTTGAAGATGTCAACCAACCCGACGCTGCCGCCGCTGCAATATGTCGACGGTGAAGGAAAGTTAAAGGGCATGCGCATTGAGATGGGCGAGGAGATTGCCAAACGCCTGTGCCTGAAAGCCGATTACACCCGCATTGAGTTCTCCGCGATGGTGCCCGGCCTGCAGGGTGGCCGCTGGGATATGATCAATACCGGCATTTTCTTCACCCCGGCCCGCGCGAAAATGATGTACATGATCCCGTATGAAAGCCAGGCGGTGAGTATTTCTACCCCACCTGCCGATGCAGGAAAAATCACCAAGGTTGAGGATCTGTCCGGTAAGAGCGTGGGCGTTGAGCTGGGCGGTTTTGAAGAAACCACCATCCGCAAAATCAGCCAGCAGCTGGTTGCCAAAAACCTTAAGCCCGTTGATATCCATACCTTCGACAACTTCACCGTCGCTTTCCAGGCACTGCGCGCGGGCCAGGTGAATGCGGTGATCAGTATTGACGCCGTGGCCGCCGACTATCAGCACAAAGGGATGTTTAAGCAGGTGATCTCGGGGCTGGAACCCACCCCGGTAGCCATCGCCTTTAAAGATCCGAAGCTGGCCGCCGCCGCCGCCGATGCGCTGAACAAGATGAATGCCGACGGCAGCCTGCCTGCGCTGTTTAAGAAATACGGCGCGGAAATGATCCCAGGAACCTTTAGCGTTCAGGGCCCCTCCTCTTAAACCACAGGAACTTTCACTATGATTCAGGGCTGGAGCTGGGAAGGCTACTTCCATTATCTCACCAACTATTTCATTTTCCTTGGGGCGGTGAATACCGTCCTGTTAACCCTGGCTGGAATGGCAGGTGGGCTGGTACTGGGTGTGGTGCTGGCCTTCGCCAGGCTGTCGCCCTGGTCCTGGGTTAATCAGTTAGCGCGTACCTATATCTGGATTTTCCGCGGTACGCCGCTGCTGGTGCAGTTGATTATCATTTATACCGGCCTGCCGCAGATCGGCATTCGCTTTACGGTGATCGAAGCGGTGATCACCGGGCTGGTGCTGAATGAGGCGGCCTATCTGGCAGAGATTATTCGCGGCGGTGTGCAGGCGCTGCCGAAGGGGCAAATCAACGCGGCCAGGGCGCTGGGCTTTAACCATGCAGGCGTGGCGCGCTACGTGATTTTCCCGCAGACCATGCGCCTGATCCTGCCGTCGCTGGGCAACAGTTTTAACGGCCTGCTGAAAACCACCTCGATCGCCTCGGTGATTTCGATGGAAGAGCTGCTGCGCCGTACGCAGATCCTGATGCAGGAGCAGTTTATGGTGCTGGAGCTGTTTATGGTGGCGGCAACCTACTACCTGATCCTCACCACGCTGTGGGACTTCATTCAGCGGCGCATCGAGCTGCACTACGCGAAAGCGTATCAGAGTACCCAGCATAGCCGCCCGGTGAAAAAGGCCCCGTTAACAGACACCAGCACCGCGCTGGCCAAGGAGACACAGCGATGAGCACGTTCGATCTGATTGTGAAAAATGCCGATATCATTACCGCTTCCGACCGTTATCACGGCGATATCGGCATCCGCGACGGCAAAATCAGCATGATTGCCGCCGGGCTGAATGCCGAAGACGCGCGTCAGGTGATTGATGCCGCGGGCAGAATGGTCACGCCGGGCGGCGTTGATGCCCACTGCCATCTCGATCAGCCCTCGACCGATGGCTCAATCGGGGCCGACGATTTCATCAGCGGCACGCGGTCGGCTGCGTGCGGAGGCACCACCACGGTGATCCCCTTTGCCATGCAGTTTAAGGGCCAGAGCCTGCAGGATGCCGTTGCGGACTACCATCAGCGCGCCGAGGGCAAAGCCTGCATTGATTACGCATTCCATCTGATTATTACCGATGCCAACCCGGCGGTGATTGCTGAGCTGCCGGCGATGATCGAGCAGGGCCACACCTCATTTAAGATTTATATGACCTATGAGGCGCTGAAGCTGCCGGATCACCATATTCTGGATGTGCTGGATGCCGCCCGCCAGCTGGGGGCGATTTCGATGATCCACGCGGAGAACGATGACTGCATCAACTGGCTGACCGAGCGGCTAAAGAAGCAGGGAAAAATCGCCCCGCGCTATCACGCCCTCGCCCACTCGCCGATCGGCGAACGCGAGGCGACCCACCGCGCGATTTCGTTGGCCGAACTGGTCGATGTGCCGATTCTGCTGGTGCACGTTTCCAGCCGGGCGGCGATTGAACAAATTTACTGGGCGCGCGGCCAGGGCATGCACATTTTTTCGGAAACCTGTCCGCAGTATCTGTTTCTGACGGCGGAAGACCTCGGGATTGATGACAGCTTCCACGGGGCGAAATGCATTTGCAGCCCGCCGCCGCGCGATACGGACAGCCAGAACGCGGTATGGACGGCGCTGGCCAACGGCACCTTCACCATTTTCTCCTCGGATCACTGCCCGTTTAATAATGATGCCACCGGCAAAAAGCTGCACGGTGAAAACGCATCGTTCGATCTGGTGCCGAACGGCATTGCCGGTCTGGAAACGCGCATGCCGCTGTTAATGAGCGAGGGCGTGCTGAAAAATCGCCTGTCGGCCCAGCGCTTTGTCGATCTGACCGCTACCGCCCCGGCGAAGCTTTATGGCCTCTATCCGCAAAAGGGCACTATCGCCCCCGGTTCTGATGCCGACCTGGTGATCTGGGATACGCAAACGCCGAAAACTATCAGCAGCGCCATGCTGCACACCAACGCCGACCATACGCCGTATGAAGGGAAAGAGGTTCAGGCCTGGCCTGCCGTTACGCTGTCGCACGGCGTGGCGGTGTGGGACGATAATCAGTTCCACGGCGTGCCGGGCCAGGGGCGTTTCCTCGCCTGCGCGGTCCCTTTCCCATCGGAAGGATAATTCGGTAAACTAGCGGCGGAATTAACTACTGGAAACTGCGTGAAGATGACTGACTATCAGGACCATACGCTGGCGGCAATTATGGCGTCAAAACCGTTGTATATGAAATCGGCCAGCCTGTCTGAGCAGGTCTATGTATTACTGAAAGAGTTAATTCTTGAGCGTAAAATTCCGGGCAACAGTGAAATGTCGGAGTCGCGCCTGGCCGATGAGCTACAGGTTTCACGCACTCCAATGCGTGAAGCGCTGGTCAGGCTGGCCGGTGAGAACCTGCTGGAGCGCCGCGGCGCACGCTCTTACACCGTTCGTTCGGTGGATATCAAAGAATACTTAGATACCATGGCGCTGCGTGAACTGCTGGAAGTGGAAGCGGTTGGCAAGGCGCTGGATAAAATCGGTACGCCAACGCTGGATGCGCTGATCGCCGAGCTGCATGAACTGATGAAGGCCGACGAGGAGCATCTTTTCTGGCGCTATGACGAGAAGCTGCACAACACCATCGCGGAAGCCAGCGGCAACGTGGTGCTGGCCGGCGTGTTAAAGGGGCTGCGGGTTAACGTTCGCCTGTTCCGCCTTCACAGCCCGCTGCATCGCCAGAGCGAGAATCACACCGAGCATCTCGATCTGCTGACCGCCATGCGCGAAGGCGACCGCGAGAAAAGCCTGGCCTCCATCCGCAATCACATCAGTAAGTTACGCAACGACGTCATGGCGTCTTTATAAACGACAGCCGCACTAGCGGCTGCGTTCCACCATCGCCACAATCACCTGATACAGTTCATCAACCGCCTGCTGCTCAGCAATATCGCCGCTGACGGCGGTGGCAGAAAGGCTGTCCGCCGCACCGAGCATCGCCCACAGCGCCGCATCCGACAGACCGCGTGGGCCGCTAAACATCGCCAGCGAGCGGCGGCATTTTTCCAGATAGCTTTTCTGACACTGCTTCCTCAGCTCGGCAAGTTCCGGCGAACCGCTCAGCGCGGCAAGCACATCGGGAATTTCCCGCCCTTCCGTCAGCACGCAGTTCACATAGCTGGACGCAATAATACGGGCTTTCTCATTCAGAACCGGTTCCGCAGCGGCCACCGCATCGTCGATAACCTTATTCTGGCGGGATTCAAAATCCTGATACAGTGCAGCCAGCAGCCCCTGACGGGAGCCAAAATGCTCGTACACGGTGGGCTTAGTGATGCCTGCCGCCTCGGCAAGATGGCCCATCGTCAGCGCATCGGTCCCTTCGCTGGCAATCAGCCGCCACGCAACCGCGATCAGCTGAGCAAAGCGATCTTCCTTAGATAAGCGACGCCGCGACATCACTGACCCCGCGCCGTCATGCTTAACGCTGTATGGTGAATAATGACGCCGTGCTTCTCGTTCAGAATGCGGGGCATGCCGAAGCTCCTCGTTGTATCAATCCTGAAAAGATCGATGGTGAAAATAAGGCTGACTGGCCGCTGGCGTGGCGTTATCCGGCGATTTTATTACCGATTTTCAGCGCGATTTCCAGATGTGATTCAGGGAATTGGCCGTTTGGCGTCAGCAGCAGCTCAGATGTAACCACCTTTGCACCCACAAAATCAAATATTCCACGATCGATCTGCGTTCTCATCGCCTCATCATACCCACGACGAGAATAGGTCCCTTCGTCGGCGGCACCAATGCCAATCAGATGAACGTTCAGATTCGGCAGCATTTTTATCAGCCCACCGTCTTCTGCGGAGTCATAGGCCCAGCCGTTGGTAAACACGCGATCGATCCAGCCTTTCAGCATACCGGGGAAAGACCACCAGTAGATGGGATAGACCAGCACCAGCGCATCAGCCCGATCGATACGCTGCTGTTCAGCCACGATTTCCGCCAGCGGCGATGACTGATTGCGGAAAAATGCCAGGTCCGGCGCGGCAAAACGCGGATCGAAATTTTCTGCAAACAGATCGGCGATTTCAACGGTATTGCCACTCCCGGCATCAGTGACACCTTTCGCCACGCGGGCGGCAACATTGTGGGTGAATGACTGTGTATCCGGATGAGCAACAACAATAAGTGCGTGCATAGGTAGGTCCCCTGAGCGTGATGAGAGTGTGTTTGGCCATGATTGCCACAACATACCAAAAGTATGTTACTAATGGTATGTTGTAAATTATTCTCAAATACAGATCAACTACCAGATGGCTTACCGCACTAATCGCTCATCGCGAGCAGGCCGCTCGGGCAATAGCACGTAACTGCAAGACGGTAACGCGACTGAACTATTACTCTGAAAGGCTATAAAAATCCGTTATTTATGACGCTGATATTGAGTCTCAATATTTTATGTATTTAATCGAACGCTACATCATGGTTGCAACGCAACGACTGGTGATAACAATAATCGGCTTCCTGATTTTTATCTTTGCCAGTTATTCAACTCAACGCTATCTGACCGATGCCGCCAACGGCACGCTGGCGCTGCAATCGGTGATGTATATCGTTTTCTATAAAATATTGATTGCTCTGGAGATGCTACTTCCCATCGGGCTTTATGTTTCCGTTGCCGTTGCACTGGGACAGCTTTATAACGATTCAGAAATAACTGCCGTACTGGCTTCAGGTATAAGTCCTTTTCGGATTTATAAAGCCATCATGTTCCTGGCGATCCCGTTAGGTATTTTAGTGACCCTGCTCTCGATGTACGCTCGCCCCTGGGCCTATGCGCAAATATTCCAGTTAAAACAGCAGGCGCAGTCTGAATTAGATGTCAGCCATCTACAGGAAAAGAAATTTAATCTGAATGACAGTGGCAGAATGATTTTGAGCGATAAGATCGATCGTAAAAATAACCTGCTGTCAGATGTGCTGATTTACAGCACCTCCGGCAATAACACCTTGTTATTCCGGGCACACTCTGTGCAGGTGGTCAATCCTGCGATCGCCTCACCGGCGGTCACGCTTCATTCCGGCACGGCATATCAACTTGACCGTAAAGGCACGGATGACAACGTGCAAACGTATAAAAACTTTAATCTGCATCCTAAGCCAATGAAGCAAAGCATCGAACTCAGAAGTAAATCTGCCTCAATGGCGGAACTGTCGCGTTCACACGATCCCGCCGATATTGCCGAACGCCAGTGGCGGGAAAGCCGTGGAATTATCGCTATTTTAATGGCCCTGCTGGCGATACCATTAAGCCGTACGCGGCCACGCCAGGGGCGATTTGCCACACTGTTACCCCTGGCCGTACTGTTTGTTCTCATCTTTTATGCCGGTAACATCAGCCGTTCACTGGTGGCCAGCGATATTATCCCCTCATTCCCCGGCGTGTGGACGGTGCCATTGATAATGCTGATGGGTTTCTTCGGTCTTTTGACCCATCAGGCCTCGCTTTTACAGAAGTTTTTCCGGTGAATATTTTTAGCCGTTATCTGATTAAAAATGTTTTTCTCGGTTTCGCTGCCGCGGCGGCTTTGCTGATCCCACTCTTTTCCACTTTTGATTTTATTAATGAGCTGGATGATGTCAGTTCAGGCGGATACCACTGGACTCAGGCATTGATGGTGGTATTGATGAAACTGCCTCGCTGCCTGATCGATCTGGGGCCTTTTATCGCTTTGCTTGGCGGGATTGTCGGGCTGGGCCAGCTGTCGAAAAGCCTGGAGCTGACTGCGATGCGCGTCTCCGGCATGTCAGTTTTCAGGATAGGAATGAATGCGCTATGCGCAGGTATTATTTTTACCGTAGCGCTGTGTGCGCTGGACGAATGGGTGGCTTCACCGCTTCAGCAGCGGGCACTCCAGTTAAAAGATATTGCCGAGGCCAGAGATGATAATGCGTCCGGCTCAGCTAACACGCTGTGGGCGCGTAAAAATAATGAGTTTGTTACGATTAAAACGCTGGATGAATACAACCGGCCTGTTGGCATTGAGATATTTAAATATCACAAGGATCAAACCCTTAATTATTATATTTATGCGAAAACCGCGACCATTATTGGCAACGGCATATGGACTTTATACGATGTTAATCAAAAAACATGGACCGACGGAAAAGAAACTTCAACGTTACATGACAGTATGTCGTGGCAATCGATATTCAACCATACCAGCCTGAAAGAATTAATGATGCCCAGTGATAGCTTTTCAATCCGACAGCTGAATAACTACATCAATTATTTGCAAACAACAAACCAACCCGATCTAGAGTTCAGAATTGCACTTTGGCAAAAGCTCGGGCAGCCTGTTTTGATACTTGCGATGATATTACTTTCCGTTCCCTTCACATTTAGCAATCCTCGGGCGCCAGGTATGGGAAGCCGCCTGGCTACGGGTGCTGTTATTGGGTTACTCACCTATGTCAGCTACCAGATCATCGTCAACCTTGGCCTGTTGTTCTCTTTCAGTGCACCGTTGACGGCACTTCTTCCCCCCATACTCCTGCTGGCATCAGCATTAATACTGGTTAACCGATTTGACAAGAAGCATTAGCCCTGATGACTAGCCCCCATTTTGTATCCTCTCGACTGCAAAAAATCAGCAACGACACGTTCTGTCAAAAGAAGAACATGGTCGAGAGGTTGATTAACGTCGATATCGACAGTTTCAGAACCGGGGAAATTCAGCTTTGAAGTGACGGCTACTTTTTTTTCCAGCGATTCCCGGCGGTGATCGGGTTTTCGTGCACAGGCAACATCAATGTCAACGTCAAGTTTTAACACCAGGTCGGGCTTGTAACTGGTCATCCAGCGAAATGCCTGATGTTCACGGCCAGCCAGCCAGTTAATGAAAGGCCTGCCGGGAACATGCTCAGGCAAAAGAACACCATCATAGGCACCGGGAATTTGCATCTGAGGATAGCGATCGGCCAGGATAATCAGCCCCTGCTTGCGAAGGCGTAGCATACGGCGAAAACGAAAAAGACGCCGTAAAACAAAAATCATCATGACCAGTGCTGGTACCACACCGATTTTCGATTTTGCTACTTTCACTTTTTTACGATCGATAGTTTTACCCAATTTTTTACCCAGCAGCGGCAATTTCACTAACTGACGTTCTACATTACCTGCCTGCTTTCCTAAATGTACTTTAACAGCAGGGACATATTGATTAATAAATCCAATAAGGTGTTCAGAAATAGTCGACTTTCCGGAACCGTCGCAGCCAATAATAGCGATGATTGGTGGGTTGTTTTTCGAATTCATACAGCCATCCCTGTGAAATAAACTCCTCAGGATATAGCATTTTAAAAGAAGATTGTCGCTAATCATGCTTGTTATTCTACAGAGCTTAAACGCACCGAGAACATCGTGCATTATGGAATGCAATGTTAAAACAGGGTTGTTAACGTGAAGAATTTAAAAACGATTATCAATCACTCCCCGGTTCGGGCGATCGCGATTACGGGATGCGACGGTGCCGGAAAATCAACGCTGGCCGCTCATCTTGCAAATCATCTTTCATCTCAGGGTGAAACAGAACTGATTTATCTGGGGCAGTCTTCAGGATTTATTGGCAAACGGATCGCCGAAATTCCGGTTATCGGTTCATATATTGGGAAATATTTAATTAACCGTTCTGAACGCGTGCACAATCGCCCCTCTTCCCCACCGGGAAATATCGCTGCGCTGGTCATTTATCTGCTCTCCTGCTGGCGGGTCTATAAGTTCCGCCGCATGTTGGCGAGATCCCAACAGGGCTGTCTGTTGATTACCGACCGCTATCCGCAGGCAGAAATTCCGGGGTTCCGCGTTGATGGTCCTCAGCTTGCAAAGGCGGAAGGCGGTAATTACTGGGTGCGCATGCTGAGAAAAAGCGAACTGCGGCTTTACCGCTGGATGGCTTCATACCCGCCGGCGTTGCTGATCCGTTTGAATATTGATGAGCAAACGGCGCACTTACGCAAACCCGATCACGCCCTGTCTGCACTACGCGAGAAAATTGCCGCGATACCACAGCTGACCTTTAACGGCGCGCAAATTCTTGATTTAGATGCCCGTGAACCGGAAAGCAAAATAATCGATACATCACTGCGGGCGGTTCATCTCGCCCTTTCAGGCCTACAGAAAAATGCATAGCGATAAATTAAACGCCCAACACTCTGCCACCCACATTCCCGGACTGATTGCCGTGGTGGGCTGCGACGGCACCGGAAAATCGACGCTGACCGCAGATTTAGTGAAAACACTCAGTTCATCCTGCGCAGTGGAACGCCGCTATCTTGGATTAATATCCGGCGAGGATGGCGATAAAATCAAACGTTTACCGGTGATTGGCGTATGGCTTGAGCGCCGGCTGGCGGCAAAATCGGAGAAAACCCAGCGCATGAGCAGTAAAGCGCCTGCTCTCTGGGCCGCACTGATTATGTACGGGCTTTCCGTGTGGCGAAAAGCGAATCTGGCTAAAGCGAAACGCTTAGCTCAAAGCGGCGTACTGGTGATCAGCGATCGCTATCCGCAGGCTGAAATTTCCGGCTTTTATTATGATGGCCCCGGCATTGGAGTTGAACGCACAAGCGGGAAATTGATGACGTATCTGGCGGAACGTGAAAAACATTTATACCAGCAGATGGCTTTGTACCAGCCTGAGCTGATTATTCGTCTGGAAATTGATGCCGATACCGCCTTTTCACGCAAACCCGATCATAACTATGACGAACTGCGCGACAAGGCCCTTGTGATGAGCCAGCTTAATTACAATGGTTCCAGAGTGTTAAACATTGATGCCCGGGCTCCCTATGATGAGGTTCTGCAAACCGCGCTGGCGGCAATTTATCCGGTTATTTCTGCCGAACGGACGGAGAAACTTGCCGAGGCTTAATTTGGTATAAACATAGCGAGATTATCGGCTAAAGCAAAATCATTGCCCAGACGGTCACGGTCATCAGCATCGTGACAAGTTGTGCGGCACCGCCAATATCTTTTGCTCGTTTTGACAGTGGATGAATCTCCAGAGAAATCCGGTCGATGGCGCTTTCGATAGCCGTATTAAGGAGTTCTACGACCAGCAGGAGAAAGCAGCTGGAAACTAAAAACAGACGTTCAACGGCTGACACATCAACGCATAGCGCAATGACGAATAATAGTCCAGTAATAATAAACAGCTGCCTGAATGAATTTTCCGTTAACAGTGCGTTAGCAAGACCAGACAGCGAGTTTTTTATACTGTCGAACAGACGGCCGAATCCCTTTTTCTTTTCAAATAGCATCGCGATATTATTAACCCAAGAAGATATTAAAGTTGTTTTTCATATAACCGGTAACGCTTGTAAGGTATCGCACCAATTTTTTCCAAAATATTCCTCATCCCGGCGTTAGATTCTAAAATCCACGACATTTCTAACGCTTCGATGTTCCACTTACCAAATGCGGCATGCAGCGCCTCGATAAGTAGCAGGGCAATAACCGGCCCAATCCGGCTAAACTGGTGTTCGATTTTTACCCCCATCAACG
Source organism: Erwinia sp. S43 (assembly GCF_016624745.1). Taxonomy (NCBI): domain Bacteria; kingdom Pseudomonadati; phylum Pseudomonadota; class Gammaproteobacteria; order Enterobacterales; family Erwiniaceae; genus Erwinia; species Erwinia sp. S43. The sequence goes on along the minus strand of NZ_JACVTX010000024.1, from coordinate 28,141 downwards.
GCACCCTGGCCGTACGCACCTCGCTGACCTTCAGCCGCCAAAGGAGTTTCGCCCAGCCAAGGGGGAATAATCGCCCGTTGAGATCGGCAATCGCTTCATTGATATTAGGCAGGCCGATAATGAACGCGACGGGTGCGGAATCTATCTCGGCGATAAAGATCATATCATCCGGCACCAGGAATTTTAGCTGGTCCCCCATAACGGCAAATTCGTGTTCGGTAAAGGGTACAAATCCCCAGTTTTTCTGCCATGCCGAGTTAAAAATCTGGCGCAGAACCTGCATTTCCTCGCTGAATTTCTTGCGATTAAGGCAGCGAATGCTGACTTTGCTGCGAGCGTGGTCCATAAGTTTAGCCAGTGATGGTGGGAACTGGAGTTCCGCCAGGCGCATCCAGTAGGCCAGCAGATCGATGCCCTGTGTATAACCCTGCTGCTCAACTCTGGCTGAATAATAAGGCATACCGTGCGTCATCATGGCGCTTGGCGGGGTGTCAAAGCCGTCAATCAGCAGGCCACTCTCCTGATTGATATTCAGACTGAAGGGGCCGGTGATTTTTCTGGCACCTTTTGAAGCCAGCCAGTTTTCCGCAGCCGAAAATAACAGTCTGAATACCTCTGGATCGTCGACGGCATCAATCATGCCGAAATGCCCGGTATCCGGTCCATAGAGCCCTCGGTGTAAGGAATCAACCTGGGCAGATATCCTGCCAACAATTTTCCCCTCTTTTTTTGCCAGCCATGTCTGCCATTCGATATGTTCATCTGCCGGATTTTTTTTCGAAAAGTGCTCTAACCGCTCTAAATTTAAAGGATTAATCCAGCCGGGATCGTGTTGAAAAAGATCGGAGGGAAACGTAATAAATGACTTAAGTTGGCGCTTATTGATAACTTTTTCGATGTGAATCATACATACCATTGAAACTGATAATTGACGAAAAAAACACACAACAACCTGTTAAAGATTGTATTAGCTACGGTTATTGTGCCCTTTATCCCTTTTCATTCTGCAATACTCGAAATGTATTAAATACTTATATAGAAAAGGAAAGCTTTGTTTTTTTATCCTGTAATCTAAGCGAAGTAAATCATCAGAGCGTTAGGCATATTATGCTGTTAACAAACCATTCTAATAAACAATTACAGTTTCTTATTTGAAAAATATTTTCCCTAAAAGAAGTCAAAAAGCCTTTAACACTAAATGCTACATTCAAGCAAGCGCAGGAATTTTCGCTACAGGAGGGTTTAAAAATCACAGCCGCCGCAGTATTTTAATGCCGTGATAAAATTAAAAAACAATGTGTCATATTTTCCTCTCGGGCTGTCCGCACGCAGTATTTCCTATCATGCTGTGACTTATCAACACCTGTGTCATTAAAGGCAATTTTGTGAGACAAAAAATGTGCTTGTGTAAATAGTTACGCAAATAAAAACCTCCAAATAGTAATCATTTCTATTACTAGATAATTTAATCTATAAATGGGTTGTATATGCACGAAACACGATCTACGCATTCTCTTCCTATGCGCTACGCAGACTTTTCTTCTCTCGTTGAAGCTTTAGACTACGCAGCCCAGGGAAGTACCGGGATGAATTTCTACGATCGACGTAACCAACTCCTGGCCTCGCTGGAATATCGCGTACTACAGCAGCGAGCGGTGAGTGTGGCCCGTCGATTGTTATCAATGAACCTGAAAAAAGGGGATCGCGTCGCGCTGATTGCAGAAACCAGCGTCGGCTTCGTCGAAGCTTTTTTTGCCTGCCAGTATGCGGGCCTCGTTGCGGTTCCTTTGGCCATTCCTATGGGCGTTGGCCAGAGTGCATCCTACATCGACAAGCTACAGGGGCTGCTCAAGAGTTGCCAGCCGGCCGCAATTATCAGCAGTGATGAATGGTTACCGTTAGTCAAGCCCGTACATAACGAAGCCGCGCATATACGTATCCTCACTCACCGAGAAATCAATGAGCTGCCGGAGAAAGATATCCAGCTCAAGGTGCCTCTACCGGATGATATCGCCTATCTTCAATACACTTCCGGCAGCACGCGCTTTCCACGCGGAGTGATTATCACCCAGCGTTCGGCAATGGCGAATCTACAGGCCATTAGCCGTTATGGTATTAAGCTGCAGGCCGGTGACCGCTGCGTTTCCTGGCTGCCTTTCTATCACGACATGGGGCTGGTTGGTTTTCTCCTTACGCCAGTGGCAACCCAGCTCTCCGTTGACTATCTGCGTACGCAGGATTTTGCGATGCGCCCGATGCAATGGCTAAAACTCATCAGCAAAAATCGCGGCACCGTTTCCGTTGCCCCTCCTTTTGGCTATGAGATATGCCTGAGGCGCTGTAGTGATAAAGAGATTGCTGATTTGGATCTGTCCAGCTGGCGTGTGGCCGGGGTCGGTGCCGAGCCGATTTCTGGCGAGCTGCTACAGCGTTTTGCCGAGTGCTTCAGCAAAATTAACTTTGATAGCAAGGCGCTGATGCCCTGTTATGGCCTGGCTGAAAATACGCTGGCGGTTAGTTTCTTCGATAACGTTGCCGCTCGGATGGTCGATACGGTCGATCGTGATATTCTGGAATATCATGGCAAAGCCGTTGAGCCAACCCGGAACACGCGCGCCAGAGTAACTTTCGTTAACTGCGGGCGGGCGCTTCCGGGGCATCGAGTTGAAATTCGTAATGAGTCAGGGAAAATCTTAGCCGACCGTGAAATCGGTCATATCTGGATTTCAGGTCCCAGTCTGATGAGTGGCTATTTCAGAGATAACGCTTCTCGCTCGAAAATCGAGTCCCTCGGCAGAATGGATACCGGCGATCTAGGCTACCTGCTGGACGGGGAGCTGTATGTTACCGGTCGGAAAAAAGATCTTATTATCATACGCGGCCGTAATATCTGGCCGCAGGATATTGAATACGTTGCCGAATCGGTACCGGAAGTTCGTACCGGCGATGCCATTGCCTTCGTGACGTCAAACGAGCGTGATGAGGCAGGGAAAATTATTTTGCAGATACAGTGTCGTGTGAATTCCGAAGAGCGCCGGGATCAGATTATTCATATGCTGACGTCTCGTATTCAAAGCGAGTTTGGCGTAACAGTAGAAGTTAAACTTTTGCCTCCGCATAGTATCCCCCGCACATCTTCAGGAAAACCGGCGCGGGCCGAAGCTAAGAAGCGCTATCTCAGTGAGGCGATGAGCTCGCCCTTGCAGCTGGCAGGCTATGCACAATGAACAGAACGGTAGCCGTTACGGGCGTAACGGGGTTTATCGGCAAGCATATTGTCGAGAAACTACTTTCACGAGGCTTCGTTGTCAGAGCATTAACCCGGCAGGATAGTACCCTTACGGCAGATAATTTGATCTGGGTGTGCGGTGACCTGGACGATCGGGTAGCATTGGCTGAACTGGTCCGGGGAGCAGAATGCGTTATCCACTGCGCGGGCCAGGTCAGAGGCAGTCAGGAAGACGTTTTTACCCACTGTAACGTATCCGGCAGTCTGCGTCTGATGCAGGCTGTGCAGGCAGGCGGTCACTGTCAGCGCTTCCTGTTTATTTCTTCGCTGGCCGCGCGGTATCCGCAGCTTTCGTGGTATGCAAATTCAAAGTTTATTGCCGAGCAGAAGCTAACCGCCATGGCATCTGATATTTCTCTCGGTATTTTCCGCCCCACGGCGGTCTATGGGCCGGGTGATAAAGAACTGAAGCCGGTATTTAACTGGCTCCTGCGCGGTATTCTTCCCCGCCTCGGCTACGCTGAATCCCTCCTGTCGTTTCTTCACGTCAGCGATTTAGCAGAAGCCGTCTATCAGTGGGTTATCACGGAAACATCTGAGACAACCCCCTTCGAGCTTTGTGACGGAGATGTAGAGGGATACAGCTGGAAACGTCTGCAGGAGATCGGTTCCCGTATACGTGGTAATCCGGTGCATTTAATCGGCGTTCCCCTTCCACTGTTAAAACTGGCCGCCGACGTCAGTATGCTATCGCATCGTATAATGCGAAAAGAACCGATGTTAACCCGCAGCAAAATCCGGGAATTAACCCACAACGACTGGTCAGCAAGCAATTCCCATATATCAAAATATATTAACTGGCGTCCTGAGGTTAGCGTAGAGCGTGCGCTGCGCGAAAGACTCTTTTAATTTCCCCAGACTATAGGTATTAAAAATCATTTCTATGTGCAACCGTGAATTACTAATGGACTATATCCTGGAATGCATCCAGGAGATGGCAAAAAAAGATGTTGAAATTAAGAAAGAAAGCGATCTGATCAACGACCTTGGCCTTGAATCCGTTCAGGTGATGAATTTGTTAATGATGCTTGAAGATAAACTCGATATTTCAATACCCATGAATATTTTATTGAACGTCAGAACGCCTGAGCAACTACTTGAAACCTTATTCTCATATCTGGAGAGCACTAATGGGTCTGTATGATAAATTCACCCGCCTCGCTAACCAGCGAGAGCAGTTTCAGACATCCGGCCTTAATCCCTTCGGTACCTGCATTGATGAAGTCTATTCTGCTACAGAAGGCCGAATCGGCGAGCGAAATATTGTCCTGGCAGGAACTAACAACTACCTCGGCTTAACCTTTAATGCGGAAGCCATTGCGGTTGGCCAGGCGGCACTGGCTAATCAGGGAACGGGCACCACCGGTTCACGTATGGCGAACGGCAGCTACGGTTCTCATCTGGCGCTGGAACACGAGCTGGCGACTTTTTTTGACCGGCCTACCGCGATTGTTTTCTCTACCGGCTATACCGCGAATTTGGGCGTTATCAGTACACTGGCCGACCCGAATGCTGTCGTGCTAATCGATGAAGACTGCCACGCCAGCATCTATGATGCCTGCGTTCTGGGCGGCGCGCAGATAATCCGTTTCCGACATAATGATGCCAGGGATCTGGAACGAAGAATGGTTCGGCTGAAAGAGCGGGCGAAAGACGCAATTATCATCGTCGAAGGGATTTACAGCATGCTGGGGGATGTTGCCCCGCTGGTTGAAATTGTCGAGATTAAAAAACGCTTCGGAGGTTATCTGCTGGTCGACGAGGCACACTCGTTCGGCGTTATGGGTGCTACCGGCCGAGGCCTGGCTCAGGAGCTGGGGGTTGAACAAGACGTAGATATTGTGCTGGGTACCTTCAGTAAAAGCCTGGCGTCAATCGGTGGATTTGCCGTCGGTTCTGCAGCAATGGAAGTTCTGCGGTACAGCAGCCGTCCTTACATTTTCACCGCGTCGCCATCACCCTCATGTATTGCTTCAGTTCGGGCATCGCTGCAAATTATCGCCCAACAACCTGAGTTACGTGAAAAACTGTGGGCTAACGCCGCCAGACTTTACCAGGGCCTTGAAAAAATCGGCTACACCCTCGGTGCACATATCAGTCCGGTAGTTCCGGTCGTGATTGGGTCGAAAGAAGAAGGCCTGCGTTACTGGCGGGAACTGATTGACAGGGGCGTTTACGTTAATCTCGTTCTGCCACCGGCAGCACCATCCGGCATTACGCTACTCCGATGCAGCGTTAATGCCGCACACAGCGAAGAGCAAATCGATAAAATTATTCAGGCCTTTACCGCGCTACAGCGTTAAGGGGAAACTGCCGCAGAGGATGGGGCACCGCTATGGCGATCGGGTTTGCCCGTATCGAGTAAATGCTGTATCAGGCTAATTACCTGAAGCACTTCACCTGGCGTCAGCGCCCCATCTTTTGCCCACTGAACCCGCCCTTCACGATCGAGAACCACTATCGTAGAACTGTCCTCTTTCAACTGCCAGACCTTGCGCCCCAGGCCATCACTATCGATGATAAACTGGGCCCAGGGATAATGGCGTTGATTTTTCTCCACTTTACCGACCACAAATAAGCCTGTACCGGGAAACTCATCATCCGTGTTCACAATCGTTGTCGGCTGGAATTGGTCACTCGGGAAGTTTGCCGCTTTAATCGCTTTTATCAGGATGGAGTTTTTCTTTTTTGCTGAACGACGCCCGGCAATGTAGTGCACTACCCGAACTTTCCCCTGCAATTTTGAACTGTTCCATTTTTTATAGCTGATTTCATTACCGTTAAGGACTAATTCGCCGCGATCGGCTATTCCAACCGGGGCAACATGTTGCCCCTTGATGAAGTTATGTGAAAATGCCAGCGTCGGAAACAAAATAAGCAATAACAGTGTCGAAATACGTAGCACCATAGACTTTCCTTATCAACGAATTATCAACGTAAACATTCCCTCTGAGGTTTATAAAGGATAACGCGTAACAAACATTTCAATAGGTTGACGAATATTATTAGCCATCTGGCTGGATTCACTGTAGGACTTTTTACCTGATAATTTATCGGCAACCATCTCGTCATGACGGTCACCCATTAATCCATTAATATTGGATAAAAATCCGGAAAGCTGACATGCATCTAAATTACCCGGGTCCAGCGACCTCATCGTGTCATAGTAAGATACCTGCTGGCTGACAATTTTACGGACATCATGGAACTCATCTCCCGTCAGTTTAGGATTAGCTATCGCCTCTTGCAGTTTACGTATCTGCTGCTGCCTGTACTGTATAAAACCATGATCATCATCCAGGACCGTATGGCGCAGGCAGTAGCGAACGACGGACCAGACCGGCGCACTTAAAATCACATTCAACAATCGCCCGTAAATCTTGATGTTTTTTTCATTGTGATTGCGAAAGGCATCCTGGAAATGCCCCAGAAAAACCGTAGTCTGACGGAAAATAAAGTTGGATTCATGTTTTTTACTGTAAAGTCGCTGGGCAAACCGTAAATGTTTATAGCGTGCGCGAATATATTTATACTGAAGCCGTTCTTTTTCACTCAGAACGTTTCCCTGTAATACATGATTAATTAAATCCAGCAAATCCTCACGTTTGAATCCATCTTCCCAGAATTGTAAACACAAGGCGTAATAATGACGGATATCATCCGTTGAGCATCGTAACTCAATAAACGTCGGTAAACTGGCTGACTCGACAAGCTTGTCATCTTCTTCTACAGCCGTGAAGAGTCGTTCAATTGTTTCAGGGGAAAACTTTTCCCATTTTTTACTGCTCATTTTTACTCGCCCCAACAGAAGTATTAACAGAAAGAGAACGGCGATGACGATAAGCCCATAGCGTAGGGATTAGAGAGAACAGGACGTCAAAACACTGCCCGCCAAAATACGCATAGGCTGCGCCGATCACACCAAAGAAATGCGGTAATACAAGTAACAATACGATGTATGACGCGGAAGCAAATGTTTGCATAACCAGATAGGTCCGCTGTTTTCCCGCCATCAACAATAATGACTCCTGCGGAAAACCCATCATGGAGATCACAACGGCCCCCAGCATCACCTGTATAAGGTCATATGCTTCAAGATACTTTAGCCCAAAAACAAAGGAGATTAATGGCTTACCCACGACAACCACCAGCAACGCGACCAGTATTCCTATGGCCCCCGCCAGCAGTGCTGACCGTAGCCCAAGCACCCAGGGCCTTTTACTGGCAGGGGTCAAGACGCATGATCTCCGGATAAAAACTTTTCGCCAACAGGCTTGCTGGCGTTCCCGTGGCATCAAAAACGGTCATGGCGATCTTAAATAGCCCCGCTGCCACCGGCCCCAGAATAATACCCACCAGGACCGTGCTGCATGAATTGCGCGCAGACCAAATAGAGTGCGAAAGATTGGTCGTCCACACAAAGTTCCATGCACCCGATAATCTCCGCGCCGGTTCAATAAAACCGGGGCGCAGAGCTTTATGAAAGTTTTTCCTGCGGAGTTCGCGCGCGGAAAACCACCAGAATAACAGGCTGGCGAACAGATTCGAGACAAACCAGGTGACAATAAATCCGGCAAAACCGAGCTGGAAGAAATAAGAAATGACACTGCCAATAGCAATCATTAATGGTTTGATTGCCTGCTGAACGGCAATCAGGTCGAAACGGTCCAACGTTCGCAGAATTCCCGTTGGCGTTGATGAGGCCATAAAAGGAATCAGCGTGCAGTATAATAGTGCCAGTTTAAAGTTTTCCGCATCCAGTCCAATAACGTCGGACAGCCAGGGCAACAATATCATTCCGGCCAGCATTGCCAGCGCGCCGCTGACAATATCCAGCCCAAATGAAAATGCAATCACATCGCGAAAGCGTTGTATATTTTTACTGACTAACGCTGGCATACCAAACTGAACGATGAATTGCCAGGTCTGAAACTTGGCAAAATCACTGACGGCTTTGGTATAGGACTGAATAACAATCAGTACGCCAAACATCTCAGGCGACATGCCTCTGCCGGCACATGAAAGCGCCAGCAGCCCCAGCAACGCACTAACAACGTTTCCGGAACCTAAATAAGCACTATTGCGGATAATGGTGCGGAAAGCACCATCAGAAAACCATTTTTTCATGGAAAAACCAGATCATAGACAGCTTATAGATCAGAGCAGGTTATCAATCATTTAGCCGATATCACTCCGCCTGACAGGTATAAAAAACAACGACCCTGGATAAGCCAATTTATGATTATTGATATAAAAAATCACCTACTCTGCTTTCTTATTCTTTCAAGAAAACGGCGATGACTGTCTGTTCAAGCGAGGAAACAGGATAAACGATATTGCTCACCGGCTAAAGGCTTTTACCCTAAAACCGCATTAGTAATCAAAAAATGTATTATTGGCAAAGTCAGGCTGTGGGTTCGGGAAATATTTTAAATTATCACGCGATCAATATTACAAAAATAAATAAAAGTTAATTAACATCTGACTGGCTGGATTTTTTAGCTGACGCATTTTGAGCACTGTTGGGAAAACGGCCTCCGTTCACTTGTGTCAACTTACGTGTAAATGAAATAATTTATGATAAATCAGAGAGGAAGAAATGCTGAAAGGCAAACGAGCAGTGATTACCGGAGGCGGCCGTGACTTTGGTCAGGCCATTGCCGTCTGGTTGGCCAGAGAAGGAGTCGAAGTTGATCTTTGCGCGCGCAAAATTACCGATGCAAAAGCTACCTGCGACATTATTCACTCAGAAGGTGGAATGGCACGCGGTTATGAGTGCAATATGGCTCAGCCGGACTCGATTAGCCGGTTCTCTACGGCGCTTTTACATCCGCAAAAAGCCATCGATATTCTTATCCTCAGTGCTGCGCAATGGCTGGAAGGAGAACTGGATGAGCAAACGCCTGCTGAGATCATCAGCACAATCAACTCCGGATTAACCGGCCCTGTTCTGTTAACTCAGGCGCTTTTACCCGGCTTACGTCTGTCATCGGGTGCAGATATCGTGACTATCGTCTCATCCTGCGGCATTCCACAGTTTACGGACTCAGTTGCACATCCCGCATTTTTCGCCAGCAAGCATGGAATAAGCGGTTTCAGTCAGAAACTCGCCGGTCAGATGGCAAAGGAGAACATCCGTCTCACTGCGCTGTATCCACCGGATTTTGAAATCACCAGTTTGCAGGCATCGACCACGGGGAATGAGCGAATGGGAGAAAACCTGCTTAACGGCCAATCGCTGTGGGAAACGATCCGTTTTGTGCTGACCCAGCCGCGGAGCTGCCATATCAGCACGATCTATTTTCAGGGACCGACTCGGCAGGCGTTAAGCCGTTCTACTCCGTAAAAATAATTGACCCGCAATGTTAACGAAATGTTTAAATAAAGCCGAGTTACCGCGTAATTTTTTGCACTATATGGCAAAGCAAATAAAAAATAATTTTTTCCTTGATTTAGATTTCATATTTGCCAGAAAAGCCGTTAAAATTTCCACCATTATGAATAATGCTATCGGACTTTCGCTTTGGTTTCTCTGTTAGGCCTTTCGCAACGCCGCATGCCAGCCTTTATTGCCGTACTGGCAATACTGATGCTGTTTATTGCTCCAGAGGTGTCGAAAACTCTGGCGCAATGGCGTGCAGCAAACGCGATAATGGCTCAGGGAGAACAGGCTGACTCAGGACCTGACGATTCAATGCAGGCTGACGGCATGTCTGATGGCGCGCTCCCTGACCATTCAATACCGGTACGAGATACCCAACATGCCGTAGCGCACGACGCTTCCATGCCCATGCACCATATGGCTTCCGGCATGGCCCATCATACAATGCCCGCCGTAAACACCGAAGGCAGCGCGAAAAAATCCCCATCGATGTCGGACCATAATAGCTCGCAGCCCGTAACAGGCGGAATGGCGACGATGGACGATCTCGCCTGCGGCTACTGCGAACTGCTGGTACACTTCCCGTTTATGATCTGGGTGCTTATCCCTCTGATCTGGCTTTTATGTACTTCAACGCGCGCACCGCCGGTACGCCTTGTTGTCTCATTTTTCGCGACATTCCTGCCTGGCTGCTGCCTTCCCCGAGCTCCGCCTGCCCACTAATCACGCCGTTATTCCACTATAAAATTAAAATTCCTGATTAATTTTCAGGAAAAGAAACCTGCATTTTAAATTATGTGCTCTGCACAGGATTACCCATGTCGCAAATTAAAAATAACGATAAAAAAACACGCGGAGCCGTGCTGGAGTTTTTCCGCCGTCTGCATTTTTATATCGGTTTGTTTGTTGGGCCATTTATTTTTGTCGCCGCCTTAACCGGCACGCTTTATGTGTTCAGCACGCAAATAGAGAGCCGACTTTATGCCCATGAGCTGACCACGCAGCCGGCTGGCGAAGCACATTCACTGGCCGATCAAATCTCAGCCGCGCGGGCTTACGCCGGGGAAGATACGCGAATTTATGCCGTACGCCCTGCTCCGGGCCGCACTGATACTACCCGCGTACAGTTTGTTGATCCGGTGCTGGGGTCCTCAGAATCACGGGCCGTTTTCGTTGACCCCTATTCGCTTGAAATCCGCGGCGATCTCACCGTCTATGGCAGCAGCGGATCGCTACCGCTGAGAAAATGGATCGATCAGGTTCATCGTGGGCTGCTGCTGGGCGATACCGGCCGCCTCTACAGCGAGCTGGCGGCCTCCTGGATGTGGGTGGCTGCCGTGGGTGGCGTGGTGCTGTGGTGGCTGGGTCGCCCGAAACGTCGTCTGAAAAAAGCACAGGGGCGCATGGCCGCCAGCCGCCGGTTGCACATTACCCTTGGCCTGTTTCTGCTGGCCGGTCTGCTGATGTTCTCCGCAACGGGCCTGACGTGGTCGCAGTGGGCCGGCGGCAATATTGATAAAATGCGCAGCGCCTTCAACTGGCTGACTCCACAGGTCAGAACCACGCTGGATACACATGCGGTTTCCCCTGCCCCTGCCGATCCGCACGCTGAACATCATATGTCGATGGCCGGTATGGTCATGCCTTCCGCTGAGGACAATACCTGGCAGCAGGTGCTGGCCAGCGCCCGCCGGGCAGGGATTGATGCACCGAAAGTCGAAATTCGCGGCCCGAAAAGCGAGGGCAAAGCCTGGACGGTGGCCGAAGCCCAGGCGCGCTGGCCTTCGCAGGTGGATGTCGTCGCCATCGATCCACGCGATATGCGCATTGTCGATCGCGTCTACTTCGACCAGTACCCGCTCGCCGCCAAACTGACCCGCTGGGGAATCGATTTCCATATGGGACTGTTATTCGGTCTGGCCAATCAGCTGCTGCTGACTGCCTTCGGCATCGGCGTTTGCGTGATGATTGTGCTGGGATACCGCATGTGGTGGCTACGCCGCCCGACGGCCCCCGCAGACAACGTTGCCAGTTCGCTACTCCATACCTGGCTGCGGCTACCGATGCGCTGGCGGATTGGCTCTCTGCTGGTCACCTCGGCTCTGGGTTGGTGTTTACCGGTAATGGGAGCCAGTCTGCTGGCCTTCCTGTTGATTGATGTCGCGCGCTGGCAGCAGCAGAAACGCCAGGTGTCGCAGTTCGCCTGAGTCAACGGCGATAAATGTATTCATGCTGTCGGCCATCGTCCGGCAGCCGTTTGTCACGCAAGGAGAAGTTCAGATGGTATTACGTATGAAGAAAGCCCTCACCGCCGCTGCTGTGCTGGCTGCAACACTGGTGTCTCAGCAGGCTCTGGCCCACGCTCATCTTGCCAGCGCGTCACCGGCCAGCAAGGCCGAAGTCAGCGGTTCACCAAAAGAGCTGACCCTGACCTTTACCGAAGGCGTTGAGGCCAGCTTCAGCGGTGCGGCAATCACCGATGCTGCCGGCAAAGCGGTGGACACCGCGAAGGCAACCGTCGACAGCGCGGATAATAAAGTCCTGCATATTCCGCTGTCATCAGAGCTGAAAGCCGGTGAGTACATGGTTGACTGGCACGTCCTTTCCGTCGACGGCCATAAGACCAAAGGGATGTATAACTTCACCGTGAAGTAATGCAGAATCCGGGCATCGGCGCGGCTGATGCCCGGCAAGAAAGCTAAGCTAAGCGACCCGCCGACGGCCGCTCACGACCGTCCGTTTGCTTCGCTACGCGCCGCCGTGCAGGCTGAAAAGCTGTTCGGCGGACATCGTTGCGCCGCCGCAGACGATCACCAGCGGATTGCGAAAGGCTTTCAGAACGGCTTTTTGCTCATAAATGCACGCCAGGCTCGCGCCACATGCCGGTTCCGTCACTACGCGATGATCGTCGATAAACCGACGACAGGCGCGCACCGCCTCTTCATCAGTCACCACCTCACTGATAACGGGATGCAGCCCTACCAGCCTGACTGCCTGCTCACAAACCTTTTTCGCTCCCAGACTGCTGGCAACGGTGTTGATGTGTTCCAGTTCAACCGGCTTACCGGCCTCAACGGCGGCACGAAACGAGGCGGCACCTTCCGTTTCTACTGCAATTACCGGGATATCGTATAGCCCGTTACGCTGCAGCCCTTCAATCACGCCGGACAACAACCCGCCGCCACCGACGGAAAGTACGACCGCATCGGGCCGTACGTTGCTGGCGACCACTTCATCTATCATCGAGGCGTGTCCCTGCCACAGCAGCGGATCGTCAAAGGGGTGCAGAAATGCGTCCGATTCCCCTTTCAGGGTGAGCGCATAGCGGTTGGCCTCCAGCCATGAAGCACCGTGGACGATGACGTCAGCCTGTTCAAGATGCAGCAATTCCTTCGCGCGCGCTGAGGTTGTTTCCGGAACCACCACCGTCACCGGTACGCCCAGCGTTCTGCCAGCCCAGGCAACGGCCAGCCCTGCGTTACCGCCAGACGAGGAAATAAAGCGCCGGGCCCCCTGCTCGTAATATGTTCGACAGGCCAGCCCGATTCCGCGAATTTTAAATGAACCACAGGGCTGGAGCGCATCCATTTTCAGCCAGACGTTACTGCCGCTCAGCTGGCTGAGTGCCCGTGAGTTCAGCAGTGGAGTATTCAGATGTAGTTGCATATCAGGCTGCCTGATTGAGGGTTAACGGTCGCAGATCGGCCAGTGAGTAAGAAACGGAAAGCTGCCCTTTGCGGAACTTCACGCTGCTAATCAACACCTGCCCAATCCGATCGGTACTGATGACGTGCGTACCGCCGCAGCTGTAAAACGGCAGTTCACCCCAGGTGATACGACGTATGCCCTCTGGCATAGTCTGCTGACGCGGCAGAGCCTGATTCACCAGTTTATTAACTTCATCACAGAGTAATTCAGCATCGGGGACGGCCTGCCCCGCGACTGCGGCTGCAAATACCACTCGGCCCTCACCGGGACGATGGTTGCCCTTAATCGCCTGCCAGCCCAGATCCTCGCCCACGGCGGCAATCAAATGCCCGGCGGAGTGCATACGGGTATGCAACTGCCGACACTCTTCATCCACCGCCATGGCGCACTCGCCCACCGGGAGTGCACTGTCGGTAACATGCACTATTTCATCCTTCTCCTGAAATACACCCAGCACGCTGGCATCACCAATCATACCGATGTCATAAGGCTGCCCGCCGCCCTGCGGATGGAACAGCGTTTCTGACAGAACAGTATGGAACCGGCCGTCTTCCGCCAGAGTGGATGATAGAACGGTCGCTGCGGCACGGAGGCTATCGCTTAAAAGATACAGTTTGCTGGTCATCGGCCCTCACCGGCGTTGATTTACAATCAATGTTGATGTTTCAACAATTTGTTTATATTCTTATCCAGAATGATATCTGACACAACGAGTTTTTATTGATGACTGCCAGTACCGATAAATCACTGCTGATTGGCCAGCTTAGCGCCGTTATGGACGCCTTCGCCTCCGTTGCGGGTCGCCATATCGAGGTCGTTTTACACGATCTCGCACAGCCGGAAACGTCGGTAATCAAAATTATCAATGGGCACGTTTCCGGCAGAAAACCGGGCAGTCCGCTGCTGGATGCACCGGATAACGACAGGGGGTTTCTCGGCCTGCTTAATCCTTCCGCAGCCCAGTTGGATCGCGAACCCACGGTTTTTAACAGCTATCCAACGGCCAGCCTGCAGGGGAAACCGCTACAAAGCTCAACGGTGTTCTTCAAAGATGAAAACGGCAAACCCCAACTTTCACTCTGTTTTAACGCCGACAACAGCGCGATAAATGCGGCACGCGAGGCCTTAGCCATTTTGCTGCCTCAGGAAGCGGAGGAAAAACAGGAACAGGACATCGGGCTGGAGGAAAAGCTGGATGAGATTATTCGTGCCTGCATTCCCCCCACGGGGCAGCTCAGAACCGGAGCCAGTAAGCAGGAGAAGGTCGAGATTGTTCGCCAGATGCAAAACCGGGGGATGTTTATGGTGCGCGGCGGGGTTGAGAAAGCGGCAAAAGTGCTGGGCGTGACGCGTTACACCATTTACAACTATCTTGATCAGATTAAGAAGGAAGCGGGCCCGACAACGTTGCCCACTGCAAAGCCAGCTGAATAAACGCCCGGGCGGCGGCGCTTTGATAGCTATCCCGGTGCTGCAGGATGACCGCCGTTCTCTCCAGCAGCGGCGGCTCAAGGGTAATTCCGGTCAGCAAGGTATTTTCCCTGGCGATTGCCGCGGGTAACAGCGTTGCTAACGGCGCACAGCGGATGATTTCGACTACCGCGTTGACCGAATTTGCCTCCATGACCACCCGAGGGCTCAGCCCGTTTTGCCAGCAGCAGCGATCGATCTGCCCGCGTGTGGCAAATTCTGTACTCAGCAGCACCAGCGGCAGCGCATCCAGGACCTCTAAAGACAAACTCGCGTGTTCCCCAAGGGGATGACCACTACCGACGACCAGCACCAGCGTTTCCCTGAGCAGCACCTGCGCTTCGATTTCCTGTGCATACCCCCCTGCAAAGCCAATACCCGCATCCAGTTCGCCTGCGCATAGTTGTTCCTCAATACGCTCCTGCGCCATCTCACGAATGCTGACGTTGATATCCGGGTAGCGCTGATAAAACGCGGCCAGCAGCGGCCCAATCAACCATGAGCTAAAGGTTGGCGTTACAGCAATCCGCAGCAGACCGCGACGCAGGTCTGCAACATCGTGGATCGCCCGTTTCCCCTCCTCCAGCCCCTGCAGGGTCCGCCGGGCATAGTTCAGATAAACCACTCCTGCATCGGTCAAACGAATGCTTCGGCCGCTTCGGTCGAAAAGCGTCGCGCCCAGATGCGCCTCCAACTGCCTGATCTGCTGAGACAGCGCTGGCTGAGAGACATGCAGTGCCTGAGCTGCACGGGTAAAGCTTTGATGCTCGGCTACGGCCAGAAAATAGTTGATATGTCGAAGCAGCATGACGCCATCCCATAAGCAGAACCAATAGACTTAATCATAAATGAATATTTTATCTTATGTGAACTCATCCTTACCCTTCTGCGAACGATAAGTAATGAGAGTGATGTGATGAGTCTGAAGATAAAAAACGGCCTGATGCTGCTGGTTCTGGTGCTGGTTGGCCTGAATATGCGTCCTCTGCTGACCTCGGTGGGACCGCTACTGCCGCAGCTTCGCGATGCCAGCGGAATGAGCTTTGCACTGGCTTCCCTGCTTACCGCTCTGCCGGTAGTGGCAATGGGGATAATGGCGCTGGCAGGAGAGTGGCTGAGCCACCATCTGAACGAGCGTAAAACCGTCGCGCTGAGCCTGATGACCATCGCCGCGGGCGCACTGCTGCGCGTACTGGCTCCTCACAGCACTCTCCTGTTGAGCAGTGCATTAATCGGCGGAATTGGCATTGGCCTGATTCAGGCCACCATTCCTGGCATCATTAAGCGGCTCTTCGGCCACAGCACACCCGCGGTTATGGGGCTGTGGTCGGCTGCACTAATGGGCGGGGGCGGGCTGGGTGCGGCAGTGACCCCGTGGCTGGCACAGCACAGCGAGGTGTGGTTTCACGCGCTGGCGTGGTGGTCGCTACCGGCCATTCTGGCGCTCACCGGCTGGATCGTCATCGGTCAGTCCGCCATTCGTCCACCGATTAAAACGTTATCTGCCCCTCGGGTACGGTTACATGTCAGCCCGCGCGCATGGCTGCTCGGGCTGTACTTCGGGTTGATTAACGGCGGGTATACCAGTCTGGTCGCCTGGCTACCGCCCTATTATATGCAGCTTGGGTCCACGCCGCAGTCCAGCGGCAGTCTGCTGGCGCTGCTGACGCTGGGCCAAACGGCAGGCGCGCTACTGACGCCAATGCTGGCGCGTCATCAGGATCGGCGTCGGTTATTGCTGATTGCGCTGATGATGCAGTTGGTGGGATTCTGCGGTTTTATCTGGCTACCGCAGCAGTTGCCGGTTGGCTGGGCGCTGATTTGCGGGGTGGGCCTGGGCGGCACCTTCCCGCTGAGTCTGGTGCTGGCGCTGGAGCACTCTTCCCATGCACCTCTTGCCGCACGGCTGGTGGCTTTTATGCAGGGCATCGGTTTTATTATCGCCGGGGTATCACCCTATCTGTCCGGATTCCTGCGCAGCACCACCGGCGATTATCTGGCCGACTGGATCTTTCACGCCGCCTGCGTGGCAGGTCTGATGTTGCTGACGCTGCGCTTTGCTCCGTCGCGCTATCCCTCCGAGTGGCAGGCGGCTTCCCACCAAAAAATCATCTGACGAAATAGGGTCAGGCTCAACTCGGTGATGTTTTTTTGGACGATCGCCCCTGGTTTGTTCATATTACCAGGGGAAGATAATGCGCCAGGCGGATACGGTGCAGCAGCCGGAGCACGCTCGCGCACAGTATTACTGGTTTCTGTCATCCCCGAATCGCTGATTAACAGGAAAAACGCATCATGTCCCAATACCCTGCTATTGCACTTATCGGCCCCGGTGCGATTGGCATCACCGTCGCGGCAGCGTTGCATGAAGCTGGCCGCACACCCACGCTCTGTGGACGTACCGCCCACGACAGCCTGCTGCTGCGCGTGGACAACCACCGCATTGAAATCCCCGGCCCGATCCTTACCCATCCTTCCGCTGTTCAACAGCATCACGACCTGGTGTTCGTGGCGGTAAAATCCACTCAGGTTGCCGAAGCCGCACCGTGGCTGGCGGCGCTGTGCAGCGAAAAGACCGTGGTTTGCGTACTGCAAAACGGTGTTGAACAGCGTTCACTTTTTGCGCCTTACCTCTCCGCGCAGCAGATCCTGCCCTCGGTCGTATGGTTCCCCGCGCAGCGCGAAACGGGAAATGCCGTGTGGTTGCGCAGCAGCCCGCGCCTCACCCTGCCGGATGTAGCGGAAAGTCATCTGGTGCTTGAAGCGCTGCAAGGGACACGCTGTGAGGTTGATGTCACCACCGATTTCACGCAGGTAGCCTGGCGTAAACTGATGCAAAACGCACTGGCCGGATTGATGGTGCTGACCGGCCGCCGTGCCGGGATGTTTTCTCGCATTGATATCACCGGCCTGTCGCTTGCGCTGCTCCAGGAATGCCTGGCGGTGGCGCGTGCAGAGGGAGCCGCGCTGGGGGATGAGGTTCCGCAAGAGATCCTGGCCTGGTTCCATCGTGCGCCTGCCGACCTCAGTACATCAATTTTGACCGATCGTCAGGCGGATCGCCCACTGGAATGGGATTGCCGCAACGGTGTGATCCAGCGACGAGGCCAGGCGCACGGCATTGCAACACCGATTAGCGATCTGATTGTTCCCCTGCTCGCCGCCGCCAGCGACGGACCGGGATGATTACGGCGAGCTGGCATTCTCGTCAGGGGCCAGATGCGCGCGAATAGCGATATCAATTTTAATGCGGTCGTCTACCAGTATGGCCAGACGATCCATCTTAAATGCCGAGCGGGAGATAGTCGTGGTGGCGAACAGCACCAGTTCATCAGGCGATGATAATGCCTCCTTTCCAGCCATTGTGGCTTCAAGGATCACCGGGCGCTGGACGTTTTTAACCTGCAGCAGACCAAAAATTTTGTACTGCCCCTGGCCTTTATCGACCACTCGTGTACTGGTAAAAATAATATCGCGGTAGCGAACTGCGTCAAAAAACAACTGGCTCTTCAACTGCCAGGTCAGCATATCGTTAGAGGCCTTCAGGGTAGAAACCGGAATTTTGACGTTGATGCGGTCGTTATAATCATGGCCGGGGTCCAGCAAAACCTCACCGGTGACACCGCTGAGCCGTGCCTGAGAGAACGTGTCGCCGAAAGCATTCCATGACAGTGCGATATCGGTCCTGTCGGTCGCAACCTGATAAGTGAGAGGCGTCGCGTGCAGCATCGGGCTGGAAAGCAGGCCGAAAGCCAGCAGCGTGGCGATGCGGGTCATACCGTAATTCTCCTCAAAACAGACCGGGCGCACAAACGCCCGTTTTAGCGAGTTATTGGGGAACTCAATGACTAAAATTCGATGCACCACGGCTTGCAAGCGGGTATGAGGGAACATTTCGCTCCCGAAAACAGGACATACATTACGGTATTCATTCAACTCAGGGTGATGCAGGAAATGCGTCTTTTACTTGCCGCTATCTTTAGGATAACGTGGCAAATTATCCCCTCTACTTCAAAAGGAATGCCCATGGCGATACGCGCTGTTCTGTCCGAAAAATCCCGTCTTTTCATGCTGATGCTGCCAGTTTTTGGCTGTTTTTCAGCGCAGGCGGCCTCTTTCGACTGCCAGAAAGCAGCCACGCCAACGGAGCGAGCAATCTGTGCCGATAAGGCACTCAGTGATAAGGATGCGTCGATTGCTGACAACTATCAGCAGCTGGTTGCGGTGCTGCCTGAAGCTGAAATCAACACATTGCGCACCGAACAGCGCAACTGGCTGAAACAACGCAATAGCTGCGCCAGCGACAGCGCATCGCTCAATTCCTGTCTGGGCCAACAGTTAACCCTACGTGAAGGTGCACTCAGCACGCGGCTACATCCGGCGCAGGCGGCGTTAGATGCGGTGATTGCCACCATCCCGACGACACCAGCCCAATCGGCGATACAGCTGCGTCACTACAGCAGCAGCCCGCTGGCCGCGGCCTGGCTGGTCTATCTGCATCAGTTTATTCCGACCAGCGGCGTCAGTCAGCAGGAGGCACAACGGGCCGAAAATACCGCCATTGCGGCCATCACCGCGCAGGACAGTTTTGCCGCCTCGATTTTGCAGGATACGCGAAAAGATCCAAAAACCTCACGCGATGAAGCCGTGCTGCTGCTGCTGCGCATGACCATTGAAATGAACGGCTACGGCGCAGAAGATCGCCCCTACGTTCACTGCTTCGTTTTTGCCCGTCAGGGGGATGCGGCTTACCAGGCATTTGGCCCGCTCTACGGTTCCAGCCGTGATAGTTCCGCGCCCATCTGTGCTCCGCAGGGTGGACTGTTTAAACAGGAAGCCTGGCGGCAGCTGCGTAATCAGCTGACCGCGCCGGAAAGCGCGGTCAGTGCCAATGCAGGCACCATCCGCTTTGCCAGTTTCGCCGCCTGGCGCATCCTGGCTCTGCGCGCCACCCTGTCACCGCAAAGTTTCCTGAAATCAGAACAGGACACGGAACAAAACGGCGATCCGGCGCAGCGCATTCGCGACTGGACCGATGAAAAGAACTGGCCTGCCACCCAGCGACAGCTGACGCTGGCGGCAATCGAACCCGCCCGGCAGGCCACCAGCCAGTGGCTGCAGCTGGAGCGTGGTTTTTCCGCTACGGATGCTGCCACTGCCGCACAGAATATCGTAAAACAGTGGCTAAACCAGCATCTGGATTATATTTCCGAGAACAGCGACAGCGAATAATTCCGCAATAACAATCTTAAAGCCACATGATTTACCTTTATGTGCGGTTTTTTCGGTGTATAATTCCAGCATTTTCACCGATCATTTAAAGGAAGAAACGATGAATACGCTGTTTTCAACTCTCTCTGTTTTGCTGCTGGCCGGCTCCGTCTCGGCCATCGCGGCCTCCGGTACACCACCGGAAGGCAGCCCGAGCCAACAGCCGCTGGAGAAAATTGCACCGTATCCGCAGGCCGAAGCGGGAATGACCCGCCAGGTGATTACCCTGCCGCCAAAGGATAATGAGCGGGATCTTAAAGTAGAGCTGCTGATCGGTAAAACGCTGGAAGTGGACTGTAACCGGCATATGATTGGCGGCACGATCAAACGTGAAACGCTCTCCGGCTGGGGCTACGACTATCTGGTCATTGAGAAGCTTTCTGAACCGGCATCGACCATGATGGCCTGCCCCGATCGCGCCAGACAGCAAAAATTTATCGCCGCCAACCTGGGTGAGGATGCCTTCCAGCGCTACAACAGCCGCCTGCCGATTGTGGTCTACGTACCAAAAGATGTGCAGGTAAAATACCGCATCTGGCAGGCCTCTGAGACGATAAATCAGGCCACCGAAAAATAAGCATAGCCTTCCCACTGGCGGGATTCGCCGCCGGTGGGAAGGTCAGAATCCGCTGACTTCAATCAGCATAAAAAATCCCTCGGCGTGAATATTCATGCAAATTTTTTCATAAAGCGCTTTTAATCTGCTGCAATCTGATTACACTGTTTTTTTCTCATTTATTCTTAAGGCAAAGGCTGTAATGAGTCAGAAATATCGTGTGTTCATCGACGGTCAGGCGGGTACGACCGGTTTGCAAATCCAGCAGCGTCTGGCCCGTCATCCCCACATCGAATTACTCAGCATTGACGACGCACAGCGTAAAGAAGCGTCTGCCCGTCAGGCCCTGATGAAACAGGCTGACGTCACTATCCTTTGCCTGCCCGACGCCGCCGCACGTGAAGCCGTTGCTCTGGCTGATGAAGTCGGTGCCCGCGTGCTTGATGCCAGCTCGGCGCACCGCGTGCAGGACGGCTGGGTTTATGGTCTGCCGGAACTGGATGCCGGTCAGCGTGAGAAAATCCGCCAGGCCAGCCACGTCTCCAACCCTGGCTGCTATGCCACCGGCGCTATCGCCCTGCTCGCCCCACTCACCCGCGCCGGACTGCTGGCCGCCGATCGTCCGCTGGCGATCAATGCGGTATCGGGATACAGCGGCGGCGGTAAAGCGATGATTGAAAAGTACCAGCAGCAGGGTACTGGCTTTGCCGCCTACGGCCTGGGCTTCGATCATAAGCATCTGAAAGAGATGCAGGCCTGGGGCGGATTGAGCACCCGGCCGATCTTCCAACCGGGCGTGGGTGACTATGCACAGGGCATGCTGGTATTTATTCCGCTGAACGATACCGACGGCGAGCCGTTGCAGCGTGAGCTGGCGGCGTTCTATGCCGGTCAGCAGTTTATCCAGGTCCGCGAGCTGAATAATCTGGACGGCGATACCGCGCCATACCTGCTGCCGGAAGCATTAAACAACAGCAACAATATGGAGCTGTTCGTCTTTACCCATCCACAGCAGCGCCAGACGATACTGGTTGCGCGCCTGGACAACCTCGGTAAAGGCGCGTCCGGGGCTGCCGTACAGAACCTGAATATTATGCTGGGCCTGGCGGAAGAAACCTGCGTTAATCTGTAACTGCTTTTAAGCCGGGAACCATAATGTTCCCGGCTCTCCGCCCGCTGCGGCGGCAAAAGTCCCCATCTGAGTTATATTTATCCGCATCCCTCCCCGTATTGCACCCCAGTGCGCACGCGGGATTGTAACGACGGTATTCGCAGCACGTGATTCACAACACCGGATATCCATCACACCCGAACGGGCAACGCGCCCGTCGCGAAGAAAGGCAGGAGCCAAAACGTGACGCTGTACGACATCAAACCCAAATTTCAAAACCTGTTAAGACCGCTGGTTGCCCGTCTGCATGCATGCGGCGTGACCGCTAACCAGGTCACCCTGCTGGCCATGCTGGCCTCGATCGTGCTGGGCGGTATATTGATCGCCTTCCCACATCCGCTGTTATTTATTTCCCTGCCGATTTTCTTGTTTCTGCGCATGGCGCTGAACGCCATCGACGGCATGCTGGCGAGGGAATTCAACCAGCAGTCCACCCTGGGTGCGGTATTGAATGAAGTCGGTGACATCATCTCCGATGCCGCACTCTATCTGGCTTTTGCTTTCGTGGCCGGTATCTCGCCGTGGCTGGTGATTCTGGTGGTGCTGCTCGCCTGGCTGACGGAGTTCTGCGGGATAATCTGCCAGACGCTGACCGGCGTGCGCGACTATCGCGGCCCGCTGGGGAAAAGCGATCGCGCCTTCGTTTTCGGTGCCTCAGGCCTGATCATAGCCCTCTGGCCGCAGTATATCGCCGCGTTTAACGTGGTATTTGCCGTCTGCGCCCTGCTGCTGGTCTGGACCTGCATTAACCGCTGCCGCAGTGCGATTGCGGCGAAAACCGCCTGAAAAAAGGAAACGGCCATGACTCAGCCATCACGTGAATATCAGGAAGGCACCTTCGCCACCAGTGACGGAGCCACGCTCTATTTTCGCCACTGGCCCGCTGCGGAAAGCGGCAGCCGTAAAGTCATCGTGCTGTTTCATCGCGGGCACGAGCACTCCGGGCGATTGCAGCACGTTGTCGATGAGCTGATGATGCCCGACACGCACTTTTATGCCTGGGACGCGCGCGGCCACGGCCATACCCCTGGAGATCGCGGCTACAGCCCAAGCCTGGCGCGTTCAGTGCTGGACGTCGATGAATTCGTGCGCTTTGTTGCCCGTGATGCACAGGTTGGCCTGGAGGATATCGTGGCAGTTGCCCAAAGCGTCGGCGCGGTTCTGGTCGCCACCTGGGTACACGACTACGCGCCGAAAATACGCGGCATGGTGCTGGCATCACCCGCCTTTAAGGTCAAACTGTATGTGCCTTTTGCCCGCGCAGGGCTGGGATTAATGCAGCGCATACGCGGGCTGTTTTACGTCAATTCCTACGTGAAGGGAAAATTCCTCAGCCACGATCCGCAGCGCATCGCCAGCTTCGAGCAGGACCCGCTGATTACCCGGCAGATCGCCGTCAATATCCTGCTCGATCTCTACAAGACCGCCGAACGCATTGTCTCCGATTCTGCTGCTATCACCCTGCCGACTCAGTTGCTGATTTCCGGCGATGACTTCGTGGTGCACGCTAAACCGCAGAAGCAGTTTTATGCCGGTCTGCGCAGCGCAATCAAAGAGCAGCATATCCTGCCCGGCTTCTACCACGACACGCTGGGTGAGAAAGATCGCCAGCTGGCGTTCGATAAGATGAAAAACTTTATCGACCGTCTTTATACGACTGCGCCTTACGTCTTTGACTATGGTCAGGAAGATCGCTGGAGCCCGAGCGCGGACGCCTTTCGCGAACTGCAGGCTCCGCCGAATTCACGCTCGCCGCAGGGGCTGTTTTACGCCGCGATGCGCTACGGCATGAAAACCATCGGCCGACAGTCTGCGGGAATGCGGCTGGGCTATGAAACCGGCTTTGATTCCGGCAGCACGCTGGATTATGTCTACCGCAATCGGCCGGAAGGCAACGGCATACTGGGGCGAGTCATCGATCGTCAGTACCTGAACAGCATCGGCTGGCGCGGTATTCGAATACGCAAAGAAAACCTCCAGCGGATGATTAGCACCGCGGTAGCGCAGCTACAGCAGGGAAACCTGCCGGTACGGGTGGTGGATATTGCTGCAGGACACGGCCGCTACGTGCTGGATGCGCTGGAACACCAGCCTGGCGTCGACAGCATTCTGCTGCGGGATTACAGCGATCTCAACGTGGAGAAAGGACAGGCGATGATCGCAGAACGCGGGCTGAGCGAGCGGGTACAGTTCCGCCACGGTAATGCGTTTGATACCGAATCCCTGGCCGCGCTCGATCCGGCACCCACGCTGGGCATCGTCTCCGGGCTGTATGAACTGTTCCCGGATAATGCGCTGATTAAAGCCTCGCTGGCCGGGCTGGCGGCGGCGATCCCACCGGGCGGCGTGCTGGTGTATACCGGGCAGCCGTGGCATCCGCAGCTCAAAACTATCGCCTGGACGCTGACCAGCCATCAAAACGGCATGCCGTGGATTATGCGCGTGCGCAGCCAGAAAGAGATGGATACGCTGGTGGAAGAAGCCGGTTTCGAAAAGCGCCAGCAGGCGATTGATGAATTCGGTATTTTCACCGTATCGCTGGCGGTGAGAAAGCCCCATGGCTGATTCGGTTATCGCACCGGGCCGTTATCGCCTGTGGATACAGGGGCTTTGCTGGCTGCTGCTGCTCGGGCCGCTGTTCTTTCTCAGCTACGGTCAGGTCAACCATTTTACCGCCACCCGTGCCGATGTCGGCAGCCTGGTTTTCAGCTGGGAACACGCGATCCCGTTTATCCCCTGGACCATCGTGCCCTACTGGAGCATCGATCTGCTGTACGGCCTTTCGCTGTTTATCTGCACTTCTCAGCGCGAGCTGACCCGCCATGCCTGGCGACTGCTGGCGGCGTCGCTGGTGGCCTGCGTTGGATTTTTACTTTTCCCACTGCGCTTCACCTTTAGCCGCCCGGAATCACCGGGGATCTTCGGCTGGCTGTTCCACCAGCTTGAACAGTTCGACCTGCCCTATAATCAGGCGCCCTCACTGCATATTATTCTGGCCTGGCTGCTGTGGCTGCGTTTTCGCCAGCATGTGACTGGCCCGATGCGCTGGCTGGTCGGTGGCGGATTCTGGCTAATCGCGGTGTCGGTGATGACCACCTGGCAGCACCATTTTATTGACGTGCTGACCGGTATTGCAGCGGGCATCGCTATCAGCTATGCCATTCCGATGTCGGGTAGCTGGCGCTGGCAGCGCCCCTCTTCTCACGCCCGGCGGCTTGCGGCACGCTATGCCGCTGCTGCACTGCTGCTGGGGCTTATCGCGTGGGCGATGCCTTACTGTGCTGTTCTGCTGTGGCCCGCCGCCGCGCTGCTGATGGTGGCAACCGGGTATGGCGGGCTGGGAACCCGCGTATTTCAGAAAACGCCGGAGGGCCAGATATCGCTCTCCGCCCGCTGGCTGCTGTTGCCCTATCTGGTTGGAGCCAGGCTGTCGAAACGCTGGTTTTCCCGCCGGTTACCCGCGTCGTCGCCGATTTCAGGCGGTGTGTCCCTTGGCGGTTTTCCCGATAAGGCGTCACCGCAGGCGGCCGTGCTGGATCTGACCGCTGAATTTCATCACCGCCCCGAACCAGAAACTGTCTGGCACAGCTGCCCAATGATGGATCTGCTGGTGCCGGAAATCGCCGATCTACAGCACGCGGTGGATCGGCTAAACCTGCTGCGTCAGTCGCAGGACACACTGCGGGTCTGCTGCGCCCTTGGACTTTCCCGCAGCGCGACGGTGGTGGCCGCTTGGCTACTGACGGAAAAGCATGCCGACAGTGTTGAAGCTGCGGTGGCAATGATCCGCTCGCAGCGACCTCAGGTGGTGCTGACGCCGGATCATCTCCGGCTGCTGGAACAGTTTAAGGAGGCACAATGCCCGACATCCGTATGACGCAGCGCGTGATTCATATTCATCTCGCCAGCTGGCGCTTCTTTTCCGCACTGGCCCTGCCGCCGCTGTTGCTGGCCCTGCTTCTGTTCGGGTCATATCAGAGCGCGTTCTTGCTGCTGCTGTTTCTGCTGACGCAGTATTACTGCTGGCGTCTGTGGCTGGATGAGCGGCTGTTTCAGCTGGTAAACAGTGAGGATGACCTTGCCGCATTTGATGCCGGGATGGCTCGTTTGTGGGCCGTGAAACCCGGAGCTACGCGTTCACTGGAGGATCGCTGGCTGGGCGCACGTCGGATACTTCACCGGGCAATCTGTGCGCTAGTCTGCCTCTGGCTGGTAGCGATATTTTCCACGCTGTGGATGATTTAGTCAGGCACTGACCTGAACCTGCTGCCGATGCCGTTATTCATCCGACTTTATGGATAAATAACGTATTATCGGCACGGTTTTCCCCACCGCTTTAAGCGCAAAAATGCCCGTCTGACTCACATTTTCCGGCCTGCCTCCCTGACCAAATGCGAAAAGTCGTCTAAAGTTTTTCGCAGGGTCAATAGCTTACAGATCAACCGGATCTGGACATGGAGAAAAGCCGATGAGAAAAGTCGAACAACGTCGATTGAGTACGCGCCTGATTTATCCGCTTCTGCTGGCGGGAATGGTTGCGGCCAGCTGTACGGCGCAGGCGGAAGATAATCAGCGGATGCTGAGCAGTACTCCGCAGCCGCCGGATGTGCGTCTCGGACCGCTGTATCACGCCGTTCAGGCAGCGAAACTCTACCCGGACCAGAAAACCTTCGCCGATGCGGTGCCTCACGGCGATCCGACCTCTATTCTCGCCGACTGGCAGATGCAGAAAACCCAGGGCAATTTTGACCTGAAGCGCTTTGTGAATACCAACTTTACGCTGCCCGCCGAAGGGGAAAAGTATGTGCCTCCCGCCGGGCAGAGCCTGCGTGAACATATTAACGGCCTGTGGCCGGTGCTGACCCGTTCCGCCAGCCAGGCTAACCAGTGGGATTCCCTGCTGCCGCTGCCGAAGCCCTATGTGGTTCCGGGCGGTCGCTTCCGCGAAGTCTATTACTGGGACAGCTATTTCACCATGCTGGGGCTGGCGGAGAGCGGTCACTGGGATCGCGTGCAGGACATGGTGGACAACTTCGCCTCTGAGCTGGATAAGTACGGCCATATTCCGAACGGCAACCGCAGCTACTATCTGAGCCGCTCACAGCCGCCGTTCTTCAGTATGATGGTCGATCTGCTGGCTACGCACGGTGGCGACGAGGTTTACAGCAAATATCGCCCGCAGCTGCAAAAAGAGTACGACTACTGGATGGCCGATGCCGATAGCGTGGCCGCCGGTGCCGCCAGCAAGCGCGTAGTGAAGCTGAAAGACGGTACGGTGCTGAACCGCTACTGGGATGCGCGTGATGTGCCGCGTACCGAATCTTACATGGATGACATCAGCACCGCCGATAAAGCCAAAAATCGTGAAAAGGCTGCGCTGTATCGCGATCTGCGTGCGGGTGCGGCCTCGGGCTGGGATTTCAGCTCGCGCTGGTTTGATAAGCCCGACGATCTCAGCACTATCCACACCACGCGCATCGTTCCGGTCGATTTGAATGCGCTGGTGTTCCACCTGGAGAAAACCCTGGCAAAAGCCAGCCGGATCGCCAAAGACGATGCGGCAGCGAAGCGTTTTGATGCCCAGGCGGAAACCCGCAAGCAGGCAATCAACCGCTATCTGTGGGATGAAAAACAGGGGTGGTACGCGGATTACGACTGGCAGAAAGCCAGCGTGCGCCCGCAGCTGACCGCCGCCGCGCTGTTCCCGCTCTACCTGCAGGCGGCCACCGATGAGCACGCAAGCAAAACCGCCAGTGCCGTCCAGGCGCAGTTGTTGAAGGAGGGGGGTCTGGTCACCACGACCGTTAACAACGGCCAGCAGTGGGATGCACCCAACGGCTGGGCACCGTTGCAGTGGGCGGCCGTTGAGGGGCTGAATCACTATGGCAAGCAGGAGCTGGCAAAAGAGGTTGGCATGCGCTTCCTGCAGAATGTGCAGGCAACCTACGATAAAGAGCACAAGCTGGTGGAAAAATACGTGGTGGAAGGGAAAGGTCTGGGCGGTGGCGGCGGTGGTGAATATCCGTTACAGGACGGTTTTGGCTGGACCAATGGGGTGACGCTGAAGCTGCTGGATCTGTACTGCCCGAAGGATAAGACCTGTAATAATGTGGGTGATATCGGGGTGGAGAAAGCGGCGCAGTAAAGAGAGATAGATTTGTGGCCTGCCATCATGGTGATGGCGCTGACTGGTGGTTTTCCCTAATGGGCGGTCCTCGCGCCGCGTTGCGGTGCCTTTACTTATTTCGTCAGCCTTTCGGACCAGTGCAGACGGGGCGTCCTGCCCCGGCTGCA